>CP007494.1:3374755-3699674 GCA_000612485.1 Bordetella holmesii ATCC 51541
CAGGCAGCGGAGTGCGCCTTCGAGCAAGGACAGATTGATACCGCACGCGGCTGGGCCCAGGAGTCGCTGCAGTGCGAGCGCAACGAAAAAACCGCGACGCTGCTGGGCCGCATTCATGCACGCCTGGGCGAGAATGAACAGGCTGAGCGAGCCTTCCGCGTAAGCGCTCAGGCCGCACCCGAACGTTCTTTACGCCACGCCACGCGCAGCAGCACGCCCTTGGAAGAGGGTGCGAGCATGGTCAGCGCTCTGGCAGCCACCCAGGCGGTGGACAGCACCAGCCTTCAGGGCGCGCGCGAACATGTGCTCAAGCGAGCCCGCCGCGAAGTCCGTCATGCCGGCCGTGCGGGTGCACTGTTGCCCAGCCTGGGCGCCTTCTATGCTCTGCAGATCCTGGCCGGCGAGCACCAGACCGAACTCGACGATGAAATCAATCAGGCTTATCGGCGCTTGCTCAAGAGCTATGAAACCAGTGCTGAGTATCGAAGCAGTGAAATGGCTATCCAATTGCTGGCGGAACTGGCTGCCCTCAACGCCGTGGACGTACGCTATGTGCAGCGCGCCGCCAAACAACTGCAGGCCGACGGCCATGGCGCGGTAGCGGTTGCGTGCTGGCACCGCCTGGCCGAAGCCGCCCTGCCCGCAGAATCGGAAACCGTACTCCTTCCCGCGACGCGGCTAGTGCAATTGGGCGCGCATGCCGATGCCGTTTCGGTTTACCGCAGGCTGGCCAACAGTGGCGTGCTTACCCCCGAGCAGACTGCTGCCATGATAGAGAAGAACCTGCGGGCCCTGGCTCGCTCGATGGGACGCCATCTGATCGCCGGCAACCTCCGGATGGCCGAGCAGGACGTAGGCGCCATACGCGCCATCGATCCCACCTATGCCGGACTGCCCTCGCTGCAACGCACGCTATCGGATGCGCATAAACGCGAGTTCCAGGATCAGCGGCAGCAATCCAAAGACCAGAACGAGGTGATTGCCAGCGCGAAACGCGTCATCGAGAGCAATCCGATGGATCGCGAAGCGAATGTGGAATTGGTGATGCAAAGCCTGCGTACGGGCAACCTTAACGAAGGGCGCCGGTTGCTGGAGCGCTTCATGGAAAACGCCCCTGCATAATGATGTTTCAGCGGCAGCCTCGCCGCCGATCGGTCACTGCTCCGGCATCCTGATGCCAGAGCAGTGACCACCATCATGCGAGTTGACTCGGCGTACAGGTCATTGCAACAGGCTGCGCAGCATCCAGGCGTTCTTCTCGTGCACGTCGAGACGCTGCGTCAGCAAGTCGGCGGTCGGTTGATCGTTGGCGGCATCGGCCTTCTCGAACGCCGCACGGGCGGTTTTGGCCACGGCCTCGTTGCCTTTGACCAGCATGCGAATCATCTCCAGCGCTTCCGGTACGTTGCTGGGTTCTTCGATAGATGTCAGCTGGCCATACTCGCGGTAGGTGCCGGGCGCATAGTGACCCAAGGCGCGGATGCGCTCAGCGATGGCGTCCAGGGCCCCCCACTCTTCCGTGTACTGGGTCATGAACATGTTGTGTAGCGTATTGAACAACGGCCCGGTGACATTCCAGTGAAAGTTGTGCGTCATCAGGTACAACGAATACGAATCCGCCAGCAGCTTGGCCAGTTCGCCGGCAACCGCTGCACGATCCTTGTCGGAGATCCCGATATTGATACGGGGTGCGGCGCTGCTGTTTTTGGTCGATTTTGCCATGTGGGGCTCCTTGTCAAAAGGCTACGAAAACACACTAAGAATACCATTGGGGGACACCATCAGGGCAGACCTCGGCCCGTGGCATACCCACCACGACCGAGGCGCATCCGCAGCGTCAAGGTATGGACGGATGGCCATTTCCGCTCTTGGATCAGGCCGCCTGATCCTGCGCGCTGACGGCCTCGTCATTGAGCATGGTCACGCCAGGCAGACCGCATGCGTAAACCGCCTGCGCCAGCGCTTCTACGGCGGTCAGACGGGGGAAGCTACGACGCCAGGCCAGCACGACGCGCCGTGTCGGAGCCTGCCCTTCGAAGGGCACATAGCTCAACAGGCTTTTGCTGGACGGATGTTCAGGAACCGCCGTCACAGGCAGCACGGTCACGCCGATGCCGGCAGCCACCATATGCCGGATGGTCTCCAGGGAGGAGCCCTCGAAGGTGCGCTGAATGCCGTCGCTGGTTGCAGAGAAACGCGACAGCTCCGGACAGACTTCCAGCACTTGGTCCCGGAAACAATGCCCGCTGCCCAGCAACAACATGGTTTGCTGCTTGAGGTCCTGCGCGTCAATGGATTTGCGTTGGGCCCACTCATGATCGTGTGGCACGGCGACCAGGAAGGGCTCATCGTAGAGCGGTTGAGTCACCAGCCCTGCTTCGGGAAGGGGCAAGGCCATGATGGCGCAATCAATCTCGCCCTGACGCAGCAACTCCACCAACCGTACGGTGAAATTCTCTTGCAAAAGTAAAGGCATCTGGGGTGTGCGCGCGATCTGCTCAGGCACCAGCCTGGGCAAAAGATAGGGGCCTATCGTGTGGATGACACCCACGCGCAGAGGGCCCTCCAAGGGATCATGCCCTTGACGCGCGATTTCTTTGATGCTGGCGCTCTCTTCAAGCACTTTTTGCGCTTGGGCGACGATGCGCTGGCCAATCGGCGTGACACCCACTTCGGCGCCGCCACGCTCGAAAAGCGTGACGCCGAGCTCATCTTCCAGCTTGCGTATCGCCACGGACAATGTCGGTTGGCTGACGAAACAGGCCTCCGCCGCCCGGCCAAAATGGCGTTCACGCGCCACTGCCACGATGTATTTCAGTTCAGTCAGGGTCATCGTGCCCACTCCTGGGAAAAGGACCGCTCGCGGCGATCCACGCAATAAAGAGACGTCATGTTCTCAGAAAATCCTCTCGCCCACGCATCCACCGGCCGAGATGCGCGTGAACAGCCTGGGGATCATGCTGGCGCAGATACACCGCCGTGTCGCGCGCCGCCTCGGCCAACGCCACATCGCGGTCGATATCGGCAAAGCGCAACAGGGCCATCCCCGATTGGCGCGTACCAAGAAACTCACCTGGTCCTCGCTGCTCGAGGTCTCGCCGGGCAATTTCAAACCCGTCATTGGTCTCGAACATGGCCCGCAGGCGTTCGCGCGCAACCTGCGATAGCGGCGTTTGATAAAGAAGCACGCAGACAGACTCCGCTTCGCCGCGGCCCACGCGTCCACGCAGTTGATGCAGTTGCGCCAAGCCAAAGCGTTCGGCGTGCTCGATCACCATGAGCGAAGCGTTGGGGACATCAACACCCACTTCGATCACCGTCGTGGCTACCAGCAGGTCGACGTCCCCAGCACGAAAAGCCTGCATGACAGCCGCTTTGTCTGCCTGCGGCAGACGCCCGTGCACCAAGCCGACGCGCAGGTCGGGCAAGTCCACGCACATGGCTTCGTAGGTATCCACGGCCGTCTGCAATTGCAGTGCCTCGCTTTCTTCGACCAGCGGACAGACCCAGTACGCCTGACGCCCGGAGCGCGCGGCCTGCGCGATATGCGCAATGAGCTCGTCGCGGCGCGCTTCGGACAACAATTTGGTCAAAACTGGCGTGCGTCCTGGCGGCAACTCGTCGATGACGGAAACATCCAGATCGGCAAAAAAAGTCATGGCCAGCGTGCGCGGAATGGGCGTCGCGCTCATGCTCAATTGATGCGGCACTATCTGCCCTGCTGCCTGCTCGCCCTTGCGGCTCAGGGCCAAGCGCTGCCCGACGCCAAAGCGGTGCTGCTCATCGACGATGGACAGGCCCAGACGGAAGAAGTGGACACCGTCCTGGATAAGCGCCTGTGTGCCCACCACCAACTGCACCTCGCCCGCCTGCACGGCGGATGCGGTGGTGCGGCGCACCTTGGCAGCCAGGCTGCCGCTCATCCATGCGACCGATACCCCAAGGGGCTCGAGCCAAGCCTGCAACTTGCGAAAATGCTGTTCGGCCAAAATCTCGGTGGGAGCAATGAAAGCCACCTGAAAACCATTGGAGATGGCCTGAGCGGCCGCCAACGCGGCCACGACCGTTTTGCCGCTACCGACATCTCCCTGCAGCAGGCGATGCATGGGATAGGGGCGCGCCAGGTCTGCGGCGATCTCGCCGACCACCCGCTGCTGGGCGCCAGTCAGCATAAACGGCAAGGCTGCGTACAGCCGCGCCACCAGGCTGCCTTCGGCCGCGTTGACAGACATGCAGGGCGCACGCTTGTCGCGCCTGGCCGCGCGCGCGGCCGCCAAGGACAGTTGCTGGGCCAGCAGCTCGTCAAACTTGATTCGCTGCCAGGCCGGGTGGGTACGCTCAGTCAGATCCGTATCGGGAATGCCAGGCGCCGGAGCATGCAACAGGCGCACGGCATCATCGAACGGCATCAAGCTGTAGCGCTCGCGCACGGCAAGCGGCAAGGTGTCATGCAGATCCACGCGTTGCAGGGCTTGCGTGACCGCGCGGCGCAAGACAGGCTGGGCCAGGCCATCCGTACTGGGGTATACCGGCGTCAGAGCCTCAGGCAACGCGCCGTCCGCATTGGTCATGCGCGGGTGCACCATTTCGCGGCCAAACAGCCCCCCACGCACCTCGCCGCGCGCCCGAAGACGGCGGCCCGCGGTCAACTGTTTCTGTTGGCTGGGATAGAAATTGAACCAACGCAATTGCAGTTCGCCGCTCTCATCGGCAATGACAGCCGTCAACTGCCGGCGAGGCCGGTACAACACCTCCGAGCGCAGAATTTCGCCCTCTACCTGGGCCGAAAAGCCGGGGCGGACTGCAGAGATCGGAAGCACACGCGTTTCGTCTTCGTAACGCAGCGGCAGGTGCAGCACGAAATCTTCGGGCTCGACCAGGCCGAGGTTATGCAGCCGGCGCTCGGTATCCGAGCGCCCGCTCGCTACACGGCTGGCGGCCTTCGCTTGAGCAGCCATAGGGATGCTGCGCTCGCCGTATCAGAGAACCAGAATGGCTTCGACCTCGAACTGCGCACCCTTGGGGAGGCTGGCCACGCCAACGGTCGAATGTGCGGGAAACGGCTGTGGGATCAGCTCGGCCATGATGGCGTTGGCAGCGGTAAATTTATTCAAATCCGTCAGGAACAGTGTGAGTTTGACGATGTCGTTGAGGGACCCGCCTGCTTCCTTGACCACGGCCTCCATATTGGCGAAAGCTTGGCGCACTTGGGCGTCAAAATTCTCGGACACGAGGTCGCCAGTGCCGGGTTCCAGCCCGATCTGGCCAGACAGATACACGGTTGTTGAACCGCTCGCGGCCACGGCCTGAGAGTATGGGCCGACAGCGGCCGGCGCCGCGTCAGTATGGATGATCTGCTTGCTCATGAGCGACTCCTGAGTGACGAAAAACATGACTATCGAAGTTTAAACAGCAATAGAAACTTGCGAAAGTGGCAAGCTGCCAGGGAACTGCAAGCTGCCCCCTCCTACAATCTCAAGTCCCTCTGCTCTGCATCTTGCCATGTTCTCGCCCGCTCTTCGTCCGCGCGCCACGTTTACTCTGACTGTATTGCTTGTGGGGCTGTCCGCAGGCGTCGTAGGGCTATTGCTGTCCATGTTGCTGCATGCCGTACAACATCTGGCGTTCGGCTACAGTCTGGACGATCTGTTTTTCAGCCACCGGGCCTTCCTCTACGGGGTCATGGCGGCCACGCCCGAACGGCGCGTCATGGCGCTCATTGCGTGTGGCCTGGTCGCCGGGCTGGGTTGGGGAGCGCTATACCGCTGGGGCCGCCCGTTGGTCAGCGTCAAGGCCACGTTGTCGGATGACGCGCCCCCCATGCCGCCAGGCGCGACGTTGGCTCATGCAATTCTGCAGATCATCACGGTCGGACTCGGCTCTCCCCTTGGGCGGGAGGCAGCGCCCCGAGAAGCGGCTGCCATGCTAGCAAGCGGATTGGCGCGCCACGCGAGACTGAATGCGGAGCAACGGCGGATTCTGGTCGCCTGCGCGGCAGGCGCGGGGCTTGCTGCCGTCTATAACGTGCCATTGGCTGGCGCAGTTTTTGCACTGGAAGGCCTACTTGCCACCTTCTGTTGGCAAGCTGCACTCATCGCTCTTGCGACCTCTGCGATCGCTGCGGCAGTCGCTTGGTTGGGGCTGGGCATGGGTCTTCAGTATGTGATCGGTCCGCTGGAAATCCATCCCAGTATCCTCGTGTGGGCCATGCTTGCCGGCCCTATCATTGGGGCCGTGGCGCACGCTTTCTCACGCATGACCGATCAGGCAAAGCTACGGGCACAGAGTCTGAGCGGCTGGCCGCTGATCGTGTTGGCTCTGCTCAATTTCACCGCGATCGGGCTGCTGTCGGTGTATTTTCCGGCGCTGCTGGGCAATGGCAAAGGCCCGGCGCAACTCGGTTTCGACAGCGCGTTGACACTGGGAATGGCTGCCGTATTGCTCTGCCTGAAGATGCTGGTCAGTGCATGCGCGCTGCGCGTACGCGCCTCGGGCGGGTTGCTGACTCCGGGCATGGCCTGCGGCGCCCTGCTCGCCACACTGCTGGGCGGGGTGTGGAATCTGCTCTGGCCGGGTGCGCCGCTGGGGGCTTATGCCGTAATCGGAGCGGCGGCTTTTCTGGGCACCTCCATGCACCTGCCGTTCACGGCCATCGTGCTTGTCATGGAATTTACCCAGGTCAACCATAACTTCGTGGTGCCCATCGCACTGGCAGTCGCTGGCGCACTGGCCACGGC
The DNA here is from genome assembly GCA_000612485.1 of Bordetella holmesii ATCC 51541. Lineage (NCBI taxonomy): Bacteria > Pseudomonadati > Pseudomonadota > Betaproteobacteria > Burkholderiales > Alcaligenaceae > Bordetella > Bordetella holmesii. The sequence goes on from CP007494.1 coordinate 3,381,493, forward strand.
CAGGCTGCTGGACCACGACTAAAAAAAGGTTCATCGCGGAATAGCGTGGAGCCGTGCTTGATTGCCGTTACGCTTGATCCTTGATTTTTCAAGGATCAAGGCCGGGATCATGCTGGACCGCAAGACGATCGAGAGGTTGGGTGGGTGGGAAGGTTATCGGGTGGAGCGGGTCGTGTGGCCTGAAGGTGAGAGCCGGACGGTCACGATTTACCTGAAGCCTTCAGCGCGAACGATGCACTGCGAGCACTGCGGCAACCGATGTCGGCAGGTGCATGAGACGACCACGCGCCGGGTGCGGGATCTGCCGCTAATGGCGCTGCGAGTGACGCTGGTAGTGCCGCGTCGGCGGGTCTGGTGCGAGCAGTGCGGTGGACCGCATCTGGAGAGGCTGAGCTGGCTGGGCCGTTACCAGCGAGTGACCGACCGGCTGGCCGAGGCGGTCAGCCAGTTGCTTGAGTCCAGCAACATTCTGGCCGTGGCGCGCTTCTTCCAACTGGGTTGGCACACGGTCAAGGCGCTGGACAAGGCCCTGCTGCGACGGGCGATCCAAGAGCCGGACTGGAGCCAGATCCACTACCTAGCGATGGACGAGTTCGCTCTACACAAGGGCCATCGTTATGCCACGGTCGTTGTCGATCCGATCCGCCGTCAGGTGCTATGGATCGGTGATGGCCGCTCGCGCGAGACGGCCAGAGCCTTCTTCGAACAACTGCCAACAGGAGTTGCCCAGCAGATCCGGGCCGTAGCGATCGACATGACGACGGCCTATGAGCTGGAGATCCAGGCCAACTGCCCCAACGCCGAGATCGTCTACGACCTGTTCCACGTCGTGGCCAAGTACGGCCGTGAAGTGATAGACCGGGTGCGTGTAGACCAAGCGAACCAGTTGCGGCACGACAAGCCGGCCCGCCGGGTGATCAAGTCCAGTCGCTGGCTACTGCTGCGCAATCGCAAAAACCTCGATCCGTGCCAATCGGTAAAGTTGGACGAGTTGCTCCAGGCCAACCAGCCCTTGCTCACCGCTTATCTGATGCGCGATGAGCTCAAACAGCTGTGGTTCTACCAACACCCCGGCTACGCCCGCCAGGCATGGGATCACTGGCTGCAACAGGCTCAGGGCAGCGGCATCGCCGCCTTGGCTCACTTCGCGCTCAAGCTAAAAGCCTATCTGCACGGGATTCTGTCTCGCTGTCGCCACCGGCTCAACACCAGCATCGTCGAGGGCATCAACAACACCATCAAAGTCATCAAGCGCCGCGCCTACGGCTACCGCGATCAGGAGTACTTCTTCCTCAAGATCCGGTCTGCATTCCCCGGTATTCCTCGATGAACCAAAAAAAAGCCCGCCATCGACATGACGGGCTTGGCCGGCGGCACACCGTGTAAATTATTTCTCGACGAAAGCCCGCTCATAGACGTAATCGCCTGGCTCGCCCACGCCGGCGGACACTTCGAAACCCCGAGCGTCCAGCATGGCGCGGATATCGGCCAGCATGTGCGGGCTGCCACAAATCATGGCACGGTCAGTTTCCGGATTGAGCGGCGGCAGGCCGATGTCTTCGAACAGCTTGCCGTTTTCGACCAGCTCGGTAATGCGCCCCTGATTACGAAAAGGCTCGCGCGTCACCGTGGGATAGTAGATCAACTTGTTGCGCACCACGTCGCCAAAAAACTCGTTGTCTGGCAGTTCCTGGCCGATGTAATCGGCATAGGCCAGCTCGCTGACAAAGCGTACGCCGTGCAGCAGAATGACCTTATCGAAGCGTTCGTAGACGTCCGGGTCCTTGATGATACTCATGAAGGGCGCCAGCCCGGTGCCTGTGGCAAACAGATAAAGATGCTTGCCCGGCCGCAGGTCATCGGCGACCAGCGTACCTACCGGCTTGCGGCTGACCAGAATGCTGTCGCCCTCTTTGAGGTGCTGCAGGCGCGAGGTTAGCGGACCATCCTGCACCTTGATGCTGAGAAACTCGAGATTCTCTTCGTAATTGGCGCTGGCGATACTGTAGGCGCGCATCAGCGGCTTGCCTTCGACCTCCAGACCAATCATGACGAAATGGCCATTATGAAAGCGCAGCGCAGCATCGCGGGTAGTGGTAAACGAAAAGAGAGTGTCGTTCCAGTGGTGCACGCTCAGCACGCGCTCAGTATTGAAAGCAGCCATATCGTTGTAGAAGTTGTGACGCCGTGCGACCGCACAGAATAGACCTAGGGTTAGTACCGATTCTAACCCATCCATCTGATAATTGCTCTCATTAATGGTTATACCCATATAGCCCAAAATGCTGTGGAAGCGCTTCCTTTCTGACTTGCCGAAATACTCTCGTCTCGCTGCTCTTGCCCGAGGTCAGACATATAAACCTTTCATTTAGTTGAACGTTTTTGCGCTTCCTGCTATCTTGCGCGATTGTTGATAATCATTTTCGTTTGTGTGGCGCGCCCGTGCGCCGAGCAGGAGATCCGACCATGCCCATTCAGCGTCCCGCCCTCACCTCACTGCTACGCACCTTGGCACTCGCAGGTGCTGCCGCATTTGCCACCCAGGCCGGTGCAGCCGAGGAAGTCAGCCTCTACACCACGCGAGAGCCCAAGCTCATTCAACCGCTTCTGGACGCCTTTACCAAGGACAGCGGCATCAAGGTCAACACCGTCTTTGTCAAGGACGGGCTGCTCGAACGCGTCAAGGCGGAAGGACAAAAATCCCCTGCCGACGTGCTGATGACCGTGGACATCGGAAATCTGATCGACCTGGTCGATGGCGGCGTGACGCAACCGGTCAAATCTGCCACGCTGGACGACGTCATTCCGGCCAACCTGCGCGCCGCCGACGGCAAATGGTATGCACTGTCCCTGCGCGACCGCGTGCTCTATGCCGAAAAAGACCTCAAGCTGGATAGCTTTCACTACGAAGACCTGGCCGACCCCAAGTACAAGGGCAAGGTCTGCATCCGCTCCGGCCAGCACCCCTATAACACCGCCTTGGTCGCTGCCATGATCGCCCACGACGGCGCCGAGGCAACCGAGAAATGGTTGCGCGGTGTCAAAGCCAACTTGGCGCGTAAGGCAGCCGGCGGTGATCGGGATGTCGCGCGCGACATTCTGGGTGGTATCTGCGACATTGGCCTGGCCAACGCCTATTACGTCGGCCACATGAAAAATGCCGAACCGGGCACCGATGCCCGTAAATGGGGCGATGCCATCAAGGTCATCCGCCCAACATTCGCTGACAAAAAGACCAGCGGCACTCACGTCAATGTCAGCGGAGCTGCGGTCGCTGCCCACGCCCCGCACAAGGCCAACGCCGTCAAACTGCTGGAATTCCTGGTGTCTGAGCCGGCCCAAACGCTCTACGCTCAGGCCAATTATGAGTATCCCGTGCGCAAGGGGGTCAAGCTCGACCCCGTGGTGGCCAGTTTCGGTCCCTTGACCGTCGATGCGTTGCCGGTTGCCGAAATCGCCAAGTACCGCAAGCAAGCCAGCGAATTGGTCGACAAAGTCGGCTTCGACAACTAACAGATCCGTCGCGGCACCAGGAGCAGCCTCCTGGTGCCGACAACCTTCACTCCGGTAGTCTAGACAGGCGGCCCCAAGGCCGCTTTGTGTTTTTCTTGCACATGATCTCCAAGCTAACCCTGGCACGTCACTACAGCACCGGTTTGCGCGGCCGCGGCTGGCTGCTGGCCTCCGCCCTCATTGCTCTGGCCGTTCTGGTTCCTCTGGCCAGTCTCGCCTGGTGGGCGATGGATGCCGACCTGGGCCACTGGAATCATCTCGCCGCCTATGTGTTGCCTCAAGCGCTGAGTAACACGGCTCAACTTCTCCTGGGTGTTGGCATACTGGTCACCGTTCTGGGGCCGGATCTGCGTGGCTGGTGGCCGCCTATGACTTTCCCAGCCGCAACATCCTGGTCTGGGCCTTATTGCTGCCGCTGGCTGTTCCCACCTACATCATCGCGTTTGCCTATCTGGACCTGCTGCACCCGATCGGCCCCGTTCAATCGGTCATCCGTGCGCTGCTGGGATACGACAGCCCTCGACAATTCCGTTTGCCTGACCTGCGTTCTCTGGGCGGAGCCATTTTTGTGCTGGGCTTCGTTCTGTACCCCTACGTATATCTGAGCACCCGCATCATGTTTATGACACAGGCCGCCAGCCTCATTGAAGCTGCGCGCAGCCTGGGCGCCAGCCGCACGGGGGTATTCTTCCGCGTGGCCCTGCCTCTGGCACGGCCGGCCATCGCCGTAGGCGTGAGCCTGGCCCTGCTCGAAACCCTCAATGACATAGGTGCCTCCGAGTTTCTCGGGGTGCAGACGTTGACCGTGTCGGTCTACACCACCTGGATTACTCGCTCGGATCTGGCCGGCGCGGCGCAGATCGCGCTGACGATGCTCGCGCTGGTCATTGCTCTAGTGCTGCTGGAGCGGCGCGGACGCCGCCGCCAACGCTACGCCACCACGCAGCGCATGCGCCCTATGCAACCCCAGCGCCTGCGCGGCCTGGCTGCGCTGACGGCCTGTCTGTTGGGATGGATTCCGGTGATCCTGGGATTTGTTGCTCCCGCCCTTTATCTGCTGGCGGAAACCTACAAGCGCCTGCACCTGGTCGGTGGTGTCTCGGGCCAGCTACTCGCCAGCCTGGGCAATACGCTGCTGGTTGCGGCCAGCGCCACAGTCATTACTGTTCTGTGCGGTCTGGCCGTCGCCTGGGCGGCCCGCAACCTCGGATCCGGCGCCGGCCCGGCCCGCGCGTGCGCGCGCATCGCCAGCCTGGGTTACGCCGTGCCGGACACAGTACTGGCCATCGGCCTGCTCACGCCATTTGCCTGGGTGGACCAGGCTGCGGGACGGCTGCTAGGTTGGCCTGGCATGCTGCTCATGGGCACCACGGGTGCGCTGGTGTGCGCCTACACCATCCGTTTTCTGGCCATTTCCACTGGCAGCGTCGAGGCCGGCCTGGCGCGCATCCCGCCGTCGCTCGAGCAGGCCTCGCGACTGCTGGGTGAAACCGTCGGCGGCACCCTGCGCCGCGTGCATCTGCCTCTGTTGCGTCCGGCGCTGGCCGCCGCCGCTTTACTGGTGTTCGTCGACACCATGAAAGAGCTGCCCGCCACGCTTTTGTTGCGGCCGATGAATTTCGACACCCTGGCCACCTGGCTATACGCCGAAGCGGCGCGCGGGACCTACGAGGAAGGCGCCGTCGCGGCGCTGGCCATCGTCCTTGCGGGCCTGGCTCCCGTCATCCTGCTCGCGCGCAGCAATCTGAAAATGGGACATTGATACCGTGCCCGATCTACTTCAACTCGAACACATCGCCTTGGGCTACGACACCCCGCAGGGCATTAAACGCGTGGTCGACGACCTGAGCCTGAGCCTTGCCGCCGACCAGATCGGCTGCCTGCTGGGCGAATCTGGTTGCGGCAAGACCACGGTCTTGCGCGCCATAGCCGGCTTCGAGCCGCTACGTGCCGGCCGCATTCTGCTCGACGGCCGCGTGCTATCGGCACCCGGCGAGCAAGTCGTGCCCGAGAGACGCAATGTGGGCATGATGTTTCAGGATTACGCGCTGTTTCCGCACCTGACGGTCAGCCAGAACGTGGCTTTCGGCCTGCGTCGGCTACCCAAGGATCGGCAGCGGATCCGCATCGGCGAAATGCTGGAACTGGTCGGATTGGCCCATGCCGCCCAAAGCTATCCGCATGAGATCTCTGGCGGCCAGCAGCAACGCGTCGCTCTGGCACGAGCACTGGCGCCCTCGCCCGGGCTCTTATTGCTGGATGAGCCATTTTCCAACCTTGACGTCGACACCCGCGAACGGCTGGCTTTCGAAGTGCGCGAGATCCTCAAAGCGACCGGCCACACGGCCATTCTCGTCACGCACAATCAGGCCGAAGCCTTCGCCATTGCGGACCGCATAGGCATCATGGACAAAGGCCGCATCGCCCAGTGGGATACGCCCTACAACCTGCATCATGCTCCAGCCAGCGACTTTGTGCGTGACTATATCCGGCGCGAAACCCTGCAGGAGCAGCGCGAGGCCGCTTACGCGCGTGGCCGCTAGCGCATCAGGATACTCAGCCCCGTGGCACAGGCAGCGGGATGAACTCCGTTTCATCGCCAGGCACGATCTGTCCGAAACGGTTGCGCTGCCATTCGTCCTTGGCTTGCTCGATGCGCTCCTTGCTGCTGGAGACAAAGTTCCACCAGATAAAGCGCGGGCCATCCAGCGCTTGGCCTCCCAGCACTGCAAAACGTGCATCAGTGTGAGCGCGAATCAAGATCGGACAACCCTCCTTGAAAACGAGTAGACGGCCTGCCTCGAACACCTGGCCGTCGACCTCGACACGGCCCTGCACCAGATAGGCTCCACGTTCGTCGTACTCAGCGGGCAACTCCATACAGGCACCAGCCTGCATCTGAACATCGCCAAAGAAAAGTGGCGACAAGGTGTTGACCTGGGAGGTTTGTCCAAACAGGCTGCCTGCCACCACTTGCGCGCGCACGCCCTCGCCTTCCACGACGGGCTGCGCCTGGCGGCCGTAATGGGCGAAGCCCGGGTCGGTCTCCTCGCATGCCCGAGTCAGCCCTACCCAAAGTTGCAAACCGAAGATTCGCTGCTCGGCGCGACGGCTCTCGGGCGAAGATCGCTCCGAATGGACAATACCCCGGCCAGCGGTCATCCAGTTGACTTCGCCAGGCAAGATGGTCTGCACATGCCCCTTGCCATCGCGATGCACGATGCTGCCATCATAGAGATAGGTCACCGTCCCCAGCCCGATATGGGGATGCGGGCGCACGTCCATGCCGGTGCCTGCCGGAAAGATCGCCGGTCCCATCTCGTCAAGAAAAACGAACGGGCCGATGGAACGGCGCTGCGCCGAGGGCAATGCGCGGCGCACCTCAAAACCGCCCAGATCACTGCTGCGCGGCACCACAATGGTGTCCAGGCTGGTTTCGCCCCTGGGGGGCAGATTCGACATGATCGATTACCTCATCAAACAGGGCGCCGTCCGCCCGGGTTGCGACTCACCACGCTGCACAGCGATGGCGGAGCCGCCTGGCTCCGCCATGACTACTTTACGGCATGTCGAACACGAGCACCTCGGCGCCCCGGCCATCGGTCAACCTCACCGCCGGCTCATTTTTCCAGCGCCATACCGTCGCCGGCGCCAAGCGCTTGACCGTTGACCGCAAGAGTGCCGCGCGCGACATGCACCCAGGCTCTGCGGCCCGCCGCCAGCTTCAGTTCAGCCTGCTCGTCGCCGTCGAACAACCCCGCATACAGCCGGACGTCCTGATGAATGCGCAGCGAGCCTTGCGCACCGTCGGCTGAGGCCACCTGGCGCAGCGCCCCGCGCTTTTCTGCGGCATCGAAGGTCTTTTGCTCATATTCTGGCGCAATGCCCGAGACATCGGGCTCGATCCAGATCTGCAATAGATGCGTGGCCGCATCCGGTTGCGGGTTGAACTCCGAATGCAGTACGCCACGTCCGGCGCTCATCCGTTGAACATCGCCCGGCCTGATGGTCGATCCCGTCCCCATATTGTCCTTGTGGGCGACCGCACCATCCAGTACATAGGTAATGATCTCCATGTCCCGGTGTCCGTGCGTGCCGAATCCCCGGCCGGCGGCGATCCGGTCATCGTTGATGGCACGCAGCGGTCCAAAACCCATGTGGGCGGGGTCGTAGTAGTTGGCAAATGAAAAGGTGTGATAGGTATCGAGCCAACCATGGTTGGCGTGGCCGCGAGCCGCCGCCGGGCGAATGGTGATCATATTTAGCTCCTTATTTCGATTTTATGAACGACAAAACAGCTATCTTTTCGACAGTGATCGTTCATCCATGGACCCATTGTGCGCGTTGTGGTGGGCAGCGAAGCCAACTAGAATTGAAGACATCATTCAATTTAGTTGAACGATTATGCCCAGCCCCGTCGCCTCGCGCCCGCCCATCGGCGCCATTACTCCTGAACTACTGCTGATGATCGATGCCATCGCGCGGCACGGCAGTTTCGCCGCGCGGCTCGCGACCTGGGAAAGGTGCCGTCTGCCGTCACTTATGCCGTACGCAAACTCGAAGACGCGCTGGACGTTCTGCTATTTGACCGGTCCGGCCATCGCGCACAACTGATAGCGGCAGGCCAGGCCCTGCTTGACGAAGGGCGGCATCTGCTGCGCTCACTCGACGACCTGGCTTGCCGCGTCAAACGCATCGCCACAGGCTGGGAGATGGAACTGCGGGTAGCGGTCAGCGCCGTGCTTCCTCTGGAACCGCTGCTTGACCTGGTCGGCGATTTTCAGGCCCTCAACAGCGGGACGTCGCTCCGCCTGAGCGAGGAGGTGTTAAGCGGTGCCTGGGACGCGTTGGCAGCGGGGCGCGCCGACCTCATCATCGGTGCCGACGCCTCCGGCGTGCCTGCAGGCGCCTATCACAGCATGGCCATGGGCCAGACTCAGATGGCCTTTTGCGTGGCTCCGCAACATCCCTTAGCCCGTCTCGAACGCGCGCTTACTGCGCAGGATATCGCCGAGCATACCGCCATCGTCGTGGCAGACACCTCGCGCGACCTTCCTGCCCGAACACGGGGATTGCTGCCCCGCCAAAGCGTAATCGTCATGCCGACGATGCGCGCCAAGCTTCAGGCACAGATCCGCGGCCTGGGCTGCGGCTATCTGCCGTTGACCCTGGCTGCCGGTGCCATTACCACGGGGCAGCTCATGTCGTGCCCCGTCGAGGGTCTCGTCGTGCCCACCGAGCACGTCGTCTATGCCTGGCGGCCCGAGCGGCCGGGCAGGCACTGGCCTGGTGGCTGGAAAAGCTACGCTCGCCGCGATTGTGCGAAAGCCTCTTGGGCGTGAGCTGACTCCGCTGCGGGCGCCACCCTGAAAAAACTGCGGGTCTGAGCGATCTGCACGACGGGCAGCTCGCCATACCGCCGGCGCAAAAAAAGCCGCTCAATGAGCGGCTTGTTGGGGATGGGCGACCATAGGTTCAATCCTCGGCAATTCCAAGTTCGCGCAGTTTGCGCGTGATGGTGTTGCGCCCTATCCCCAACCGGCTCGCCGCCTCGACCCGGCGGCCGCGGCTGGCATCCAGAGCGCTCTGCAGAAGGATTTTTTCAAACTGGCGCGTAAGCGTGGCCATGACAGCGGGCTCGCCACGCTCGAGCCGATACTGCGCATCCTTGAGCAGCGCCTCTTGCCAACTCCGAGGCAAGTCGTCGGCACCAAAACTGCCTCCGGCTGCCGCCGGACGCCCCTGCTGAGCAGGTGGGAGATAGCCGCCATCGTTATACCCCTGCACGCGCAAGGGCGGATTGGAGGGCACATGCTCGATCGCCCGTATCTCAGGGGGCAGATCATTACGATCTATGGTCTGTCCCGGCGCCATGACCGTAAGCCAGTGACAGAAGTTCTCCAACTGCCGCACGTTACCGGGAAAGTCGAACCTGATCAGCACGGCCACTGCCTCCGGCGTCAGGCGTTTAACCGGCACGCCCAAGGTCTTGGCACTGACCGCCAGAAAATGATTGGCCAGCGCCGGAATGTCCTCGGTACGTTCGCGCAAAGGCGGCAAGCGCAGGCGAATGACGTTGAGGCGATGAAACAGATCCTCCCGGAAGAGGCCCTGTTCGACGCGCTGCTCAAGCGGCTGGTGGGTCGCCGCGACGATGCGCACGTCGACCCGCACAGGCTGGGAGCCGCCCACGCGATAGAAACTGCCCTCCGCCAGCACGCGCAGCAAACGCGTCTGCAGCTCGATGGGCATATCGCCGATTTCGTCTAGAAACAGCGTGCCGCCATGTGCCTCTTCGAAGCGGCCACGACGCAAGGTGTTGGCGCCCGTAAATGCACCGCGCTCATGACCGAAGAGCTCGGCCTCGAGCAGATCGCGAGGAATTGCCGCTGCGTTCAAGGCGACGAACGGGCCTCCTGCACGCGCGCCATGACCATGCAAAGCCCGTGCAACCAATTCCTTACCTGTGCCGGACTCTCCGGTGATCAGGACGGTGACCTTCGATTGCGCCAGACGCCCGATGGCACGGAAGACTTCCTGCATCGCCGTCGATGATGACTGCGTCATCATGTAGCGATCGTTGACCGATGCGTCAGCCTCGGCCTCGGTCTGGGGCTCCACTTCCTGCATGGCGCGCTGGATAAGCGCCACGGCCTCGTTGACATCGAAAGGCTTGGCCAGGTAGTCGAATGCGCCGCCCTGGAAGGCGGAGACCGTACTATCGAGATCGGCGAACGCCGTCATGACGATGACAGGTAGGCCGGCATGCCGCTCCTTGATCTGCCGCAGCAGATCAAGGCCATCGCCGCCCGGCATGCGAATATCGGACACCAGCGCCGAAGGCATATCGCGCGTGAGCGCGTCAAGGACGTCGGCAGCCTGGGAAAAGCTGCGCGTGGCAATCCCGGCGCGGGCCAGGGCTTTTTCCAGCACCCAACGGATCGCCTGATCGTCGTCAACTATCCATACGGGTTTCATCAGAAGGGCTCCATCGGTAATACCAGGCGGAATTCAGTGTGGCCAGGCCGAGACTCGAATTCGATAATGCCGCCGTGTTGCTGTACGAAATCCTGCGCCAGGCTCAGGCCCAACCCGGTTCCGCCCGCGCGGGCGGTCACCAGGGGATGAAAAATACGGTCACGTATGTGCTCTGGAACTCCCGGGCCGTTGTCGATAATGGACAACACCAGCGCCAGACGATGATGACGATGAGCCAGCATGACCTGCCTGGCCACCCGCGTGCGCAGGGTGATCAGGCGCGGCGAAACACCGGAGCCGGGTTTTTGCAGCACCAGTTCCTGGGCTGCATTGCGCGCCACGTTGAGCACGGCCTGCATCAGGCGCGCAGCGTCACCCTGCACGTCAGGCATGGAAGCGTCGTAGTCGCGCACAATGCCGACGTCATCACGGAACTCGGCCTGAATGAGCGCGCATACGCGCTCGCAGATTTCGTGAATATTGACCGGGCGCGCATGCAGCGGCACGCGTTGCGGACCGCTCAGGCGATCCACCAGAGCCTGCAAGCGGTCGGCCTCGGAAATAATGACTTGGGTGTACTCAGCCAGCGCCGGGCTAGGCAGCTCGGCTTCCAGCAACTGCGCTGCGCCACGCAGACCGCCCAGAGGATTCTTGACCTCGTGGGCAAGATTGCGCAGCAGCTCACGATGGGACTCGATCTCGTCGACCAGGCGATGATTGCGGTCGGCCAGCACTCGCTGCTCGATCTCGCGCGTCTCGACCAACACAGGCCAGCGCTGGCCCGGGCAGGAAACCGTCGTCACGTTGACTTCGATCGATTCGTTGGCGCGGCGCAAGGAAGACAGTTGACGTACGTCGGAAAATTTGCCGCCGACGGCGCCATCTATGGAATTCTGTAAGGCTTCTGGGTGGTCAAACAGCGTGGGCGCTGCCTGGCCGCGCAACTGTTTGCGGGATCGGCCGAAGAGATCCTCGGCAGCGGCATTGGCATACTCGATATGGCCACGCTCGTTCAACAGGAAAACGGAGGTGGCAAGCAACTCAAAGGCATCTACATTCGTCATGTGGGCTCCGGGGCGGGAAAGTCGGCGGGTCGAATGACCCGCCCCTAGCAGACTCCGCCCACGCAAGCGGACGGGGTCTTCAGCCTCGGTGTATTACAGGCTGTAGTACATGTCGAACTCGACCGGATGGGTCGTCATGCGCAGGCGCGTGACGTCAGCCATCTTGAGTTCGATGTACGCATCCAGCATTTCATTGCTGAACACACCGCCACGGGTCAGGAACTCGCGATCCTTGTCCAGAGCGGCCAGAGCCTCTTCCAGCGAAGCGCACACCCTCGGGATCTTTGCATCCTCTTCCGGCGGCAGATCGTACAGATTCTTGTCGGCGGGATCGCCGGGGTGAATCTTGTTCTGCACACCGTCCAGACCAGCCATCATCAAGGCCGAGAAGGCCAGGTAGGGATTGGCCAGGGGATCCGGGAAGCGGGTTTCGATACGGCGGCCCTTGGGGTTGCCCACGTAAGGAATGCGGATCGAGGCCGAACGGTTGCGGGCCGAGTAAGCCAGTTTGACCGGGGCTTCGAAGTGCGGGACCAGACGCTTGTAGGAGTTGGTGCCGGGGTTGGTGATGGCGTTCAGGGCACGAGCGTGCTTGATGATGCCGCCGATGTAGTACAGAGCAAAGTCAGACAGACCAGCATAGCCATTGCCTGCGAACAGGTTCTGACCATCCTTCCAGATGGATTGGTGCACGTGCATGCCGGAACCGTTGTCGCCGACGATGGGCTTGGGCATGAAGGTGGCGGTCTTGCCATAGGCGTGGGCCACGTTGTGGATCACGTACTTGACGATCTGGTTCCAGTCACCGCGGGTAACCAGCGTGCTGAACTTGGTACCGATTTCGAGTTGGCCGGGAGCAGCCACTTCGTGGTGGTGCACTTCAACCGGCACGCCCATCTGTTCCATCAACAGGCACATTTCCGAACGCATGTCCTGGAAGGAATCGACAGGGGGAACGGGGAAGTAGCCGCCCTTGAGACCCGGACGGTGGCCCATGTTGCCGCCTTCGAACTCCAGGCCGGAGGACCACGGGGCCTCTTCGGACTTGATCTTGACGAAGGTGCCGGACATGTCGGTGTTCCAGGTCACGCCATCGAAGACGAAGAACTCGGGTTCCGGACCGAAGAAGGCGGTATCGCCCAGGCCTGAGGACTTCAGGTAGGCTTCGGCGCGCTTGGCCAGCGAGCGCGGGTCGCGGTCGTAGCCCTTCATGTCGGAGGGTTCGACGGCGTCGCAGGTCAGGATCATCGTCGCTTCTTCGCGGAACGGATCCAGATTGGCGGTATTGACGTCGGGAATGAGCAGCATGTCGGAAACTTCGATGCCCTTCCAGCCCGGGATCGACGAACCATCGAAAGCCTGGCCGCTTTCCAGCTTGTCTTCATCGACAGTGTGGGCAGGCACCGAGACGTGGTGCTCGCGACCGAGCGTATCGGTGAAGCGGAAATCTACGAACTTGACTTCGTTATCGGCGATCTGTTTGAGAACGTCTTGTGGGCTTGCCATGTCATCTCCATTGGGTAAAAGCGTCACGGGCATAGTGCCCGACAGGCCTAGAAAGCTAAAGCAATATGCGTGCCAGGTTTATCCCTGGGGAAATCCCGAGGCAGAACACAAGCCGAGCTCAATTTAGCACCATTGTTGTGCAAAATACAGGGCATGATTGCCTCATTGTGGTGCGTTTTGTTTACAGGAAGATTTCCTGCAGATCATTCAGGAAGCGCCAACCCAGGGCAGTGGCGCGCAAACGCGTCGGGTCGGCGTCAAGCAGGCCGCGCTGCGTGGCCGCCTCCAATTGGTGCGCAATACCGGCCAGCGACAAGCCAGTACGCTCGGAAAAGGTGCTGGCTGCCACCCCGTCCTTCAAACGCAGTGCATTGAGCATGAACTCAAAAGGCAGCTCTTGCTGCCCGACCTGGCGGGACTCGGCAATGTGGCTGCCATCCTGCGCCATGGCTTTGGCCATCCAGGATTCCGGATTGCGATGACGGGCTTGGCGAATGATGCGGTCGTGAAAAGACAGCTTCCCGTGAGCCCCTGGCCCTAAGCCGAGATAGTCTCCGAATTCCCAGTAATTGACATTGTGTTTGCTGCGCCCCCCAGCCCGTGCGTATGCCGACACCTCGTAGCGGGCCAACCCGGCCTCGCCCAGCGTCGCCTTTACCGCATCCTGCATGAGCGCGCTGAGATCGTCGTCCGGGACTTCGGGCGGGTACTTGGCAAAGACCGTATTGGGCTCCAGCGTCAGGTGATACATGGACAGGTGCTCGGTGCCAAACCCCAGCGCCTGACGTACATCGTCAAGACAGGCGTCGAGGTCCTGACCCGGCAGCGCAAACATCAGGTCCAGATTGACGCGTGGCACGGCCCGTTGCGCCATATCGATGGCCGCGCGTGCCTGGTTGGCATCATGAATCCGTCCCAGTTTGCGCAACTGGGTATCGTCAAAACTCTGGATGCCCAGTGACAGCCGGTTCACACCGCTGGCACCATAGTCCATGAAGCGCCCCGCTTCCGCCGTCCCCGGGTTCGCTTCCATGGTGATTTCGGCGTCGGGCCATAGGTTCAGGCAGGCCCGCAGCATGGCCAGCAACTCGTCCAATCCGGCCGAGGAAAGCAGGCTGGGAGTGCCGCCGCCAATGAACACGGATATGACCTGCCGCCCCCAGATCAGCGGCAGGGATTGCTCCAGGTCCGCGCGCAAAGCGTCGAGATAGGCCCGCTCAGGAATATCCTTGCCTGGCACGGCATGCGAATTGAAGTCGCAATAGGGGCATTTGCGCACACACCAGGGCACGTGCACATATACCGAAAGCGGTGGCAGGCTGGTCAGCGCCGAGCCTGCGGGCAGCAATACGGCTGATCGGGGCACGGGGGCACCGTCCAGCCGGATAGGAATAGTAATGGCCATGCCGCTCAGAGTGCCTGCAACTTGCTCAGAACCACGCTCAGCGCGCGCGCCCGATGGCTGACCGCGTTCTTCTTGGCCGGCGGCAGTTGGGCGGCGGTGCGCCCCAGATCGGGCAAGTAGAAGTAGGGATCGTACCCAAACCCGTGTTCGCCGGCGGGCGCCTGGGCGATCTCACCGTGCCAATGCCCCTCGCCAATCAACGGACAGGGATCCTCGGCGTGGCGCACCAAGACCAACAGCGCCACATACCAGGCACGCCGGTCAGCCTGCCCTTGCAGCCTTTCAAGCAGCAAGGCGTTATTGGCTGAGTCAGCCTTGACGGCACCGGTCTCGCGCTGGGCGTACCGGGCCGAATACACGCCGGGCGCACCCGCCAGGGCATGCACACAGAGACCGGAGTCGTCAGCCAATGCGGGCAGGCCGGTAGCCAGGCTCGCATGCCGCGCCTTGGCCAGAGCGTTCTCGACAAATGTGAGATGCGGCTCTTCGGCTTCAGACACGCCCAACTCGCCTTGCGGGACGAGCTCGATGCCCAGCGGCGCAAACAGCGCGGCAAACTCGCGCAGCTTGCCGGGATTGTTGGACGCCAGCACGATGCGGCGTAAAGAAGTAGGGATGACAGAAGACATGGTCCCTATTGTAGTCGGGCCAGGCGCTCAGGCAGCCCCGGCAATGAGAATGCTGCTGGCTGCAGGCGGCCCTTCGCTATCGGTAAATATCCAGACCATAACAAATGGAAACAATCACGACACAAACTGCCTTCATGATGGGATCTTTGCCGCTGCCAGCGGCCATTCTTTTGCCCAAGCATGAACCCGTTGCTAGATTCCGAAACCCCCGCTGCCAATCTGCCCTGGCTGATACAAAGACGATTGCTCAAGGCGCGCTACCAACCTGTCGCCGATCTGAGCCAGGGAAAGATATACGGGCATGAAAGCCTGATCCGTGGACCGGCCGACAGTCCGCTGCATCTGCCTGACGTCCTGTTTGCAGAGGCCAGCCGCCTGGGGTTGCGCGACGAGTTGGAGTGGGAGTCATTCCGCGCGGGCGCGGCCAACTATCTACGCCTTGGGGGCCAGGGAAAACTCTTTCTCAATCTCTCAGGCGCTACGATTCTCGCCTACTGGAGCCGCTGGGGTCGGGACTTGCCGCGACGCCTGCAAGGCGACTCCGGCCTTCCAGCCAATCGCATAGTGATCGAGCTGACAGATCACAGGCCCGAGCGCGAAGACACGCACACCTTACGCCAAGCCCTGGATTGCCTGCGCGAAGCCGGTATGAAGCTGGCGCTGGATGACTATGGCGTCGGGCACGCCTCCTTGCAGCTATGGCTGGAGCTGCGGCCCGATCTGGTCAAGATCGATCGTTATTTTTTCCGCGACATCAGCCGCGATGAGAACCGCCTGTCGTTGGTGCGCGGCATGCTCGGTGTGGCCCAGCAACTGGGTACGGCCGTGGTCGCCGAAGGCATCGAGACCCAGGACGACCTGCTTACCATCGCCGATCTGGGCATCCGCTACGCTCAAGGTTGGTGTCTGGGCTACCCCGATACTGAGCCGGCCCGCTGCCTGCCCGAAGAACTCAGCGCGATGCTACCCGCCGTCCCGCGTGCCACCCAGACCATCGGATCGGGCAGAACCGCCCTGCACCTGCGCACCGAAGGCCCTGCGGTGTATCTCTCGCGCCACAGTAACGACGACGTGCATCGAATTTTTCAGGAGCAGCGCCACCAGCATGCCCTGGCCGTGCTGGATGAGCATGACCGGCCGGTCGGCATCATCAACCGCCGAGATTTTCTCGAACACTATTCGGAGCGCTATACCCGCGACCTGTTCGGACGCAATCGGTGCGATACCTTTATGAATACCGAACCGGTACTGGTCGACATCAGCACCTCCATCGACCAACTCAGCCACGTGCTGACCTCGGCGGACCAGCGCTACCTGACCGACGGTTTCATCATTACGCGCCTGGGGCGCTACGAAGGCCTGGGTACGGGAGAGGCGCTGGTGCGCTCGGTGACAGAAATCCGTCTGGAGGCCGCGCGTTACGCCAATCCCTTGACGTCGCTGCCAGGTAACATCCCCATCAGCAAGCACATCGCGCAACTGTTGGAAGGACCCAATGTCTTCGTCATCGGCTACGCCGACCTGAACAACTTCAAGCCTTTCAATGATGTCTACGGCTATTGGCGCGGCGACGACATGATATTGCTGTGCGCCGAAATCATTCGCCGCCATTGCGACGCGCAACGCGACTTTGTCGGCCACGTAGGCGGCGATGACTTCGTCATCGCGTTGCGCAGCCCGGACTGGAAAGACCGCCTGACTCGTCTGATCGACGAGTTCAACTCCCGGGCCACCAGCCTGTACGATGCCCAGGCGCGCGGCGCCGGGGGGATACGCGCGGAAGACCGTTACGGCAGCCTGCGCTTTTTCCCTTTCGTGACGCTGGGCATCGGTGCGCTGAGCGTAGAGCCGGCTGCACTGGCCGAGGCCGGGGCGCGCACCCGGCCCGAAGACATCGCGTCAGCGGCTGCCCACGTCAAGCACAAGGTCAAGAAAGGGGACCTGCCCATGGTGCTCGAGACCTACCGACCGGCGATCTGACCGCACGGCTGCGCTGCTGCCCTGTCCGCCGCGCAGCCGGAACACTGCTACCGCCTCGCGCAAGGACTGGGCCTGAGTTTCCAGCTCCATGGCCGCCGCCGCCGTCTGTTCGGCCATGGCGGCATTTTCCTGAGTGTCTCGATCCACCTCTGCCACAGCGTTACTGATGGCGGAAATCCCCTCGGCCTGTTCAGCGCTGGCATGGGAGATATCGCTGACCAATCGCATGACACTGTCGACGGCCGAGACCATGGCATCCATGGTTTGCCCGGCCTGCTCCACCTGCCGAGATCCGGCGGCCACGCGCTCGCGCGACTCCTCAATCAGCCCCTTTATCTCGCGCGCCGCCTGGGCGCTGCGCTGCGCCAACGAGCGCACCTCAGCCGCCACCACCGCGAAACCCTTGCCCTGCTCGCCGGCTCTGGCTGCTTCCACGGCGGCATTGAGCGCCAGAATGTTGGTCTGAAAAGCAATGCTGTCAACCACGCCGACGATTTCGCCGATGCGTGCCGCCGAGGCGGAAATCCCCTGCATGCTCTGGACGGCGTTCTGCACGGCCAGGCCGCCATCCCTGGCCAGACGCGCCGCACCTTCGGCCTGGCCGCTGGCCAAGTCGGCATTGCGAGCGGTCTGGCTGACGGTATTGGCCAGGCCAGTCATGCTGGCAGCGGTTTCCTGCAGGATGGCGGCTTGTCGCGCGGCACGATTGGACATGTCGCCCGCGCCCGCCGCGATCTCACCCACTCCGTCATGAATCGCCTCCACACCACTGCGCACACTGGCCACCGCCTGCGTCAGTCCGCCCTGCATGCGTCCCATGGCCGAATAGAGAACCCCGATTTCGTTGTCACCGCGGTTGGCGATTCCCGCAGTCAGGTCGCCGTCGGCGATGCGCTCGAAATGCCGGCCTGCCTCCGTCAGGGGGCGCAAGACCGCGCGCCGAAAGGCCAGCCGGATCATCAATGCCAGGGCCAGAACCAGAAGCAACAGAGCCAATGCGCCAAGCGCCATCCGGTCGACCATCAGGCCGGCTTGATGCAGCATCTGCCGTCCCTGCTCGCGTGCATGGGCCTGATAGACGTCGACCGCGCTGACATAGCCTTGCGTGGCGGTGGGCAGGATCTTGTCGCTCAATTGATTTGCCTGGATGCCATTCCAGCCTTTGATGGCCGCTGCCAACGGCCATAGCGCTTTGTCCGCCAACGTGGCATAAGCGGCCAGGACAGCGGCATAACCGGGGTCGTCCTCATCGGGGTTCTCGCGCAGACGCTGGGCGCTTTGCGCTGCCAGCTTCAGCAACGCATCGGCGCGCGCCAACGCCGCATTGCGGTCCTCTTCGAGCCCGCCTTCCATGAAGGTCTTGGCATCGGCCAACTGGGCCCGTGCCTGAAACAGACGCGCTGACGTGTCGCTCAACTCATTGGCCCGCTCGATGTTGCCCCGGCCCAGCGCCTCGATGTGCGTCCGGTTGGCGCGTAGCGCGAGCACCCCCGCCGCGGCAGCCGCGACGAAAAGAAAAACGAAAACCACCATGGTGGCGGTCAGGGCCGTCGCGACCCGCAGATTCTTAGCCATAATCATCCAAGCGCTAGCGCCCAAAACCCGGTAGGGCGCGGTGCGTGGATTATCCCGGCCAAGAATGGCAATTTTTTGGTTCATCGCGGAATAGCGTGGAGCCGTGCTTGATTGCCGTTACGCTTGATCCTTGATTTTTCAAGGATCAAGGCCGGGATCATGCTGGACCGCAAGACGATCGAGAGGTTGGGTGGGTGGGAAGGTTATCGGGTGGAGCGGGTCGTGTGGCCTGAAGGTGAGAGCCGGACGGTCACGATTTACCTGAAGCCTTCAGCGCGAACGATGCACTGCGAGCACTGCGGCAACCGATGTCGGCAGGTGCATGAGACGACCACGCGCCGGGTGCGGGATCTGCCGCTAATGGCGCTGCGAGTGACGCTGGTAGTGCCGCGTCGGCGGGTCTGGTGCGAGCAGTGCGGTGGACCGTATCTGGAGAGGCTGAGCTGGCTGGGCCGTTACCAGCGAGTGACCGACCGGCTGGCCGAGGCGGTCAGCCAGTTGCTTGAGTCCAGCAACATTCTGGCCGTGGCGCGCTTCTTCCAACTGGGTTGGCACACGGTCAAGGCGCTGGACAAGGCCCTGCTGCGACGGGCGATCCAAGAGCCGGACTGGAGCCAGATCCACTACCTAGCGATGGACGAGTTCGCTCTACACAAGGGCCATCGTTATGCCACGGTCGTTGTCGATCCGATCCGCCGTCAGGTGCTATGGATCGGTGATGGCCGCTCGCGCGAGACGGCCAGAGCCTTCTTCGAACAACTGCCAACTGGGGTTGCCCAGCAGATCCGGGCCGTAGCGATCGACATGACGACGGCCTATGAGCTGGAGATCCAGGCCAACTGCCCCAACGCCGAGATCGTCTACGACCTGTTCCACGTCGTGGCCAAGTACGGCCGTGAAGTGATAGACCGGGTGCGTGTAGACCAAGCGAACCAGTTGCGGCACGACAAGCCGGCCCGCCGGGTGATCAAGTCCAGTCGCTGGCTACTGCTGCGCAATCGCAAAAACCTCGATCCGTGCCAATCGGTAAAGTTGGACGAGTTGCTCCAGGCCAACCAGCCCTTGCTCACCGCTTATCTGATGCGCGATGAGCTCAAACAGCTGTGGTTCTACCAACACCCCGGCTACGCCCGCCAGGCATGGGATCACTGGCTGCAACAGGCTCAGGGCAGCGGCATCGCCGCCTTGGCTCACTTCGCGCTCAAGCTAAAAGCCTATCTGCACGGGATTCTGTCTCGCTGTCGCCACCGGCTCAACACCAGCATCGTCGAGGGCATCAACAACACCATCAAAGTCATCAAGCGCCGCGCCTACGGCTACCGCGATCAGGAGTACTTCTTCCTCAAGATCCGGTCTGCATTCCCCGGTATTCCTCGATGAACCAATTTTTTGACATCACACCAAAGGCTTGCTCGCCGGGACGTCATCGATCATGGTTTGCACCAACTCGCGCGCAAAAACGGGCAAAGCTTCCAGGTCACGCACGCAGATATGCAACTGCCGCAGGCTCCACGTATCCGTCAGCGGCACGACGGCAATATCCAGCACGCGCGCGTAGCGCAATGCCACAGACTCCGGGACGACCCCTATCCCTACGCCGCTTTCTATCATGCGACAGGCGGCCTCGAAATTGCCTACCTCGACCCGGAAGCGGAAGGTCCTCCCCAGCCCGGCAGCCGCCTGCACCAGAAATGGATGAATAGCGCTCCACTCCGACAGGCCAACATAGTCAAACCCCAACGTGTCGGCAAACGGCACGGCATCTTCAACTGCCAGCGGATGGCGGCTCCCTGTCACCAGCACCAGTCTGTCATTGCGGTAGGGAATAAATTGCAGCTTGGGATCCGGGGCGCATCCGGCCACCACGCCGATGTCGGCGGAACCGTCGGCCACCGCCCGTACGATAAGGTAGCTCAGCCGTTCGCGCAGCTCCACGTTGACGTCCGGATGCACCGCCAAATAACGGGCCAGTACTGCCGGCATGAACTCCGTACTTGCCGTCGTGTTGGCCAGTACACGCACGTGGCCTTTTACGCCCCGGGCGAACTCCTGCATATCGCCGCGCAACTGCTCTATTTGCTGCATCACCGTACGTGCGTGACGCGTCAGCGCCTCTCCGGAGGGCGTCAACGTCACGCCCTGGCTGGTCCGGTAGAGCAGTTGCGTGCCGAGATGCTCTTCGAGATTTTTGACCCTGGTGCTGGCCGCTGGCAGCGAGAGATGAGTTTTCTCGGCGGCTCTGGTCAAACTGTGCCAGTCTCCGATATGGACCATCAACTGCAGGTCCGTGAGGTCAAAATACGTGGCCATACCGGCGATTTCCTGCTGCTTCGGGTTTGGATAACCCAGTATTAATCAAAGCGGAATTGGCAGGCCGCCCGCCTTTGCGGCAAAGTCTGACCTGTTCCTTTTTCCAAACTCGATAATAGCCCGCCCATGCAGGATACCCAGAACGACTACCAGGACATCCGCGAAGCCGTCCGCAGCCTTTGCAGCCAGTTTTCGGCTGAGTATTTTCGCAAGATCGACGAAGAACGCGGCTATCCCGACGATTTTGTCCGCGCGTTGACTGAAGCTGGCTGGCTGGCGGCGCTTATCCCGCAGGAATACGGCGGTTCAGGCCTGGGTTTGACAGAAGCCTCCATCATCATGGAGGAAATCAATCGCAGCGGCGGCAACTCGGGCGCCTGCCATGGCCAGATGTACAACATGGGCACTCTGTTGCGTCACGGCTCCGAGGCCCAAAACGCGAATATCTGCCCCGAATCGCCAGTGGCGAACTGCGCCTGCAGTCCATGGGGGTGACCGAACCCACGACCGGCACCGATACCACTCGCATCAAGACCACCGCCGTCAAGCGCGGCGACCGCTATGTGATCAATGGCCAGAAGGTCTGGATCTCCCGGGTGCAGCATTCGGATCTGATGATTCTGCTTGCCCGCACGACCCCGCTGGAACAGGTGACCCGCAAATCCGAAGGCATGTCCATTTTTCTGGTGGACCTGCACCATGCCGTCAAACACGGCATGCAGGTGCGGCCCATCCCGAACATGGTCAACCATGAGACCAATGAGCTCTTCTTCGACAACCTGGAAATCCCCGCGGAGAACCTCATCGGTGAGGAAGGCAAAGGTTTCAAATATATTTTGGATGGATTGAATGCCGAACGCACGCTGATTGCCGCCGAGTGCATCGGCGACGGTTACTGGTTCGTGGACAAAGTCACTGCCTACGCCAAGGAGCGGGTGGTCTTTGGCCGGCCGATTGGCCAGAACCAGGGCGTGCAGTTTCCCATCGCGCGCGCGCACATCAACGTCGAGGCGGCCAGCCTGATGCGTTTTGAAGCCGCCCGCCGCTTCGATGCGCACCAGCCCTGCGGCGCTCAGGCCAATATGGCCAAGCTGCTGGCCGCGGATGCCTCCTGGGAGGCGGCCAACGCCTGCCTGCAGTTCCACGGCGGTTTCGGCTTTGCCAACGAGTATGACGTCGAGCGCAAGTTCCGCGAGATACGCCTCTACCAGGTCGCACCGATCTCGACCAACCTCATCCTCTCCTATGTCGCCGAGCATGTGCTGGGCCTGCCTCGCTCCTTCTGAACACTATGACCCTCTCTCCTAGCGCTGCCCTGGCCACGTTCGCCAGCCAACTCCGTTACGAAGACATCCCTGCGCCGGTACTGCGGCGCGCCGAGGACCTGCTGCTGGATACCCTGGCATCGATTCTGGCCGGCGCCAGTGCGCGCCCGGTGCAAATCATGGCCGACTATGCTCAGACCATGGGTCCGGCTGACGGCCCCTCGGAGATCCTGGTGAACCGCCGCCGCAGCACGCCGCTTTTTGCGGCGATGGTCAACGCCGCCTCCGCACACGTGGTCGAACAGGACGATGTACACAACGGCTCCGTCTTTCATCCCGCAGCGGTAATCTTTCCGCCGGCGCTGGCCGTGGCTCAGGCACTGGGCCTGTCCGGCAAAGACCTGCTGACCGCTGCGGTTGCCGGCTATGAAGTCGGCATCCGGATCGGCGAATTCCTCGGCCGCTCGCACTACAAGATCTTCCATACAACGGCAACTGTAGGTACGCTGGCTGCTGCTGTCACGGTCGGGCGCCTGCTGCGCCTGGACCCTGAGGCCATGCTCAATGCCTTGGGTTCGGCGGGCACGCAATCTGCCGGCCTGTGGGAGTTCCTGCGCGACGCGGCGGATTCAAAACAATTGCACACCGCGCATGCCGTGGCCGCCGGCATCACTGCGGCCTATCTGGCTCGCGATGGATTTACGGGCGCGCGTCAGATCTTCGAAGGCCCTCAAGGCCTGGCTGCCGGCATGTCCAGCGACGCCGACCGCAAGCGTCTCACGGACCGCCTGGGTCAACGCTGGGCCCTCGCCGAAACCTCCTTCAAGTATCACGCATCCTGCCGCCACACGCATCCGGCCGCCGACGCCCTGCAGGCCGTCATGCGCGACAACCACCTCCAGGCCAGCGATATCGCCAGCATCGAAGCCCTGGTTCATCAGGGTGCGCTCGACGTGCTGGGCCCGGTTACTCATCCCGCCACCGTTCACCAGTCAAAGTTCTCGATGGGCACCGTGCTCGGGTTGATCGCGCTCAAAGGGCGTGCTGGACTGGCCGAATTCGACGCCGCTCTGGAAGACCCTGCCATGGCCTCCTGGCGCGAACGCACGATCATGACGCTGGATGAGGAGGTCGACCAGGCCTATCCGCAGCGCTGGATTGGCAAGGTCAAGGTTCGTACTACGGACGGCCGCGAATTGACGGCCCGGGTGGACGAACCCAAGGGCGACCCGGGCAATACGCTGTCACGCGCCGAGATCGAGGCGAAGATGCGCAGCCTGGGCCAGTATGCTGGCGCTGCACGCCCCGAAGAGTTGCAGCGTCTCATCGATGCCGTGTGGGGCATGGCCGAGCAAGCCAAAGTGGGCACGCTATTGCCCGCATGACAGATAGGCAGGCTCAGGAAAAGCGCAATGCTTGCGGTGCAACGTCGGGCTGCCGGCTGAGCTGGTAGCCCAACCACAGGCTTTGCGCGATACGTTCGGCCATCGCCAGGGCCTGCGTGGCCATCGCCTGATTGGGTTGTGCCCGGGCCGTTGCACGAAATAACGCCAACCAATGCTCGAAGAGCTCGGCGCTCAAATCCGGCAGCGCGATGTGCTTAGGCATGGGCGTGCCGCTAAAGCGCCGGGTGCGCAGCAAGATGGCCGACCAGAAGTCCGTCAACTTGCTCAAATGGGCGTCCCAATCATCAATGTGAGCATTGAAAATTGGGCCCAACCTCGCATCTGCGCGTACGCGCGCATAAAACTCATGCACCAGAGTCTGGATTTCTTCTTCCGTGCAAAGCGGTGTTTGCGACATGGCGGTAGATGACAACGAGTTCCGAACGCTTCAATAGTAGCGCTGTAGCGGGCCGGGCGCCCGGCCTCCCGTTACCGCCGCCGGCGCCTAGCTACGGGCCGCACGTTGAGCCATCACCAGTTGTGCAACCCCACCTTCGGCCAGCCCCAGCATGGTGTCTAGCTGCGCCCGTGTGAAAGTTGCCTCCTCGCCCGTTCCCTGCACTTCCACGAAAGCGCCAGCGCCCGTCATGACGACATTGACGTCCGCTTCGCAGGCAGAGTCTTCCTCGTAGTTGAGGTCCAGAACCGCGCGCCCGCCCACCAGACCGACGGACACGGCGGCGACGTGATCACGGATGGGGTTTTGCGTTAACTGGCCGCGCTCTATCAGCAATGCCACGGCGTCGGCTGTCGCGACCCAGGCACCGGTAATGCTGGCGCAGCGCGTGCCGCCATCGGCTTGCAGGACATCGCAATCCAGGTGCAGGGTGCGCTCTCCCAGCAACTTCAGGTCGACCACCGCACGCAAGGAGCGGCCAATCAGGCGCTGAATCTCCTGCGTACGGCCGCTTTGCTTGCCACGCGCGGCTTCCCGGTCGCCGCGGGTGTGCGTGGCGCGGGGCAGCATGCCGTACTCAGCCGTAACCCAGCCCTCTCCTTTGCCCTTCAAAAAGGGCGGTACCTTGTCCAGCACACTGGCCGTGCAGAGCACCTGGGTGTTGCCCGCCACCACCAGCACCGATCCTTCGGCATAACGGGTAAAACCGCGCTGCAAATGGAACGGCCGCAAGGCATCAACGGCGCGGCCATCGGGACGGGCAAAGGTATCGGGTGAGGTCAAGGCAAACTCCAGAATCATCAACAGGCGTGCATAGGGATGGATGGATTGTACGTGCGCCCTCGGGCTCTTCGGTTATTCTGCGGGCACAATCCCGCGCTTTAGGGCTTTCGCCCGGCATTTCCAGGAATATCCATCATGATTCGCAGCATGACCGCGTTTGGCAACGCCCGCGTCGATCTCGAACAAGGCTCGCTCGCTCTTGAGCTGCGCAGCGTCAACAGCCGTTTTCTCGACCTGCACTTCCGTCTGCCTGACGAACTGCGGCACGCCGAGACGCCGCTGCGTGAGCTGCTAACCGGCCAATTGGCACGTGGCAAGGTAGAGGTCCGGGTAAGCTTCACCCGCAATGCCACGGCTGAAGTCACCCAACTCGATCCGCAATGGCTGGGCCAATTGGCCGACCAACTGCAGGCCGCACGGCGCATCCTGCCTGAAGTCAGCGCCCCCCGCCTGGTCGAACTGTTCAACTGGCCCGGACAACGCATCAACGATGCCCTTGACCCGCAAATCTGGGGGGCGGCGTGCGTCCGCGCCGCTCAACAGGCACTGACTCAACTGCAGGACGGCCGAGCCCGCGAGGGCGAGCGCCTGGCTCAGGTAATGCGAGACTGCGCCGACGGCGTAGGCCGCATCGTTGAGCTGGTCGAAAGTCACCTGCCGCAATTGCTGGCAGACCATCGCGACAAGCTCGCAACCAAACTGCGGGAAAGCCTTGAGGCGGCCTTTCCGGGCGGCTTCGCTCACATCAGCGGCGCCGAGTTGACCGAGCGCGTAGCACAGGAGGCCGGACTGTTCGCGATGCGTATCGATGTGGCCGAAGAGCTTGCCCGGCTGCGTTCCCATCTCGAAGAACTCCGCCATTTGTTCAGCGAGGGTGCAGGCAAGGCAAGCGGCAAAGGCAGCGCCAAGGGCAGCGCGGGCAAACGTCTGGACTTCCTGTTTCAGGAGATGAACCGCGAGGCCAATACGCTCGGATCCAAGGCCGGCAGCCTGGAAGTCACCCGCGCCGCCATGGATCTGAAGCTGCTTATCGAACAAATGCGCGAGCAGGCGCAGAACATCGAATAAAGCATTCGCGGAGCAGGCCTGGCTCGCGCCAGGCGTGCTCCGCGCCGTCTGACAGGCAGGCGCTACGCCTGCCCGTGCCTGTTTACCAACCCCAGCAGGTACCGGCGGCCGGCCGGCCGCAATTGCGGTAGTTGACGGCAAACCAGAGCTTGCCCGCGCCACGCGGAGAAAGATCTGACTTCGCGTCGTTACGCGGTAACTCCTCGAGCGTATCGCGAGCGGTCTTGGTGGGTGTGCCGCTATCGGCGTTGGGCACCAGTTTCACACGACCCAACCGTGCCGCCGTGCGATCGCCATAGACCACGTCGGCATCGGCCAGCGCCGTCATGCGCAACGAAGCCTCGCGTGCCATGGCCGCGTAGCTGGTCGCGCTGTCTGCACGCGACAGATCTTTCTTCAGTGTGCTGACAGCGAGAATATCGGCAGCGGCGGCGGGTGCCTTCAGATTGAACGCCGACATGGGCTGCAGGCGCCCGGCCTCGGTCTCTTTGCGCAACCAGTCGCCCCACAAGAATTCCGCGAACTCTGGCAAGCCGCTATTGGTGTAGCCGATATCTCGTGTGAAGTAGACCAGTGAGCGATAGGGGTCTTCCTGCATCCCGCCGGCCTCGTTCGCGTTGGCCAGGCCCAGGCGCGTGGGCAATTGATCGACCGTAATGGCCTGATTGTTGCCATCGCGCAGCCAGGCTCGACCTTCATCGACCATTCGTTGCCAGAACGCCGCGCTGCTGGTCATATCGCTGTAATTGGCATCGACTTTGACCCAGACCTTGAGTTTGGGGCCGCCATCGGCGATCTCGCGCAATGACGAGAAGGAGTGGTGCCCGTCCGTGAGATACAGATTGCCATCCCATCCCACTACGACCGTCTTCATTGCATCGGCATTGGTGCCCGGGGCATCCTTGCAGGCAAACGTCGTGGCGTCGTCCAGGCGCGCGGCGCTCGCTTCGGCGATGGTCTGGAAATCCTGAGCGCGCGACGTCTGGCCCGTGTCTTCGCAATAATCGTCGAACTTCTTGCCGACGGTGCGGTTCAAGTAGTCCAGCATTTGCGTGGCGTTGGCCTGCCAGGTGGACCGGTTGAAATCTCCCTGCCAACGGCCAAGCTTGTAGTAGATCTGGTCGTAACCGATGGCGGCCTGTGTGGGCAGCAACTCTTCGATACGCACGGCAATCACGTCACCGGCTTTGGCGTCCAGATAGACGGTGTTGCGCGTCGGCTCCGTGCTGGCCGGCGGAGTCTGTTCGGGAGCCGTCTGTGGTGGCGTCGTGCTCACCTGCTCATCATCGTCGTCGCCACCGCCGTTGCAACCGGCCAGTACCAAGGGCAAGGCCAGCGCGGCCATCCAGCGGCGATACTGCATCCCCATACGCGATTTCGCGGCTTGCATGTCAAACTCCCTACAGATGAAAAGCCGCGAGTATGGCTACGCAGTGTTACAGGTGCATGGATGACGTCCGCTTACTGAAAGGCCGTCTCGGTAAAGGAGCGCAGCTTGCGCGAATGCAGCCTTTCCGGAGCCATTTCACTCAGAATTTCCAGGGCGCGAATACCGATTTCCAGATGCTGATTGACTTGCCTGCGATAGAAGGCGCTGGCCATGCCGGGCAACTTGAGCTCGCCATGCAAGGGTTTATCCGACACGCAAAGCAGGGTCCCGTATGGCACGCGAAATCGGAACCCATTGGCCGCCACCGTGGCGGATTCCATGTCAAGCGCAATGGCACGTGACTGCGCGAACCGCTCCACCAATTCGCCCTGGTCGCGCAGCTCCCAATTGCGATTGTCGATAGTCGCCACGGTTCCCGTGCGCATGATGCGTTTGAGGTCCCAGCCTGACAGGCCCGCGACTTCCTGGACGGCTTGTTCCAGCGCAACCTGCACCTCTGCCAGCGGCGGCACGGGCACCCAGGCCGGCAGATCGGCATCGAGCACATGATCGTCGCGCACATAGCCGTGAGCCAATACGTAATCCCCCAGGTGCTGCGAATCCCGCAGACCCGCACAGTGGCCGAGCATCAGCCAGGCGTGGGGCCGCAACACGGCGATATGGTCCGTGATGGTCTTGGCGTTTGACGGTCCCACGCCCATATTGACCAACGTAATACCGGAGTGATCGGGCCGCACCAGATGGTAGGCCGGCATCTGGGGCAGCCTTTGCCCAGCATCCGCCGTCGCCGTGGTTTCACCGCGCCGGGTGATGCGGTTGCCCGGTTCGATCAGCGCCTCGTAGTCGCCGCGCCCTTCTGCCATCATGGCTCGGGCCCGCGCGCAGAATTCGTCCACATAAAACTGGTAGTTCGTGAAAAGCACGAAATTCTGAAAGTGCGAAGGCGCGGTCGCGGTGTAATGCTGCAGCCGGTGCAAGGAGTAATCCACGCGCGTGGCGGTAAATGGTGCCAAAGGATGGGGTTCACCCTCCCGTCCGCGCCAGGAGCCGTTGACGATCGCGTCGTCAGTCACCGCCAGATCGGGCACATCGAACAGATCGCGCAAGGGCCGGCGCAGGCTGTCCAGATGCTCTCCCTCGACGTAGGTGCCCTCCGGAAATGCAAAATGCAAGGGTATGGGCGTGTCGGACTCCCCTATTTCCACCGGGACGCCATGATTCTGGAGCAACAGGCCAATCTGCTCAGTCAGATAGTCGGTAAACAGCCCAGGCTGTGTGACGGTTGTCTGGTAGCAGCCAGGCTCTGCCACATGGCCGTACGACAGCCGGGAGTCTATCGGGTCGTAGGTTTGCACGGATATCCGCAAGGCGGGGTAGCAGGCACGCACACGCCCGCTTACATTGCGCCCATGCAGCACGTCCTGAAATGCCTGGCGCAGAAATGCCGTATTGCGGTCGTAAATCTGTGTCAGCCGCTCGACGGCGGCGCGCGCATCGTCAAAACGTTCAAACGGGATGGGCTCCGGACGATAGAGGTTGGCTGCTGAATACACTGCACTCATTGGTCGTTTTCCCTGCTGCATCGCGGCCTGAGCGCCGCACGTCGCCGATTATGGCGCATCCCGTACGGCGCCCCGCCCGCCCGGAGATCCAGCCGCAAGAAACATCCTGCAGCGCATCAAAAATGTAATGAAATACTATTTCAGAACTATCCGCAGGCATCTGCTGTTAAGGTTTCGCTTTGCCGCCGGCTTATCCCTAGAGACACGTGCTCTGAAGCCATCCGTCCACACTTTGCTGTCCGAAGTGCCGCATGACTCCTCCCACGCGAAAAGACCGCGGACAATGGTCCAGATTGTCCGCACTGCTCAGCGCCCCGCTGTTGGCGCTATGTTTAACCGGTATTGCCAGCGCGACGGTGCACACCGACGTATTGGGCAATATTCAAGGCCTGAAGCTGGCCGATGAAACCACCGTCCCCACGCTGCGTGAACGTATCGTTCAAGCCGGCCTGGATAAGATAGGTACCCCTTATAGCTGGGGCGGCGACGATCCCGTTGACGGATTCGATTGCAGCGGCCTGGCCCTGTTCGTCTTCCGCGAGACCGCGGGTATCGATCTGCCGCGCACCTCGCGCGCTCAGCGTCAGGCGGGCGACAACGTCAATCGCCGTCAATTACGTCCCGGCGACCTGGTGTTTTTCGCGACCAGCCGGCGTGGTGTGACGTCGCACGTTGGTATCTATATTGGCCAGAATCAATTCGTGCACGCGCCTTCGCGCGGCGCCAAAGTCCGCGTCGATAAGCTCAGCAATAGCTATTGGTCCAAGCGCTACGTGGGCGCTCGCAGCTACCTAGAAAGCAATCCATCGCAATTGCTGGCCCAAAACGCCAATTAACGCGCGACAGGGGCGGCCTGGCCCGCCCCCTGCCCTTTAGCCTCGACCCACGAACGGCATATTCGTGGCCATGATCGTCATGAACTGCACGTTGGTGTCCAAGGGCAATTGCGCCATGCTCGCAACAGCCTGAGCGACGTGCGCGACGTCCATGCGGGGTTCGACCCGCGTCGACCCGTCCGCCTGAAGCACGCCCTGGGCCATGCGTTCGGTCATGTCGGTGGCGGTATTGCCGATGTCGATCTGACCGCAAGCAATGCCATATTGCCGGCAATCCAGCGAGATCGATTTGGTCAGACCGGTCACGCCATGCTTGGTTGCCGTATAGGCAATGGAGTATGGGCGCGGTGCGTGCGACGAGATCGATCCGTTGTTGATGATGCGTCCGCCGCGCGGGCTCTGCGCCTTCATAAGGCGAATAGCGGCCTGCGCGCATAGAAACATGCCGGTCAAATTGGTGTCCACCACCGAGCGCCAGACTTCCACAGGCAGGTCTTCAATGGGAACGGCAGGCGCACTGCGCCCGGCATTATTGAACAGGACGTCGAGACGGTCATACTCGCGCTGAATTTCGTCGAACAGCGCGCGCACGTCTGACTCCTGCGTGACGTCGGTCGGCACGACCAACGCACGCACGCCATCTTCGCCGGCGGCAATACGCGTCTGCTCCAGCGGCTCTCGCCGGCGGCCGGCCAACACCACCTTGTACCCCTGAGCCAGAAACTCCAGGGCAACGGCCCGGCCAATACCGGTACCTGCGCCAGTTACAAGCGCCACCCGTGAGCCGGGTGTGTCATTTGACTGCATTCGCTTCTCCACCAAGATTTCTCAACGCGGCCATCCTACCCCAAACCCCGCCTGCGCAATGCAAGCGGGAGTGACCAACGTCCCGCAGGGCGGGCCTTGGGCCGTGGCGCTGCGCGCCTGACGGCTGCGCCGATTTGTTATGCTTCGGGTCTCGTACCGTGCGCTTTATTTCCATGTCCGCTCATTCCGGCAATGTTTTCATGGTCGTCGCCCCGAGTGGCGCCGGCAAATCCAGCCTGGTTCGCGCCCTCCTCGACCGCGACCCATCCATCATGCTGTCCATTTCCGCTACGACGCGCGCACCGCGCCCCGGCGAGCAGGACGGCCGCGAATATCGTTTTGTCACGCAAGAAGCGTTTACCGCGCTGCGCGCCGACAACCGGTTGCTTGAATGGGCTGAAGTCCATGGCAATTTCTACGGTACGCCACGCGACCTGATCGATGAAGCCACCGCCGCCGGCCGAGACGTCCTGCTCGAGATCGACTGGCAGGGTGCCCGGCAGGTCAAGCAGCGCTATCCGGGCGCAATCGGCATTTTCATCCTGCCGCCATCGATCGAAGAACTCGAGACGCGCCTCAAGGCACGGGGCCAGGATTCTGAACAAGTGATATCGCGCCGATTGCTGGCGGCGGGCGGCGAAATCGCGCACGCGCCGGAATGCGAATATGTTATTATTAATCAAGAATTTAGCGTAGCCCTGTCGGAATTGATGCAAGTCATCAGTGCCGCGCGGCTGCGTTTTTCATCTCAGGCAGTGCGAAATGCAAGCTTGTTTGCCCAACTTGGCATTCCGGCTTCGCACTAAAAAACGCCCTGTTCCTAACGTCAGCTATCCACCAGGTAATTCCATGGCCCGCATCACTGTCGAAGATTGTCTGAACCAAATCCCTAACCGATTCAAGCTCACGCTGGCTGCGACCTACCGCGCCCGCGAGCTGGCGCAAGGCCATGCCCCGCGCCTGGACAGCAAAGACAAGCCGACCGTGACTGCCCTGCGTGAAATCGCCTCCGGCCTCACCGGCCTGGAAATGCTGCGTAAAGTCCCGACCTGATCGCGGCCGGGGAGGCGGCTAGCATGGCTTTTCCCGGACTGAAGTATGCCTCTTCAGGTCTACTCGCAGCGCTTCGCGCAGGCTCGCGCCTGGGCCGGCGCGGCGGCAAAAAGGCGCGCAATCGTGCCGGGTCATCCTCTGCGCCGCAGATCGATGACACATCCGAAATTAGCCCTCCCCCCATCGCCTCGCTGGCGCCCCTGACCGAGATCATCAATACCTATCTCGAGCCCAAGGACGTCGAGCGGGTGCGCGAAGCCTATCGCTTCGCCGACCAGGCCCATCTGGGGCAGTTTCGCGCCTCAGGCTCAGCATACATTTCGCACCCCATCGCGGTCACGGAGATCTGCGCCGGCTGGAAGCTGGATGCCAATGCGCTGTCGGCTGCCTTGCTGCACGATGTGATCGAGGACCAAGGCGTCGCCAAGCAGGAACTGGCCGAACGCTTCGGCCCCGAGGTGGCCGAACTGGTCGATGGGCTGTCCAAGCTGCAACGCCTGGACTTCGCTACCAAGGCAGAGCAACAGGCCGAGAGCTTTCGCAAGATGCTGCTGGCCATGGCGCGCGACGTGCGCGTCATTCTCATCAAGTTGGCCGACCGTCTGCACAACATGCGCACGTTGGACGCGGTCAACCCTGAGAAGCGCCGCCGCATCGCACGCGAAACCCTCGACATCTACGCACCCATCGCCCACCGCCTGGGCCTGAACCTGCTTTTCCGTGAGCTGCAAGACCTCTGTTTCGCAGCCATGTACCCCAATCGCTATCAGGTGCTGTACAAGGCCGTGCTTGCCGCACGCGGCAACCGGCGTGAGGTCATCAGCAAAATCGAGGACTCGGTGCGCGCCGCATTGCCGGCTGCCGGCATCGAGGCCGAGGTCACCGGCCGCGAGAAAACCCTGTTCGGCATCTATCGCAAGATGGCCGACCAGAAGAAAACCTTCTCCGAGGTTTTAGATATCTACGGCTTCCGGGTCATCGTGCATACCCTGCCCGAGTGTTATCTGGCGCTTGGCACCTTGCATCAGCTCTACCGTCCGGTACCGGGCAAGTTCAAGGATTACATCGCCATCCCGAAGGTCAATGGCTATCAATCCTTGCACACGACGCTGGTCGGACCTTACGGCACGCCCGTGGAGTTTCAGTTCCGCACGCGCGACATGCATCACATCGCCGAAGAAGGCGTCGCGTCGCACTGGCTCTACAAGGACGCCGACCTCACGCTCAACGAACTGCAGAAACGCACGCACCAATGGCTGCAGTCCCTGCTGGACATTCAGAGCCAGACCGGGGATTCGGGCGAGTTCCTCGAGCACGTGAAGGTCGATCTCTTCCCTGATGCGGTGTATGTCTTTACGCCTCGTGGCAAGATCATTGCGCTGCCGCGCGGTGCCACGCCGGTGGATTTTGCCTACGCCATTCATACGGACATCGGCAACCAGGCGGTCGCAGCCAAGATCAATAGCGAGTTCGTTCCCCTGCGCACCGAACTGGCCAGCGGCGACACCGTCGAGATCATCACCTCACCCGCCTCGCGCCCGAATGCCCAATGGCTCAATTACGTGCGCACCGGGCGTGCGCGCTCCGAGATCCGGCATTTCTTGCGCACGGTGCGCTATGAAGAGTCCGTCGCCTTTGGCGAGCGGTTGCTGGTGCAGACCATGCAAGAGCTGCATCTGCCCATGCCGCCGGCCGACGACCCGGTTTGGGACAAGCTGGCGCGCAGCACCGGCGCCACATCACGCGACGAAATCCTGGCCGACATCGGCCTGGGCAAGCGCCTGGCCGCCGTCGTGGCACGCCGCTTCGCCCCGGAGCATGATCTGGTGGCCACCACCGCCGCGGCCGTCGACGAAATCATCTCCGCGCGCGCGGCCCCTATCTTGATCCAGGGCAATGAAGGTCAGGCCGTTCAGCTTGCACCGTGCTGCGGCCCGCTGCCTGGCGACCCCATCATCGCGGGCATGCGCCTGGGCCACGGCCTGGTCGTGCATACCGCCGACTGCCCGGTGGCGGCGCGCCAGCGCCTGCGCGAGCCCGAACGCTGGGTCACGGTCGCCTGGGACAAGCAAACGGCCAAGCACCTGGCCACACGGCTGGACATCATCACGCGCAACGAACGCGGCGTGCTGGGGCGCATCGCCGCCGAAGTCACGGCGGCCGATGCCAACATCGTCCAGGTGACGATGCATGACGATGCGGTCTCGACGGTATCACTGCACCTGACGGTGCAGGTTGATAGCCGCAAACATCTGGCCCAAGTCATTCGCGCCATCCGGCATGTGCCGCAGGTGCAGAAGATTGTCCGCGTCAAGGGATAAGCCACTATGGCCCGGCACCGCCGGGCCATAGTTCTCTGGGCGCTGCCCTCCTGTGCCTGCTCCCACCCCAGCCGCTGCCTCGACGACTGCGGCGCGTTCCTCTTAGGCCACGTGCTGCAGGAAGTCCCGCAACCGCTGACTCGGCGGGTCGCTCAACAGGGCCTGCGGCTTGCCATCATGAGCAATTTTGCCGCCATCAATAAACAGAAGCCGACTACCCACCTTGCGGGCGAACTCCATCTCGTGGGTGACGACGACCATGGTCATACCCTCGACCGCGAGATCGCGCATGACCTTCAATACTTCGTGGCGCAACTCGGGATCCAGCGCTGAGGTGGGTTCGTCAAAGAGCATGAGCTTGGGTTTGATGGCCAGGGCCCGGGCGATCGCCACGCGCTGTTGCTGACCGCCCGACAACTCGGCGGGGTAGTGGTCCATACGCTCGGACAGGCCCACCTTGCCGAGCAGTTCGCGGGCCACCTGGCGGGCCTCGTCGCGGCTGGTCCCTCGCGTGTGCAGCGGCCCGAACATGACGTTCTCCAGCGCTGTCATCTGCGGAAACAGATTGAACTGCTGGAATACCATTCCGGCCTCGCGCCGGATGGTGCGCACGTCCTCGGACGATCCAAGCACACTGATGCCGTCGACGTGCAGATCGCCACCGTCGATGGTTTCCAGCACGTTGATACAGCGCAAGAACGTAGATTTCCCCGAGCCGGACGGCCCGACCACCACCACGACCTCACCGGCATCGACGTTAACTGTAATCCCATTGAGGACGACCGAATCGCCAAAGCGTTTGGTGACGTTCTTGAATTCGACCATGCTCATAGTATGCGCATCCTCTTCTCTAGCAGCCGCAAGCCCAGGGCCATCAGGCCGGTAAGAATCAGGTAAACCACCGCCACCGCTGACCAGATCTCCACGGCGCGAAAGTTGCTGGCCATGATCTCCTGGCCCTGACGGGTCAATTCGGCCACACCGATGACGATGAACAGCGAAGAATCCTTCAGGCTGATGATGCACTGATTGCCCAGCGAGGGAATCATGCGGCGGAAAGCCACCGGCCCAATAATGTGAAAAAGAATCTTGGAAAACGGCAGTCCCATCGCCTGGCCAGCTTCCTTGAGGCCGCGCGCCACCGAGAGCAAGGAGCCGCGCACGATTTCGGCAATGTATGCGCCCGAGTTGATGATCAGGGTTGCGATCGCGGCCGTCTCGGCCTCGACCCGCATACCCGGCAGCAATAACGGCAACGCGAAGTAAATGAACATCACCTGCACCACGATGGGCGTACCACGGATCACGGCGACATACACCTGCGCCAGAATCGCCAACGGACGCGGCCCGTAGGCACGGGCAACGCCGGCCAATGCCCCAAGAATGAAACCGCCGACCAGGCCGCACAAGGTGATCTTGACGGTCATCAATGTGCCGTCAAGCAAATTGGGCAAGGCGTCCCAGATTACTGATACGTCAAAATTCACGCTTCCCCTTTCTGGCGGAAAAAACATGGCCGCCGGCGAGACCTGCCCGCAAGCGGCCAAAGGTTCTTTCAGATCAGCGCATCAGGGCGCCTTGCCGAACCACTTGGTATAGATCTTGTCGTATTCGCCGTTAGCCTTGAGGGTGGCCAACGCCTTGTTGACCTGCGCCACCAGGTCGCTGTCCTTGGGGAAGGCGATGCCATAAAAATCGCCGCTCTTGACGGTACCCACGACCTTCACGCGGCCCTTGCCAGCCGTATTGGCGTAGTACTGAACATTGGGCGTGTCATGCACGGCGGCATCGACGCGGCCGGTGGCCAGCTCAAGGTAGGCGTTGTCGATATTGGGAAAGAGCTTGAGCTTGGCGTCTGGCACCTGCGCCTTGAGGAAGTCCACCGTTGCGGTGCCCGTCTTGACGGCGACCGTTTTGCCGGCCAGATCCTGTGCCGTCTTGATATTGCTGGTCTTTTCAGGGACAAGGATAGCCAGGCCGCTTTCATAATAGGGATCCGAGAAGTCGATCACCTTCTTGCGATCGTCACGGATGGTGATCCCGGCCAGCGCAGCATCGATGTTTTTGGTTTGCAGGCCCGGGATGATGCCGTTGAAGTCCATGGGTTGCAGTTTGTACTTGAGATTGAGCTCTTTGGCGATCGCCGCCCAGAGATCAACGTCAAAACCCGTGTAAGTGTTGCCCTGCTTGAACTCGAACGGCACAAATGCCGTGTCGGTGGCTACGATCAACTCCTTACCCTGAGGCGCCGCGGCAGATATCGAACCAAACATCGTGACGGACAGCCCAACGAGGGCAGCCGCGACTTTACTTTTGATCATAGATTTCTCCTGTGGATTCAACAGGCTACGCCCATACTGCCTGGCGAGCCAAGTCTGGGCGCCAGGTGCCGGACCAAAATCCAGGCCTGCAACTGGCTTGCGAACGATCTTAACGCAACACTTCCCCGTGGCACAGCCGCAGATAGAAATTACAATGCAACTCCCATCCCAATCACCCGGGGGCAGGCTGTGGCGTTCAATCCCATCACCATCGAGGGAGACCGGCGGCAGGTCGGTCTGGAGCTCGGCAAGCTGGCGCGCGCCATCATGCCCGCCTATCTGGATCAAAGCAGCACTTGAGCTGCTTTACGTCCCTGGCGTGGCCACGGCTTCCTGCAAGGCCTGGGCCAGGCCGCTCGCGCCGCCCTGCCCGCGATCTGGCAGGAGCTCGAAGGCCTGGCCGAAGGCTTGCGCATGCCGCTCGAAGACGTGCTCCTGTGGAACTGCCGCGGTGATCTACTGCGCAAAACCTCCGATGGCTGCACCTCGCTGGCCTGGCGCGATCCCGATGGCAACTGCTGGATGGCCCATAACGAAGATGGCGACCCCTATCTGCGGGGCCGTTGCCGCATCGTCGACGTCCATCTCGACGATGCGCCAGGGTACGTCAGTTTCTACTATCCCGGCTCATTGCCGGGCCACACCTTCGCCAGCAATCGGAATGGTTTGACGCAGACCATCAACAATGTACGCTTGCGTCAACGGCAGATGGGCGTGCCGCGCATGCTGGTGGCACGCGCCGTACTCGATTGCACCAGCCTGCAGGAGGCCCTGGACCTGCTGCAGACGCTGCCGCGGGCGGGGGGTTTTCATCACACCCTGGGCTCGGCCGCAGAGGGCCGGATGTTCAGCGTCGAGGCCACGCCGGCGCAGTGCGCCGTACACGAAATCCTCAAAGGCTATGTGCATGCCAACCACCTGATCCACCCCGGCAGCCCGCCCCAGGTCATCAGCGACTCATCGGCCAGCCGGCAACGCCAGGCCGAGTACCTGTTGGACGCCTGGCGCGGCAGCGCCAGCGGCACCGACCTCGTCGCCGCCCTGCTCGACAGTACCGGGTCGCTGCCGCTGCTGCGCACCGACCCGAACGATCCTGACGAAGAAAACACCCTGGCCACCGCGCTCTTTGCGTTAGCTGAAGGCAACGTCACGCTCAGCCTGTATGACCGTTGCCCGACGTCGATGCTGACGCTGACAATCAGCGGCACAGACGATTCTGCCCTTTAAAAAACGAAGGAGGTACTCAGGTACCAAAGAGGTTTTTTCGGCAGCGGCGACCAC
Source organism: Bordetella holmesii ATCC 51541 (assembly GCA_000612485.1). NCBI lineage: Bacteria > Pseudomonadati > Pseudomonadota > Betaproteobacteria > Burkholderiales > Alcaligenaceae > Bordetella > Bordetella holmesii. Next base: position 3,418,982 of record CP007494.1, read on the forward strand.
ATGGCGCGTGCATACGTCGCCGATAGGTTCCAGTACGGGGAACTCAGCCGAACACCAAGTGCCCAACCGGCCATGCTCACGGCGGCTGTGTCCTGGTTGTTCTGCAGCCTGCCCACATCCAGGCCCGCAAAGGGCGTCAAGCTCACGCCGGCCAGCCGTGGCCAACGCACAGGCAGCGATACGGTGTTTGACCAATAAACACCTTTGTCGCCACTTTGCGAGGTCATGCGGCTGAAGCCGTGGACGGTGTACTCGTCACCCAGCGTGAGCTGGTAGCTGTTGAGCAAAATCTGGCGCGAGTACTGAAAACCCAACTGAGACTGAACGCGCAGCGCCTGCCCGCCAGGCGCAAAGCTACCCTGCCAGGACACGATAGCGTTGACGCGCGACGCATAGCCGCGGGCATTGACCGCGTCGAAGGCAGAATACTGGCCGTTGTTCAGGCCCAAGCCTCGATTCCAGGACAGGTCGGCGAACATGGCCTGACGGCCGCGCTGCACGCTCCACTGCAGACCCAGCGTGCCATCGCTGTAATGCTTGCTACTGACATCCAGCCTTGTCTGCGCCAGATAGTTCTTGTTCTGGCGAGACTTCAGTGCGCCGTACAAACTGAACTGCGACGTCGCGTCGCGATAAACGGTACGCGTGATCCGCAGACTCACATTGCGCGAGTTGCCTGCGGACTGGTAGGCCAGTCGGTGCGCACGCAGCAAGTTCTTGTAGCTGCTGTAGCCGGCCTGAAGGTCGATGCGGGTATAGCCTAGCGGGATGCGATACGACAAATCATAGGACTGTTCGCCATCGCTGCCGGCGTCTGAAAAGTAACGCCGGCTGGCAAACAGGTTGAGGCTGTCGCTGATCCCCAGCAGATCGCCCGTGCCCACCGATAGGCTGTACTTATCACGCCCCTGTTGCGGCGTGCCCAGGCCGGAGTTGTCTGCCCCTATCGAAAACCGGGCCCAGGCCGCGCGCTCGACACGGAGATCGAGATAGGAGTAGCCATACTCTTCAGCGGGCGCAATCGTCACCGTGACCTGTTTGAGGCCATTGTTCATGTTCTCAATGGCTTGGTCCAGGTCACGTATGTTGAGCGGCGACCGCCACCAATTGGGGATGGCCCAACCCACCATGGCGCGATCGCGCAGCGTCTGAAGCGGCTTGCCATTGATGCGCCATCCCTTGATGCGCCCCCAGTTGACTTTCAACTGCAGGCGCCCATTTTTCAAGGCCGGCTCCAGCAGCGCAATGTTGGAGGTGACATAACCCAACTCATACAGCCTCGCCGTCAACAGACGCACAAGGTTGAACAGCCCCTGATTATCCAAGGGACGATGCAAAAACTCCCGGGCCAGCGTTTGCGCGTCAAACAGGACCGGTTGCGTGCCGAAATCCAGATCCACCCCCGAGACGGCCACAGTATGACCAGGCCTGGTGAGATCCGGCGCGGGCGTGGTCTCGGGCGCTTCGATCGTGCTGCCGGGCGGCTGGCTGAGTGCGCGGTCGATCTGCCGCTGCTGTTGAGCGCGTTGCAGGCGATTGTGTTCGAAATCGAGGTCGCGTTGACCCGGGGTGAGCGGCTGTTGCCCATTGGGCGCAAAAAGGGGATGCGACGATTGCGCCAAAGCAGGCCCTGCCGCAGACAAGCAGGCCAAGCTTGCAGCCACTGCCAGGCGTGGGTGCCGCCCCTTAAAGGGGATCTCAATCATAGGTCAATGTGACGTTGTAGACGACCCGCAAAGGTCCGGCCTGCACGTCTTTCTTGAGTTGGTAATAGCGCGCGCGCAGCGGGATATCGATCTGGACGCGCTCCTCGGTGCGCTTGGCTTCGTCCAGTGGACGCGCCATGGAGAACTCCCAGGGGGTGTCGCCCGAGGCATCCTTGAGCAACTGCACGCCCACGCCCTTGGCTTCCATGTCATCCGGCAAACCCACGCCGGCCATCATTTCATAGACATGCTGAGGCATGATGGACAGTTTGGCGCTCGGCCCGCCATAACATGAGACGGGGACATTGAAGGATGTTTCGCCTAGCGTTGACCCCACACCTTTGAAATCCGCTCGCCTTACGTTTGGCAGAGTTTGCGTGATGTTCTTGTAGCTGCAACCTTGGGGTAACACCGACAGGCGCGAGATTCCAGTACTCATCATGACGGAACTACGACCCAGGATGTGCCGCTCGCCTCTGAACACAAGCACCCACTTGACCGTGAAGATGTTCTGCCTTCCTCCGCCTATCAAGCGTTTGCCGGGCTTCGTAACTTGCGCGATTTTGGTGATGAGATAACTGAGTTCTTGATCAGTTGGCGAAGACAGCGTTATCGTCCCATTGAAACCACCCAAAAGGGTTCCGTTCGTGCCGATCACCCACTCCTTCTTGCCGGCGGAGAGCATTTCCTTGTGGGCAGAAACCACCTGCAAGGCAACGCCTATCTCGTCGGTAATCCCCGGTAGCCTGATCATCACGCCATACGGGCTGTCCACCTGAGGATAGTCACTACTGGCTTCCATCACGAACTCCACCCGCCCGTTCTGGATCAGATCATCGATCAGATCATCGTCGTCAGTGACCTCTTCACCGACGGTGTACTCACAAAATCCTGCCAGCACGCTGTGAGAGAAGGTGGTCGGGGTAAGTTTCGTGCCCAATGGCGTTTCCGGCGTCACACGCACCAACATCCCCTGCGGTGGGCTGATAAAGTTGCTGGTCGTCTCGCACTGAACAGGAGGCCCGTCGAACATTGCAAAAGCCGGACGCGCCCATGTGAGTAAGGTAATACTGAGGGCGATCAACTTCGTAAGAGGTGAATCAAGGAGTCGCATGGTTAAGCTCACATTGCATAACGATCCGAGGCAATCTGCCCTCGCCTCTCGTCGTGTTGTCGTCCAACCGATAAGGGGTGATACAGACACTGCCATCGCGCAGGCGGACGTGAACCTCGCCCTGGTCTGGCAGACCGCGCAACAGTGCGCGCCCACCCTGACCGCTGGTGCCCAGTGTGTTGCCTTTGCTGTCGGTAATGGGGCTGCCGAATGGCAGGCGTTCGCGCGCCCCTGAATCGACCAACAGCAGCGCTGAGCGCTCGCGCCGCGTCTTGAATACCAACGGCACCACGGCACCGGCGCGCGGCACGGCCTCCTCCACGGTCGACTGCAATTCGACATCGAGCGGCAGATTCTCGGGAGAAAGCTGCACCTCGTTGAGCGAATAGGGCGACAGGCCCACCAGACCGTAGCCACGCGCATCGACCGTGGCGTTACGCGTATTGGCAATGGCCGCGCCGCCGGCGTCCCGGGCATCGATGAGCCCCACGCTGTCAGACAGTGTCTGGCCCAGGGTCACCCCCCCACGATGGGCCACCAGCCCCCCGCTGCCGTTGACAAACACCTGGCTGCCAGACGGCTGTTGCGTGAAGGCACCCGCGATCTGCCCGTAACGCCCCAGGTAGTTGGCACTCAGGCCATACGTCGTGCTGCGGTCGGCGTTGCGGGTGACATCCAGTCCGTAACTCAGCGCCCTGCTCTGGCCGACGGTGCCCTCATAGGAGACGCGCTCATTGCTGCCCCGGTTACGGGTGCGCAACACGCTCGTGCGCAGCGAGCCTGACGAGGCATCGCTCGACAGCGGGATGGAAAAGTTCAGCATGACCTGACGGTCGGGCCCGAAGCTGCCATTGCTGAACGAGGCCGACAGGTAAACGCCTACCCCTTTGACTCGCGTGCCGTAACCCAATTCCCACTGGGTCTGCCGCGCGGTCGAGCGCCAGTAATTGCGCAGCGCGCCGGACATATACAAGCTGCCGTAGGCGCCCAGAGGCTGGCTGACCGCCAGACTGAATTCTCCTCGCGGCCTGCCTGGACGCAGGGGGGTGAATTGCCGCGCCAGGCTATCGGATAACGTCCAAAACCCCTCTGACGAGTATCGCAAGGTCGCCAGGCGCACCACCGTACGGCTCGATTCCAGCGTTTTGCTATACGAGAGGCGATAGCTCGTCCCGTAGAAACTGTTTTGCCGCACCGGCCGGGCGTAGGCCCATGTTGTATCCAGACTCAGCGCTCCCACCGGGGTGTTGAATGCCGCGCCCAGGGTCATGGCGGCATAGGTTTTGTGAGCGCCCAACAGCCCGCCATAGAGATTGACGCCATCCTGAAGACCCCAGCGTCCGCTGGCCTGCGCCACCCAAGGTGCCGCGGCGGCCTGCAAGCCACGAGCGTAGCGCCCCGCCGTCAGGGCGTATTGCAGTTGCCCCTTGCGGATCAGTCGCACCGCATTGCCAAACGGCACGACAAAGCGCTGCACGGCCCCGTTGGCTTCGGTAACGATGACGGTCAGGTCTCCGCCATAGCCGATGGGCGAATAGTCGTCGATGGCAAAAGGCCCCGGTGCCAGACTGGCCTGGTAGATGACGTTGCCACCCTGCAGTATCTTGATGCTGGCCTGGGTGGCCGCGACTCCACGCACGGTGGGTCGATAGAGCCGTTCCGAGTAAGGCAGCATGGCCGGGTCGCTTGCCAGCGTGAAGCCGCGCACCTGATACGGGCTGAAATACTCGGAGCCAGCGTAGATATCTCCCAGCACCAGGCGGGCGCGCCAGGAAGGGATGTCGGTTTGCAAGGTGCTGCGCTGCGAACGCAACTCGCGGCGGCCGCCCGCAAGGCTGAAAAACGCGCTATTGCGAAAATACCAGCCGCCCACATTCAAACCGCTGTCGAACAACCCGCTGAAGGACTGAAACGACGCGCCGCGGGAGTCATAGCGGCTGTAGCTATAGCTGTAGTTACTGCGAAACGCCGTAATGCCCTCCTGCCATCTTTCCGGCGGAATGTCGCGCTGGTAACGATTGCGCACGTAGGCCTGAGGCACGCTGAAACTCAACTGCGCCGTGGCGTAGTCGAAGCTCTCGACGCTGTCGGGATAGATGTCTCGAACGCCCACGCAGGCACCGGCAGCCAGTTGCGCGCGCAGTGCCGGATCCAGCGCGTCCAGGTTCACGCCCAGCCTATACAACTGGTCGTGATCCAGGCACGCCAATGCATCACTGTCGTGAAGCGAAGCGGAGGCGGCCGCCTTGAAGCGCACCCGCATCGGCACGCCGCGCTCGCCATTGATGACCACCTCGACCTGGTGCAGACCGGGCGGCAAGACGTTGCGCCGCGCAAACCTGCGCAAGTCCGCGTGGCTCGCCGAGCCCCACAGCATGCGGGGATCAAACTGCAGCTCGGCCTGTTGCTGCGCAGCGGGTGCTGCCGAGGAAAACAGCGCCAATAATCCGGCGCTCAGCAAGGTCGGAGACAACGGCGGGCGTCTCGTCCTGGCGTAGTGATTGTCAACCATCATCCGAACCGGGCCGGCTATTGCTTGCCCACCTCCTTCTCGAAAAAGAAGATGGCTCCCAGATCGCTGATGGAGGCGTAACGGATGGAGGCCGGCCGGGCTGCGCCCAGGTCCAGCGTGGCGCTGGCAAAAGGCGCGATCATCATCGAGGGATACCGCTGCGTGGGGTGCTCCTGCGGGCCATAGGAGGCCTCTCGCAGGTTTATGTAGTACGGCGTGGGGTTGCTTATCAGAAGCTTGCCGCCTGGCGCGATGCGGAACGTCAAATCGCTGGCCGCGTTGTCCGCCGAGCCCTTCAAGCCCTTGGGCCGGAAGAACATCTTCAGGCGGGTCCGCACGCTGATCTGCAGAATGCCGCCCGAATCCTCCACGCCGTCGGCCTTGGGGGCACATCCAGTACGTTGAGCCAGAACAACGACTCGCGATCCTGGGGCAATGCCTGCCCGCCATCAGTATGAAAAATACGCAAGGCCTGGCCTTTGCCAGGCTCCACCCGCGCCAGTGGGGGGTGAGGAAAAACGGCACGTTCATCTGATCGGGAGTCGCGTCGGCGCGGCCGTCGTCGATCCACGCCTGCATGAGCGAAGCGACCGTACCTTCATTGCTCATCTTGACGACCACTTCGGGCGCGCCTGCCTTGTAGACCACGCGGGTGCCTTCGATCACCAGACTGGCCTGCACGCTGGCGACCCACCCGATACTCAGCACAGCCGCGCAGAGCCCGCGCGCGCGCGCCTGCCATATCCTTGCGCGTGTGGCGCGCACAACCTCGCCCAGGGCGCCTTGAGGGCGCCGTTTGAAAATACTCATTGTCAGAACCCAATAGCTGAGTCGCCTGTCACCGCGCTGCTGCGAAGGGCGACGCTTTCAGGAAGGGATGTCAGCCGCAGCCACTTGCTGTCAGCTGGCCTATTCGGGTCAGGGGTACATCACCGAGAACTGGACCGTCGTGCCGACGTGGCTCGCTGCGATCGCGCCATCAGATATTCGCTTGTAGCGGGCGATGAATCGCGCATCGGCCTTGTTATCCGTCACTCGGAAGGTGTTTCCTGCAATCGCCTTTTGCATGTCGGGCGTACTACCCATGGGAATCTGCACACCGTCCAAGCCGGCAAGCTCGATACGCAAATGGTCGAGGCGCGTGGCGCCGACTCCCGCTTGCGGGATGGGCGTGGCGGCCGTTGCCAGTTGATACGGAATCAAGGTGTGCGAGTCATAGTCAGTCGTGTGCCCAGGCTCGAAGTAAATATGAACGTTCTGCCCATTGATGGCCGCCGGGCATTCGCTCAAGCGGATAGTGAAAACCGTGGCCCCGGCGGTGTCATTGACATGCCGGATCGCGGCGGTGGAGATCTTGGGCAGGCGGACCGCGATGTCCGCAGGCGGTTCGGCGTCTTCTATCTTGCAGGTGGTGTCGATGATCTCGCCGCGGATGGTGATGGTGCCGTCCGAGGCAAGAGCGCCTGCGCTCATTGCCAGGAGCAGGCATGTCCTGTTGCAGCCAGTGATCCCATGCCTGGCGGGCGTAGCCGGGGTGTTGGTAGAACCACAGCTGTTTGAGCTCATCGCGCATCAGATAAGCGGTGAGCAAAGGCTGGTTGGCCTGGAGCAACTCGTCCAACTTTACCGATTGGCACGGATCGAGGTTTTTGCGATTGCGCAGCAGTAGCCAGCGACTGGACTTGATCACCCGGCGGGCCGGCTTGTCGTGCCGCAACTGGTTCGCTTGGTCTACACGCACCCGGTCTATCACTTCACGGCCGTACTTGGCCACGACGTGGAACAGGTCGTAGACGATCTCGGCGTTGGGGCAGTTGGCCTGGATCTCCAGCTCATAGGCCGTCGTCATGTCGATCGCTACGGCCCGGATCTGCTGGGCAACTCCTGTTGGCAGTTGTTCGAAGAAGGCTCTGGCCGTCTCGCGCGAGCGGCCATCACCGATCCATAGCACCTGACGGCGGATCGGATCGACAACGACCGTGGCATAACGATGGCCCTTGTGTAGAGCGAACTCGTCCATCGCTAGGTAGTGGATCTGGCTCCAGTCCGGCTCTTGGATCGCCCGTCGCAGCAGGGCCTTGTCCAGCGCCTTGACCGTGTGCCAACCCAGTTGGAAGAAGCGCGCCACGGCCAGAATGTTGCTGGACTCAAGCAACTGGCTGACCGCCTCGGCCAGCCGGTCGGTCACTCGCTGGTAACGGCCCAGCCAGCTCAGCCTCTCCAGATGCGGTCCACCGCACTGCTCGCACCAGACCCGCCGACGCGGCACTACCAGCGTCACTCGCAGCGCCATTAGCGGCAGATCCCGCACCCGGCGCGTGGTCGTCTCATGCACCTGCCGACATCGGTTGCCGCAGTGCTCGCAGTGCATCGTTCGCGCTGAAGGCTTCAGGTAAATCGTGACCGTCCGGCTCTCACCTTCAGGCCACACGACCCGCTCCACCCGATAACCTTCCCACCCACCCAACCTCTCGATCGTCTTGCGGTCCAGCATGATCCCGGCCTTGATCCTTGAAAAATCAAGGATCAAGCGTAACGGCAATCAAGCACGGCTCCACGCTATTCCGCGATGAACCAAAAAAAGGCGGAAAAGGGAAGATCCCTTTTCCGCCAACCAGGCAAAGCCCCTGCCTACTTCGCTGTCCTATAGGAGATACGGTAGTTCTTGCCGCCGACGTCCTCGACCTTGAGAAGGAACTTCTGCTCCGCCCCTTGGGCAGGCTTGCTCGTCAAGAGCTTGCCGTCGAGCTTCATCAGTTGCTCGCGCCGCGTGATGGTGACGGTTTCAGGTCCATTGGGTCCGGTAAACGTCAGCGTGACGGGTTTGGCAAGCTTGCCTCCTACATCCTTCATGAGGTTGATCTCGGACACCTGCTTCTGTGCGACCTTGACCTGCTCCTGGACGGCATACCGGCCGCCTTGCGGTTGAGGCTTGATATTTGGTCGGGCCGCCGCCGCTTTGGCCTTGGGCTTAGGATCGACCTTTGGCGCAGGTTTGGGACCGGCATCAACCTGGTCCGCTACGGGAGGCGCCACCAATTTCGGCGGCTGCGACACCGGGGTGGACACCGCAGGCACCTCCGGCTCCGGATTCACCACTTTGGCATGCTGAACCTTGGGAGTCGTCGTGAGAGTCGCCTTTTCGGTCTTGATTACCTTGGTCTTGACCACCGGCGCCGGATGTCCGGGGTCGACCCGTTGCGCATACTGAACCTTGGGGGTCGTGGTAACCGTCGCGGTTTCGGTCTTGACGACCTTGGTCTTGACCACCGGCGCCGGATGTCCGGGGTCGACCCGCTGCGCGTATTGAACCTTGGGGGTCGTGGTGACCGTCGCGGTTTCGGTCTTGATGACCTTGGCCTTGACCATCGGGGCGGGATGTCCGGGGTCGACCCGCTGCGCGTACTGAACCTTGGGGGTCGAGCTAACCGTCGCGGTCTCCGTCTTGATGACCTTGGTCTTGACCACCGGAGCAGGATGACCAGGGTCGACCACCTTGGCGTGGTGGACGTCACGCGGCGGCGTGATGGTCGCCGTTTGGGTATTGACGACTTTGGTTTTCACCACTGGCGGAGCATGTTCGACCACGTCCTGCTTGTTCAGCTTGTCACGCAGTTTTTCTACCGCCGGCTTCAGTGCGACAGACAGCGCGGACTCCCCGCCGGCGTAGTACTCTTCCCGCGTGACAACGCGCTGCTGCCCGACGTCGGTATTGAGATGCCCCGCAATACCCTGGGCCGCCGCGACATGGGACGCCTTGCCCACAGCAATCGTAGCGTTGTTGGTCGCCTCCACATGGTCTCGTGCATCGCGCCCATACTCGATGGTCACCATAGGTAAGCCGGTCGTCGGGTTGATGGCACCCGATCCACCAGCCTTGCCACCATCTTTGTCTATTTTGTCCTTGAGCTGGCTGGCGTTGATCTTGCCACCGGCGTTGACGCGGCCATCCGCACTGACCAGATGGGCGCCCGTGACATCCAGGTTGCCCCCCGAAGTGAGCGTCAGGCTCTTGCCTGCTTGTATGCCGGCCTGTTCTCGAACGACCTTGGCATTGTCGTGATGCTCCTCACCGGTCAGGCCTACCGTGACCGAGGCCGAACCGATGGTCTTGGTGTTGACCCCTGCCACCGCCCCGGCCGTCCAAGTGCCGCCCTCCTGCTTGCGTTGAATGTCGTCCTGCACGCTGGTGATGCGCGTGTTGCCGCCGACATCAATCTTGGCTTTATCCTGCACGGTTATCCGTGCGCCTGACAGCGCGAGGTCGCCCGCGGTTCGAATACTGACCTCGCCCGCCGCTATGTTGGCATTCTGGTAACGGGTGCTGTTTTCCGTACTGACGGTGTGCGAACCCGACAAGGTAGCGGACACGCCGGCTCCGGCCGCCCCGAGCGCGGCGTTGACGCCGCCGTTGATCGACGCCGAAAGCGTCAAACCATGATCTTCGCCATGACTGACCGTACGGGACTGCGCAGCCCTGAGCGACACATCACCTTTGGCATCGAGCGTGACGCGATCGCCGCCTTTGAACTGCGTACCGGCCAGAGTGATGTCGCCTTTGTTGGCCGCCAACGAGATATTGCCACCGAAGGTCTGTGTGCTCTCCCGGGTTTCGGTGCTGGTTTGGTGACCCCACTCAGCGCCGGCCTTAGCGGTACCGGTCAGTGAGCCGGTGTCGCCCAACAACAATTGCGTGGTCTCTGTTGCCGCCATGGCCGCGGCCAGCGCCGGGTCGATCTTGCGCTTGGGGTCGTCCACCGTCTGCGCGATCATGTCTCCGAAGCGGGTCGCCGTCGTCGCCACTGAAGATCCGGCATTGGCCTCCGCACCCAACGTATAGCGGGTGTACGAAGTTTGCGTGTGGATGTCGTCCACCGCTTTGGTGCTGGCAATGTTGCCGGCCTCGATGCTCAGCCCTGCGGCACCAACCGCTGCCTGAGACTTGGCCAGATCGCGGTTGATGTCCGCGCCGCCCAGATCAGCCGTGCCACGCACGTTTACCTTGCCCTCGCCCACGTTGAACTGTGCATTACGGTGGGTCTTGGCCTGTATGGTGCTTTCTTCAGAGGACGCCGAGAAACCCGCCGTCAGCCGGGCGCCCGCTGTTTTGCCGCGTCCGGCGTGGGCCGAGCCGCCGGTTTCGCTACCCAGCGAGGCGGCGGCCTCGTAGCCGCCTGCCCCCACTGCCGCGCCAAGGGCCAACTCGCGACGGTCTTCGCGGCTGTAACCGTAGTAGTGGTTTTCACCCGCCTTGAGCTGAAGATTGCCGCCGATATCGATTTCGCTCTTGTTCGCGTCGATCGTGCCCCCAGTCACCGACACGTCGCCACTGTTGTCGACGATCAGTTTTTTGGCGGTAATGGTGCTGCCGACGTCGGTCGCGCTGGCAGACTGCTCGGTCTTGATGGTCTGGGACAGCGCGGCAAGCGCCTCGCCCAGCGCGTGAGTGACGTGGGAGGCATAGTGCGACCCCACCTCTTTGACCGTACCGAGTTTGATCGTGGACGTCTTGAGCGCGACCTCGCCGGCCGAGGCCACGATGCCGCCTTCGCTCGCGTAGTCGGTTGCGGCGATCTTGACCGAATCGCTGCCCTGGATCTGAGATTGATCATCGCGAGCGAGCAAGTGCCCCTTCTCGTCGTACCGCATCCCGACAATGGTGCGCAGCCTGCCCTCGGTCTGGAGGTCGACCGTCTTGCCCTGCAGTTGCGCGCCCGCAATCTGGCTGTCGCCTGCTCTGACGGTCACACTCTCTTGGCCGGAGATCCCGGCCCGGACACCGCCCGTGCTGCTGAAGTTGGCCTGCCCGATGGCGGCCTTGATGGCATAGCTGCCCTTGGCGCGCATTTCGCTTTCGGCCAGCCGCTGCGCCGCTTTGGTAACGGCCGCAGCCGTAGGTTTGGTCACAGCCAGTTTGCCTGTCGACGCCTCGGAGACGCGCTGCAGCACATCCAGCAACTGCTTATGTGTCAGCGCCTGACCTTTATCGTGCTTCTGCCGCCAGGCCCCGGCACGCTCCGCCAACATGCCTCGAGCCGCATCGGCGTTCAGGCCGCCGGCCGCGACGCTGGTGCCGCTTGCATCCAGGCCCACGGAGGCGCGGCCCAGCTCCAGCAGGTCGGTGGCGTTGAGCTGGCTGTTCCAGTAGAAGTCCTGGGCAGAGGACTGCAGACGCGCCAACTGCGTGGTATCGAGCTTGGAGACGTCCAAGGTGACCTTGCCGTCTGGCGCTTTGGCCAACGCCGCTCCCGCCAACGCCATGACCTTGCCCGCCGCTTGCTGCAACTGTGTCTGGTGCGCCTGGGCAAGCGTGTCGATGGCGCTGTTCAGGGGCGTGCCGAGCTCCTGCCCCAACCGGGCGAGCATGGCGTCGCGTTGGGCGGCCTCCTGCTTGGCCACGGCGCTGCGCGTGTCAATCGACACCTTCGCGCCCACCAGAGCCCCATTGGCCACGGTGACATCCCCTCCGCCCGTGTCGACATTGATATCGCCCGCCGATGCCACGACGGCCCCCCCTTGCTTGCGCACGTCGTCGGCGGCCTGCCTGGAGGCGCGGGCCAGGTAGACGCGCGGCATCAAGACCTGCGTGCCGTTTATCCGCGTCCAGACATACCAGACCGTATCCTTGTCCAGTTTGGCCACCTGGTCAGCGCTCAACGCCTGGCCGACCTGCAAGCCAAGACGAGAGGCCTGTTCACTGCCGTTGTCCATCAGCTGTTTGACGGTCTGAGCGTCGCCACTGCCCATCCGCGCCCCTGCAGCACCCAGCAGGCGGGCACGCTCACGCAATATCCATTGCGTATCGAAATAGTTGTCGCCGCTAACGCGCGCACCCTGCTGCGGTTGATAGCCCAGTTTCTGGAAGAAATAGCCTGAGCCGTAGAATTGCGACTGATCGATGTAGTTGAGCCGCGTCTCGAAATAGGGGCGTGGCAAGGTCTGCTTGCCGGGCGCCTTGATGGCTGCAGTACTGATCGTCGGCGACACCGGCCGGAACACGAAGCGGTTTGCCAGCAACTCATCGAGCACCGGATCCGGAAAATCAAGATCGATGTCCTCGAGTTGCGGCTCGTCGAGCTTGAAGGTTGCATCCAGCGTCCCTGCCAGTATGGGCACCTGAACTTTACCGATCTGTGCCTGCTGGCGCTGGTGGGCCTGCAAGCTGGCCGCTGCGGCGTTTTGCGTGCTGTTGCCACCGACGAGCATGGTGCCACCCGTGTGCGTGACGCCGGCTTTTCCAGCCAAAACCGTTTGCTCAAGAGGGTAGTAGTCCACCGTGCCACCGCGCCGGCCATTTTTGAACTCTCGCCAACGCTCTTCACGCTGCACTGCGGTAAGGCCGCGCCAGTCCGCACCCAGCGCAGCGGCCAGCATCTTCTGCAGCTCGGGGGCTTTGCTCAGGTCGGCCCCGGCCAGCACCGGAAACAGGTTGTAGGTAGGCGAGTAGGAATAAAAGCCGCCTAGCGAGACGCGATGAGCGCTGTTGTTGAGCATGAAATCCAGCATGTCGTAGAGGGACGTGAAGCGGCCATCGTGCCCACCCGAAGGAAGTGCCACCTCTTCGACGCGGGTTGAAAAGCCGCCCGTGTTCTGGCGCAAATAGTCCATGACACTGAGCGACTTCCCCTTGGAACGGTTTTCGACGTTGCCATCGACCCGCAGCTGCGCGCCGGCCACGATGGCGCCCTCGTTGTAGACGCGTGCTTTCTTGCCTTTGTGCTGCTGCTGGTTTATGTCGATATCGCCACCGGCCCGTATGCCCCCTTGCTTGACCTTCAGGGTACTGACGGGCGTACTCACCGAAAAACTGTGGATTTTGGTTCGCACCCAACGCCCGGTGCTCCAGAACCCCTGATCCTGGGAGATGTTCACCGTTTCTTTCTGGGAGCGCTGTACGCGGACATCGCCTTGCAGTTCGGAGAGGTTCTCGAGGTTTGGGGTATCGATGGACAGCTTGCCGCCAGCCTCGATACGGCCCGCCTCATTGCGCAGCTTTTGCGAGGCGGCAAGAGTGACCTTGCCGTTTTGCGACATCAGCCAGGCATCGCGCTGATTGTCGATGGTGTGGCCCGAGGCAGTGACGTCCTTGCCCGCCCAGATCAGCGAGCCAGGGCTATTGGTGATGCCGCCTTTGGCCGTCAACGTCAACGCGCCGGGCGTGGCGATCTGGCTGTAGTTGGTGATGCCACCCGTGCTGGCCGTCAAGACGACGTTGCCTGGGTTCTCGATGCCGGTACGTACCGTCAGATACTTGGCTTGCAGGGTCAACGTGCCATTGGCGAGGGGGGACTGACGCTTGGCGTCTATCGTCAGGCCAGCAATGTTGCTGCTGTTCAAGGTCAGATCGTGCCCTGCCCTCAGTTGACCGGCATTGGCATAGTCCGTCGTCATTATGGACATGTCGTGGCTGGCCTGCGCCACGCCCGCGTTATCCAGCGATTGCACCCTGAGGGTGGCGTTGTCAGCCTGGATCTTGCCCGTTGCCTTGTTATGCAGTTTTCGGGCGCCAAGCGTCAGTTTTTTTGCTTTGACCTCGCCGGCGTTGTCGATGTCTTCCTGAACCGTAAGTTGCGCGCTGTCCGCCTGAAGCAAGGCGCCTGGCTGATTGTGCAAGCCTTTCGCCGCGAGTGTGAGTTGCTGGGTCTTGATGTCCCCCGCGTTAGACAGATCGCCTTGGACGTTGAGCTTGGCTTGCGCGGCGCTCAGCTGTGCACCGGCCTGGTTGCTCAACGTGGCCGCACGGCCGTCGAGCATGCCGCTGACCTTGATCTCTCCGCTGTTAGTCAGGCCCTGCGAGACCGTAATCTTGGCCGACGTGGCTGACAGACTGCCACCCGCCATGTTGTGAAGCTCTGCCGCCTGGATATCCGTTCGCTTGGTACTGATCGTCCCCTCATTGCGAAGGCTTTTCCTCACCTTGAAGTCGCCTGACTGCGACGCGACAATCATCGCACCTCGCTCATTAGCAGCCTCGTCGGTCTGTAGTGTCACCGTTCTACCTCGCAGTGTGCCGCCATTCGTCACGCTTCCAGTGGTAGTCACCGAAAGTGCTTGTCTCGCCTGGATCAGCACCGCTACGCCCTCGTTGCGCACATCTCTCTGTGCGGCAAGCGTGATTTCGTGTCCCTGGAGTTTGCCGTGATTGACGATGCTCTGCTGTGCCTGAACGTTTACCTGGCCGGTAGAGGTGACGTCACCCTTATTGATGAGATCTTGCGCCTTAACCTCGAGCGTGTTTACCTGAACCTTGGCGTTAGCCGCGAACTGCGCATTGGCGCGAGCATCCAGCTTAGCCCGGCCCTTCACCGTAAGCTTTCCGTCTGCATACACGTCGCCGGCTCGTACGTCTAACCCATTCTGGGAGGACACTTCGAAGCTTCCTGTCGTGCGGAACATCTGTGTCACGTCGGCGGTCGCTCCGCTTCCTCGCACAACAAAACTGCCTTTGTTGTCAAAACGGTTTCCGGTTAAGGACAGTTCCTCTACGTCGACTCGCCCCTGAGCATCATTGATCACATCTGGACGCGTTTTTGCACCATCTTGGGCGACATTACCCTCGATGGTCAGTTTTCCGGATGCCCCCAGAAACCCGCTGTTGGTCAGTTTTTCACCCGCATGCAGAAGTACATTGCGCACGGCGCGTTTGTTTATCTTGTCCAGCGATGAGATCTCGCCAGTGTTCTCAATTTTTCCGCTAGCGGTGAGTTCGATATTGGTATCGGAATCGAACAGCAGCGTATTTTTTATGTCCTTTGCTGTAACCGTGAGCCGCTTCTTGCTCTGAATCACGCCCTGGTTCTCGATATTGCCGGTGAAGCTCAGCGTGGTATCGCCGTCAAGTGCGGTGATGACGCTGCTTTGATTGTCGAGCGAACTACCCTTTAACAGGATATTGCCCTTGAGGGCACGCACACCGACGCTGGAGCCCACGGTCGCATCTGGGAGAGCTTTGCCGGAGGACGCTTCGTGCACCACGGGACGTCCGTCCACCATCTTGACCACCGAATTGGTGATGGGATTGCCTGCGCCGTCAACACCATGCAGGGCGCCGACCAGCACGATGCGATCGCTGACCTCCACATCTACGCTGTTGGGCGCGCCGCTCTTGCCGCTGGCCTCGACCACGGCATTGCGGAATACCCAGCTTCTTGCCCTGACCTTGAAACTATCGGCCTTGATGTCACGCGACAGGATGATGCTGCCGTTGCGCGCGGTGAGTTCGACATTGCCGGTGAGCTCGGAGGCGGCGCTTTCGGCCTTGCCGGCCGGTCCCAGCGTGATGTCGCCGGAGTCCGTAGTGATGCTGGCGCCCTGGCCTGCCACCATCGTATCGACCGCCAGGTTGCGGCCAGCGCTGGCGGTGAGTTTGCCAGCGGTTTGAACGGTGCCGGCCTTGACGTCCGCGCCGGCACGCAAGGCCAGATCCCTGGCTTTGGCACTGCCGACCTCGACGTTGCCGCGGGCGTCGATACTGATGTCTCCGGCAGATACGAGCGTGCCCGGCTGGCGTACCCCCAGGCCCGCATCGGTGGATATCAGGGTGATGGCCTTGCCGTGCATGGCGCCCGCGGCGCTGCCGTCGATGGCATAGCCCGAGCCTGCCTCGGCGGCGCGCTTGCGCCGCACCGGCGCTGCGGACCTTGTAGCGGTGATGAAGTTGCTGCTGCCCGCTAGCGCCTTGATATCGGCCTGGTTGCCTTGCGTGCCGCCAATGGCCCCGCCGATCTGGATGAGCTTGGCCACCATGTCGAAGGTCTGCAAACCATCGGTATTGACGCCACTGCTGCCCACGGTGAGCTGACCCTGGGTGACGCCCAGCGAGACGACGCCGTCTCGCACGCTCGGCACGCCCGTCGACAGCGTCAGGCTGTGCGTGTTGAGGGTGGTAAGGCCATCGACGCTGATGCCATTGGGATTGGCGATGATGAGGTTGGCGGTTCCGCCGTGGACTTCCAGCGTTCCGTTGAGGCTGCTGGCGCCGGGACCGGTCACTTCGGACAGAATGGTTGAGGCCAGCGCGCCGGTCAGGTTGGGATTGCGGCTGATCTGTCCGGCGATCTGCGATCGACCGTTCTGCTTGCTGTTGTTGAACACCGCGCCCGGCGCCACGATGTTGAACTGCTGGAATTTGTTGTGCGACAGGCCGTGGGCATCGGGTGCAGCGATGTTAATCACTGGCACGCCATTGGCGGACGTATGTGTCGTTGTGGCGGCGCCGGCAGCGGGCGTGACCTGCGCGCCTGCAGGCCCGGACAGGCCAAAGGCCAGCCAGAGCGCGCAAGAGAGCATACGTAAGCGATATGGCCCGCCTGCCCCGGTGCGCGCTCGCCGGCCCTTGCGGCGACCCGCCGTCTTGAGTTCGGATACCGGGACATACATCCCCAGTACTTTGCTGAAGATCAAACGATAGAGAGAGGCGTTCACGGTGTATCTCTGCCAACGATTGTTATCCGCGCTGCCCGTGATGCGCCCGCTGGGCGGAGGGCTGGTTGCGGACCAGGATCAAAAAATTAAGCAGATGATGCAGAGACACTACTCAGCGCAACACTTCACAGGGCCCTACTTACATGTAGGATCACTCCTCAATGTGTCAGGATAGTCGCACCCTCTCTCGAACCAACTAGGACCACATCCTCGTCCTTGCCCCGTGCAGCGCCTTTTGGATAGGACTAATTAACCAAGCGTTATCAGCTCGATGGAGGGGATTGTCCGAGGGCGTATGATGACCGGCGTTTGCACGCCCCTACACCCGCGACCTCAGGAGAGACTCATGCAACAGGCCCGCGCCGGCCTGGGCGCGCCATCCGGCCTGCCGCCCCCGCAGACATCGAGCGGCCGTCCCCTGGTCGGGGTGTTGCTGCTTATCCTCTCGTTGTGGACGTTGTCCTGCCTGGACGCCAGTGGCAAATGGGTAATGACGGCCGGTGTGCCGTTGCTGATGTTGTGCTGGGTGCGCTATGTCGTGCACCTGGTCGTGGTAACGGCACTGGTGGTGCCGCGGCGTGGCCGGCGCATCCTGCGCGCAAGACGCCCGCGCGATCAGATTTTGCGCGGCGCGGCGATGTTCTGCGCCACGCTGATGTTCTTTACGACCCTGCGCTACTTGCACCAGGCCGAGGCGACTGCGATCAACTTCCTGGCGCCCATGATCGTGTTGTCGGTGGCGCCTTGGATATTGCGCGAACCGCCTCGGTTATCTCGCTGGGTGGCCAGCGCGGTAGCCTTTGTGGGCGTGCTGATCGTCATCCGGCCGGGTGGCGGTCTGGATCCTGTTGGGGTGATATTCGGGCTACTGACCGCCTTCTGCTTTGCGGCACAGTTCATTCTCACCCGGCGCGTGGCCTGCGATGACGCTTACACGTCTCTGATCTGGAGCGGGCTGGTGGGCACGATCTGCCTGACGGCTGCGCTGCCTTTCATCCTGCCGGCGGCACTGCCCGTGCTGGCCGGGCTAAGCCCCATGAACTGGCTGATCCTGTTGTCGACCGGATTGTCGGGGGCATTGGGGCACTTGCTGCAGATCGCGGCGTACCGCAATGCGTCGGCATCCACACTGGCGCCTTTTGTCTATATGCAGATCGTCAGAGCAACCACCATGGGGTGGCTGCTCTGGGGGCATTTCCCGGACGCGCTGACCTGGCTGGGCATTGCCATCATTTGCGGCAGTGGCATCGTGATCGGCATGTTGGAGTGGCGGCGGGCGGCCACGGTCCGGCGCTAAGCCTGCAGGCGCCCGCCGGACAACACCAATTGGCGATCGCAGCGCGCGGCCAATCCGGCGTCATGGGTGACCAGCAACAGGGTAGCCCCTTGCTCACGCTGCAGTTCGAACATCAGGTCGATAACGGTCTGCCCGGTCGCGGCATCCAGGCTGCCTGTCGGCTCGTCGGCAAAGAGTAAGGCCGGATGCACCACGAAGGCGCGCGCCAGCGATACGCGTTGCTGCTCGCCACCCGACAGCGTGCGCGGATAGTGATGCAGACGGGCGCTCAGCCCCACGCGCTGCAGCATGGACTCGGCCGCCTTGCGGCTTGCCCCCCCGGGCCTGCCTGCCAGCTCCAGTGGCAACATGACGTTTTCGAGGGCCGTAAGGTTAGGCAACAGCTGAAACGACTGGAAGACGAACCCCACATAACGTGCCCGCAGCCCGGCACGGCCATCTTCGTCCAACGCAAACAGATCCTGGCCCGCCAGACGGATTTGCCCTTCTGAGGGAACATCCAAGCCGGCGAGCAGTCCGAGCAAGGTGGACTTGCCGGAACCGGAGTTCCCGGTGATAGCCACGGCGTCGCCGGAACGGACCGTAAAATCAAGGCCATCCAAGATGGTGAGCTCTCCCGTGGCATCGGTCACCCGCTTGCTCAACCCAATCACTTCTATCGCGTTGCTGATATCCATGCGCTCATTATTCCGTGTGTTGTCCGTCTCACTCATGCTGGCATGCGTACCGGCGGCTCAGGCTCAAACCGCGTCGACCGCTGCCGATAGGCAAACGGTGCTGGTGGTGGGTGATAGCCTGGCTGCCGAGTATGGTCTGGCCCGCGGCTCCGGTTGGGTGCCGCTACTGGCTCGCCGCTTGTCTGAACAATACCCGAATTATCAGGTGGTCAATGCCAGCATCAGCGGTGACACCACCAGCGGCGGCACGGCACGATTGCCTGGCTTGCTCAAGCGTCATACGCCGGCGGTGGTTGTGCTGGAGTTGGGGTCGAATGACGCCTTGCGCGGGTTGCCTTTGAGCATGACGGAAAACAACCTGGCGGCCATGACACAGGCAGCCAAAGGTGCCGGCGCCAAAGTATTGATCGTCGGGATGCAAATCCCCCCAACTATGGACGCGATTACACCGAACGCTTTGCGCGTGTTTTCCAGGCCGTGGCCCAGAAAGAAGGGGTGAGCCTGACACCATTTCTCATGGAGGGCATGGCGACGGATCGCGAGCTGTTTCAGGCCGACGGGATACACCCCAATGAAAAAGCCCAGCCGACGTTGCTGAACAACGTCTGGCCGGGCCTGAAACCCTTGCTGCGCGGCGATCAGCCTTCGGCGGGCTGATCTCCCTTGATGATGGGCGCGGCTGGCGGCAGGATTTGCACCTTGTAGGCTTCGCGCAGCATCTTGAGCACGGCCTGATCTTCGGCTTCGCCCCAGGCGCCGCCAAGCTGACGGGCAAGCATCTCGGCGGCCTGAGCGTCGGGTTGTCCGGCTTCGACCTTGTCCAGGCGAGCCAGGACATAGTCGCTGCCAGAGGGCACCCCGGCGAAACCCGGCAATTTGGCAGCATCCATGCGCATGACGGCGTCGACCAGCGTGCGCGGCAAATTGCCCGGATCCTGGCGGGATATGGTCAGCGGCGCGCCGAAGCCTTCCGCCTGATCCTGCGTTTGCAGCGCCTTGAGCGCCTGTTCGCCGGCCTCACGGGCCGCCTGAGCCGAACGCTCGTCGAGCAAACGGGCACGAATGCCGTCCTTGACCTTGTCCAAGGGCGGAATCTGCGAGGGCTCGACGACGGCAACGCGCAAGGCCAACAGCGTGTCGGGAGCGAGTTCGATAACGCCGGTGTTCTGCTTTTCGCGCAGGACGTCGGCAGCAAACAGCGCCTGACGCACACGCGGATTTTCAAGCAAAGCGGAGTCGGCACTCGCCGCAGCCGATCCTGCACCGGCTTGCGTGGCCGGCAACAGCCCCGAGCGAGTGATGCCGGTGGCTGTGCGCAGCTTCAGGCCCAGGGCATCGGCCGCCGGCTGCAGGCTGTCGCGCTGATCATAGACGGCGCCTTGCAGCTTGGTTGCCATCTCGGCAAAACGCGCCGAGGCCAACTGCTTACGGATTTCGCCGGAGATCTGGTCCTTGACTTCGGCCAGGGTCTTGACCTGGGCGGGCTTGACCTCGGTGACCTTGAGGATGTGAAAGCCAAACGGGCTTTCGATCACACCGGAGACGGCGTCCTTGGACATCCCTGCTATAGCCTGCTGCAGGCTGGGCGGGACGGAATTCGCAGCAATCCAGCCCAGATCGCCTCCTTGGGCGGCCGAGCCGGCGTCCTGGGAGTCTTTCTTGGCCAGGTCAGCAAAACCGGCCGGGTTGGCCGCTGCCTGACGGGCAATTTCTTCAGCTTTGGCGCGGGCCGCCTTGCGTGCATCCGCGGAATCACTTGCCGCCGAGTTGATCAGAATATGGCTGGCACGACGCTGCTCAGGGGTGCCAAAGCGGTTTTTATTCTGCTCGTAATAGCTGGCGATGTCCTCGTCCTTGACCTCGACACCCTGCGTGGCGGCGGCTTCGTCCAGTACCAGATACTGCGCCTGAACCTGCTCGGGCACGCGCAGCGATTCTTTGTTCGCCTCGTACCACGTCTGGACGTCTTGGGGAGTGACCGTCACCTTGGAGCGAAAATCGGCTGCGGCAAAGGTACGCAACTGGATCGTGCGCTTTTGTGTAAGCGCTTGCTCGACGTCCTGGACCACGACCTGCGGTACTCGGGCCGACAAACCGATGGGTTCAAGGACACGAGCCACGGCGAGATCGCGACGCAGGCCATTCTCAAACGACGTCGGCGACAGGCCCTGAGCGGCCAGTACCTGACGGTAGCGCTCCGGCGAGAAACGTCCGTCGTCCTGAACCTGCGGAATGGCAGCAATCGTGTTGCGCAGCGTTTCGTCGGAAACCGAGAAGCGGTTGTCCAGCGCGACCTGGGCCAGCAAACGCTGGTCGATCAATTGATTGAGCAGTTGCTCGCGCATGGCGGGCGTGTCGAGCACGGCCGGATCAAATTGCGTGCCCAGGCGCTGGCGGAACTGCTCCAGCTGATTGCGGTGAGCCGCATCGAACTCCGACTGTTTGACTCCCTGCCCCGCGACGGTGGCCAGCTCAGGTTCGCCATTGACGAAACTGGTATAGCCTTGCACGCCTACCAACGCGAAAGACGGCACGATCAGAAGCAGCAGGATTAACTGCATCCAACGCCGATGGGTGCGAATAAATTCAAACATGTATTCCCTGTTGCCAGATTGGCGCGGCCCCGTGCCAAGCCAAAACGCATAAAAAAGGCGAAAACAATTCGCCCGGACGCTCGCCCGGACCCTGCAGCGGCATTTGTGGAAACCGTGCCGGGCCAGCCGCCGGAGTTTACCACCTCCGCAGCCCCTGCCCACCCCCTCGTGCGCCAAGCCCCGTCCCCCGTTAGGGAGTATGCTTGCAAGCCGTGAAACCCCGTGTTTTACCCGATGTTTCCGACGCGTATTCTTGTTTGAGGTCTTGTACATGACGCCCTCCCTGCCGGCCTGGCCATACTCTCCTTATATTGCCCATCGCGGCGGCGGGCACCTGGCCCCCGAAAATACCCTGGCGGCCATGCACGTCGGTGCAGCCCATGGATTCACGATGTTTGAGTTCGACGTCAAGCTCAGCCGCGACAACGTCGCCATCCTGATGCATGACGATGACGTCGACCGTACGACCGACGGACAGGGGCCGGCCAAGGACAAATCTTATACGGAGATCTCCCTGCTGGATGCGGGCAGTTGGCATTCGCCGGCATTTGCCGGAGAACCGGTGGCAAGCTTCGTGTCGGTCGCCCGCTACACGCGCGCCAATGGCATCGCCTGCAATGTCGAAATCAAGCCCTGCCCGGGCCGCGAAGCCGAGACGGGGGCCGAAGTCGCCCGCCTGTGCGCCGAGTATTGGCACGACGCCAGCGTTTTGCCGCTGCTGTCTTCGTTTGAGGAACCGGCGTTGGCCGAGGCGCAACGGGTTGCTCCACAGTTGCCACGGGCCCTGCTGGTCGAGAAGGTGCCGGCAGACTGGCGCGAGCGACTGGCTCGCTATGGCTGCATCGCCCTGAATATCAACCAGAAGGACGCCACGCCGGCATTGATCGACGCGGTGCACGCGGCCGGTTATCGGATTGCCGCCTGGACCGTGAATGACCCGGCGCGCGCGCGACAGCTGCTGAGCTGGGGCATGGACGCCATTTTCACCGACAAACTGTCCGACATTCGGCCTTCGGCCTAAGAAGAGTTTCCGTGTTTAGTTATCGCCACGCCTTTCATGCCGGCAACCACGCCGACGTGCTCAAGCACGCCATCCTCATCCACACACTGGACTATTTCAATCGCAAGGATGCGCCTTACTGGGTGATAGATACCCATGCGGGCGCGGGTCTGTACGCGCTCGACAGCGATTGGGCCAGCAAGAACGCCGAGTTTGCCGACGGCATCGGCCGCCTGTGGGAGCGTACGGATCTTCCCCCTTTACTGGCCGATTATGTCCAGCAGGTGCGGACCTACAACCCGTCCGGCACGCTGCGCCATTACCCGGGCTCGCCTTGGCTGACAATGGACGCCCTTCGCGACCGCGATCGGTTGCGGCTGTTCGAAATGCACCCGACGGAGTCGGGCATTCTCGTCAACAACCTGGAGCAACGTGACCGGATATCCCTGCGCCAGACCACGGTCTACTCGACCGATGGTTTCGAAGGCGTCAAGGCACTTTTGCCGCCGCCGACCCGCCGCGGCATGGTGCTGATCGACCCCTCGTATGAGGACAAGCAGGACTACCGCCGTACGCTCACCGCGGTCAAAGAAGGCATAAAGCGTTTCGCGACCGGAACGTATGCGGTGTGGTATCCGCTGGTCCAAAGGCGCGAGGCTGGCGAAATGGCGCGCCTGCTTGAACGGTTGCCTGTCAAAAGTTGGTTGCATGCCACGCTTAGCGTCAAGCGGCCGGCCACTGACGGATTCGGTCTGCACGGCAGCGGGATGTTTCTCGTCAACCCGCCCTGGACGCTGGAGGCGGCCCTCAAGGACGCCATGCCCTACCTGGCCCGTGAACTGGCGCAAGACGACCGCGCCGGATTTACCCTTCAATACGTGGAAAACCCGGGCAAGTTCGCCTGAAGCCAGCCGCTCAGGCCGCGCGCGGCGCGCCGGCCTGCACCAGGCGGGCTTGAGCGTCGCGCAAGGCCGTGCGCAGCCCTTCCTCGATCACGGGATGGTAGAAGGGCATTTCCAGCATTTGGGTAATGGTCATATTTTGCTGGACCGCCCAGGCAAGCAAATGGCCGATATGCTCTGCGCCGGGCCCGACCATTTCCGCGCCCAGAAAACGGCCTGAGCCGATTTCTGCATAGACGTGCAGCAGGCCGCGATTCTTGAGCATGACACGCGATCTGCCCTGGTCAGCAAAATCCACCTCTCCCGTTACGTAGCTCCCGCGCGGCAGACGTGCATGTGCCGTACCGATCAGGGCAATCTGAGGATCCGAGAACACCACTGCCAGCGCGGCGCGGCGCAGAGATTGCGTCACCTGCGGATAGTGCGCCGCGTTTTCACCGGCGATACGCCCCTCATCGGCGGCTTCATGCAACAGCGGCGAATCGGCATTGGCGTCTCCGGCAATAAAGATGGCCGAGCTCCCGACCTGCATGGTCGATCGGTCAAACTGCGGCACGCCGCGAGCGTCCAGCGTCAAGGACGTGTTTTCCAGACCAAGTTTATCGACATTGGGTTTGCGGCCGGCCGCTACCAGCGCGTAGTCGAAACGTTCGACACGCTCCGTGTTGTCCAGCGTGATATAGCGGATCTCGACCTCGTCGCCGACCCGTTTGGTCTCCAGCACGCGCGCATCCGGGTCGAGGTAGAACTCCGCCTGAAAGATTCTGCGGGCGGCCTGCCGCACGGCGGGATCGCTGATGCCGCCCAGACTGCCGCTGACGCCAAACACGTGTACCTTGACGCCCAGACGCGCCAGGGCTTGCCCAAGCTCCAGGCCGATGACACCCGGCCCGAAAACCGCGACGCGGGCAGGCAGGCTGTCCCAGGCAAACACGTCGTCGTTGACGACCAGCCGATCACCCAGCGCCAAAAACGGCGCAGGAACGGCAGGCCGCGATCCGGTAGCGATGACCACGCGCTCGGCATGCACTTCAGTGTGATCATCCACACGCAGGACGCGGTCGCTCAGAAACCGGGCATAACCATGCAATTTGTCTTCGGCAGGCAGGTTCTCCACGCCTTGAAGGACAAAGCCGACGAAGCGGTCGCGCTCACGTTTGACGCGCGCCATGACCGCCTGGCCATCCACGGTCACCGGGCCGGCCACGCGTACACCAAAAGCGTCCGTATGCCGGGTGGCGTGAGCAGCCTCGGCGGCGGCGATCAGCAGTTTTGAGGGCATGCACCCCACACGAGCGCAGGTGGTGCCATAAGGCCCGCCTTCGATGATGACAGCGCGCTTGCCGGCGGCGCGAGCCGCGCGATAGGCCGCCAGACCGGCCGTGCCGGCACCGATGACAGCAATATCGGTATGCAGGGATTTCATATTTTTTCCTTCGATCTGCAAGCGCACGCATCCGCCGGCCACCGCACAGGGCGGTCGGCGGATACGTCGCTAGGGAGGTACAACGTGGGGCGGCCGCCCCAACCGGCGATCAGCCGAAGTGGACTTTCAGATCGTCCAGGCCACCAATGAGCTTGCCATTGATGAAGACCTGCGGGGCGGTACCACGACCTGAAACCGCTCCGATGACGCGGCCACGCACTTTGTGCTCCAGCGGGATCTCGATGGGGTCATAGCCCTTGGACTCGAGCAAGGCTTTCGCTTCGACGCAGAAGGGGCAGCCTGGCTTGGAAAACACGACGACCTGATCGGGCTTGCTGGCTGCGGGAGCCAAGTAAGCGAGCATAGTGTCGGCGTCCGAGACTTCGAACGGGTCGCCTTCTTTCTCGGGCTCGATGAACATCTTTTTGACCACACCGTCTTCGACCAGCATCGAGTAGCGCCAGCTACGCTTGCCAAAGCCCAGGTCGCTCTTGTCGACCAGCATGCCCATGCCTTCGGTGAATTGCCCATTGCCGTCCGGCAACAAGCTGATGTTGGCGGACTCCTGGTCTTTGGCCCACTCATTCATGACGAAGGTATCGTTGACCGACACGCAGACGATGTCGTCCACGCCGTTATCAAAGAACGTCTGAGCCAGTTCGTTGTAGCGCGGCAGGTGGGTCGAGGAGCACGTGGGGGTAAAGGCACCGGGCAAGGAAAAAACGACGACGGTGCGATTCTTGAATATGTCGTCGGTGGTCAGCTTCTTCCAGGTGTTGTCGACACGGACGGGAAATGTCACATTCGGAACACGTTGGCCTTCACGATTTTGCAGCATGCAGTTCTCCTGGGGTATTTGGGAGGTGGCGCCTACGCGCTACCGAAGGCTCCACTTTAAATATTTGCTATCGATCAATCCAATTCAATTATTTAAATTGATCGATAGCCATTCCAAATCGCCCCAGGACTTTCAATTATTGTTTCTTTGGATCATAGCCGGCCTGGCGGATGGCCGCTTCCGCGGCATCCGCGCCTTCGGCGGGACTGACCGTCACGCGGTGCGCGGGCAAATCGATCTGAACCTGCGCACCCGGCACGGCGTTCTGAACGGCTTGGGTAATGGTCTTGACGCAATGGCCGCAAGTCATATCGGGGACGATAAACGCAACACTCATGTTCGACTCCTGTGAGGGATGGCGACTTGCCATCATGAAAGACAGAATAAAGCTTCCCACCATAGTAAGGTCAAGCATAAAATATCGATTGACCTTCCCATGATGGGAAGGCACAGACTGCGCTCAGAGCAGACTACCGGGATCACCCAATATGACTTCTTCTACGCTTGCGTCTGGCCGTATCGAGCTTGCCATCGACGGCATGAGTTGCGCCTCCTGCGTGAAACGCGTTCAGAATGCTTTGGCGGGCGTGCCTGGCGTGACCGAAGCCAGCGTCAACCTCGCGACACAGACCGCCCAGGTGCAGTTAAAGGATACCGATCCCCAGGCTTTGCTGGATGCCGTGGCGCGCGTGGGCTATGAGGCGCACGCATTGACTGCAAACGATCATCATGCCGAGGCACTGGCTAACCAGCGCGCCGCCGAGGCACGCCACTTGAAACGCGCGTTTTGCTGGGCGCTCGCCCTGACGCTGCCCGTATTCATCCTGGAGATGGGTTCGCACCTGTTTGCGCCCATGCATCACTGGGTCACCCACACATTGGGAGAACAGACCAGTTGGATGGTGCAGTTCGCGCTGACCACGCTCGTGCTGCTTGGTCCTGGCCGGGCTTTTTTCAGCAAGGGCTTTGCCGCACTTTGGCGCCGCGCCCCTGAAATGAACTCGCTGGTGGCACTGGGGTCCGGCGCCGCGTGGGCCTATTCCGTGGTGGTGCTGTTTGCGCCGCAGTGGCTGCCGGAGGCCGCGCGCAACGTGTATTTTGAAGCCGCAGCCGTCATCATCACCCTGATTCTGCTCGGCCGCATGCTCGAGGCCCGCGCAAAAGGCAAGACCGGCGCGGCCATCCAGCGTCTGATCGGGCTACAGCCGCGTACCGCGCGCGTGCTGCGCGAGGGCCAGACCGTAGATATCCCGATCGAGCGCGTCCGTGCCGGGGACATCGTCATGGTGCGTCCGGGCGAGAAGATACCCGTGGACGGCGAGATCATCGACGGGCACTCCTATGTGGATGAATCCATGCTGACCGGGGAGCCCTTGCCCGTAGAAAAACAGGCTGGGGCCAAGGCGACCGGGGGCACGCTGAACACCTCGGGCAGTTTCAATCTGCGCGTCACCCATACCGGCGCCGATACGGTGCTAGCCCACATCATCCGGATGGTGGAGAACGCCCAGGGGGCTCGATTGCCCATCCAGGGTCTGGTCGATCAGGTAACGGGCTGGTTCGTGCCTGCCGTGATGGCCGCGGCCACCCTCACCTTCCTGGTATGGCTGATATGGGGGCCGTCGCCTGTCCTGAGCCACGCGCTGGTGGCAGGCGTTGCCGTGCTCATCATCGCCTGCCCTTGTGCCATGGGCCTGGCTACGCCTACGTCGATCATGGTAGGAACGGGGCGAGCCGCCGAGTTGGGGGTATTGTTCCGCCAGGGGGATGCGTTGCAGAGCCTGCGCGATGTCAGGCTGGTAGCGTTCGACAAGACCGGCACGCTCACCTTGGGCAAACCCAAGTTGACCGACATCCAGCCCGCCGAGGGCATGCAAGGCGATACGGTGCTGGGCTGGCTGGCCGCCGTGCAAATGCATTCCGAGCATCCCATTGCGCATGCCATTGTCGCGGCAGCTCAGCAACGGGGCCTGCACCTGCCGGCAGCGCAAGGGTTTGAGGCCGTCACCGGGGCCGGGGTACGCGCCAGCGTGGAGGGCCACCATATCGTCTCCGGCGCGGCGCGCCTCATGCAGGCCGAAGGCGTGGATGTCAGCGGCTTCGGCGATCTGGCCCGAGACTGGGGCGACGCGGGCAAGACCCCCATCTATGTGGCTGCCGACGGCAAGGCCATCGCAATGATGGCCATCGCCGACCCGGTCAAGCCGTCGGCGCGTTCGGCGCTGCAGGCGCTGCACCGCCTCGGTGTGCGCACGGCCATGATTACCGGTGACAACCCACACACCGCCGCTGCGGTCGCTCGCGAACTGGGCATCGACGACGTACACGCCGAAGTCTTGCCAGACGGCAAAGTGCAGGCACTGCAGGCCTTGCGTGCGGCAAGCGGCAAGGTAGCTTTCGTGGGAGACGGCATCAATGATGCACCGGCGTTGGCCGCGGCTGATGTAGGTATCGCCATAGGCAGCGGCACCGACGTCGCCATCGAAGCTGCTTCGGTCGTGCTGATAGCTGACGACTTGCGCGGCGTGCCCAATGCCGTGGCAATCAGCCAGGCCACGATGCGCAACATCCGGCAGAACCTCTTTTGGGCGTTTGCCTACAATGCCGCCCTCATTCCCGTGGCGGCCGGCGCGCTCTATCCGGCCTTCGGACTGCTGCTGTCACCGATATTTGCTGCCGGCGCCATGGCGCTGTCGAGCGTGTTCGTGCTGGGCAATGCCCTGCGACTCAAAACCTTGCGCCCTATTGGAGATCGAGTATGAATATTGGCCAGGCCGCTGGAGCAACCGGCATTTCCGCGAAGATGATCCGCTATTACGAAAGCATCGGTTTGATCAATCCGGCGGCACGCAACGAGGCCGGCTACCGGCGCTACGGGCCAGAAGACCTGCACACGCTGCGCTTTATCCGCCGCGCACGCAATCTGGGATTTTCAGTCGAACAGATGCAGGAATTGCTGGCACTGTGGCGTGACCGCAGCCGTGCCAGCGCCGACGTCAAGCGGATTGCCCTGCAACACGTGGCCGAACTCGAGCGCAAGGTCGCCGAGCTCCGGGAAATGGCCAATACCCTCAAACATCTGGCCCGCCACTGCCAGGGCGATGACAGGCCCGACTGTCCCATCATCGCCGACTTGATCTTGTCGAAAAACTAAGCCGCGGCCGCCTCGGCGGCCGCTTGGCTCGCCAGCCTGGCCTCTTCTGCCTTCAGACGAGCCTGTTCCTGAGCATGCAGCACGTCCGCCTCGGGCAACGATTCGAACACGGCAATGGACTCAACGTGCCCGGTGTGGGGAAACATGTTGATCACGCCGGCAGCCTTCAGTGCATAGCCGCCTTCGTGGACCATGATGGACGCGTCGCGCGCCAGTGTGGCCGGGTTACAGGACACATACACGATGCGGTAAGGCCGCTCGGCGGCGCTCAACAGCGACAGCGCCTGCGCCACCGCGTGGGCGCCTTCGCGCGGCGGATCGATCAGCATCCGGTCAAAATAGCCTAAACCGCGCAGCCATGAGACGTCCACCTCGAACAAGTTGAGTGTGGCGAAACGGGTGGTCGCGGCCAACCCATGACGCGAAGCCGCCTCCATCGCGCGGTCGGTCAGGGCTTTGCTGCCTTCGACACCCACCGCTTCGCGCCCTTGCGTCGCAAGCGGCAATGTGAAGTTGCCCAGGCCACAGAACAGATCGGCCACGCGATCGGTCGGCTGCACGTCGAGCAGGGACAGTGCCCGCGACACCATGGCACGATTGATGGCGTGGTTGACTTGAGTGAAGTCGGTCGGCCGATAGGGCATGCGCAGGCCAAACTCTGGCATGGTGTAGGCCAGTGCATCGGTATGGGCAGGATCGAGTGCATGCACGGTATCCGGCCCCTTGGGTTGCAGCCACCATTGCACATCATGCTCGCGGGCGAATTCGCGCAGGATGGCGATGTCGTGATCGGTCAGCGGCTCGAGGTGGCGCAGCACCAGCGCCGTAACCGCGTCGCCCAACGCCACCTCTATCTGCGGCATCCGTTCGGGCCGCGACATGGACCCTATCATCGCGTGCAAGGGCACCAGCAGGTCGCTCACATGGCGTGGCAGCACATGGCATTCACGCATGTCGGCAACGTAGCTGCTTTTACGTTCGTGGAAGCCCACGAGCACCCCGCCTTTCTTGGGCACGACGCGAACCGACAGGCGGGCGCGATAACGATAACCCCACGTCGGCCCATGCAAAGGCGGCAGCACACGCTGCGGCCGCAGTTTGCCCACGTGCCAGAACGTATCTTCCAGTGCACGCTGCTTGATGGCGACCTGGGACGTTGGCTCCAGGTGCTGCATGGCACAGCCGCCACAGACACCAAAATGCGGGCAACGCGGTTCTACCCGCTGCGCCGAAGGTCTGAGCACCGTCTCGACACGGGCGATTTCATAGGAGGGCTTCTTGCGCACCGTGGCGGCAATCACGCGCTCACCAGGCAACGCCCCCTCCACGAAGACCACTTTGCCATCGCGGCGGGCAATGCCCCTGGCTTCCAGGTCCAGGGACTCGATATTCAAAACTTCGTCGACCATCTCGCAAGCGTCCAGATTCTTAGGCAGCCGAGCATTGTAATGGACTGCGCCTGCCTGCTGCGCCAGCCGGCCCGTGCGGATCTGGGGCCAGCAAAAAGCGGGACGTCGCACCATCGGCGCCGTCCTGACCTGCTCCCCGTGATTAGTACGAAATCGATGTAGAGTCCGTTCCCAAAGGAATGGCAATGAAGAAACGATTTACGGAAGAGCAAATCATCGGCGTGCTCAAGGAAGCCGATGCAGGTGCCAAGCCCGCAGAGTTGTGCCGCAAGCACGGAATCTCCGAGGCAACGTACTACAACTGGAAGGCGAAGTTCGGTGGCATGACGGTGTCGGACGCTCAGAGGCTCAAGGAGCTGGAGCAGGAGAACAACAAGCTCAAGAAGCTGTTGGCCGAGTCGATGCTGGACAAGGCGGCGCTTCAGGATCTGCTAAGCCGAAAGTAGTCAGCCCGCAGGCCAAACGCGAGGCGGTCAGGACATTAATGACCGAGCGCAGCATGGGTGTTACCCGGGCCTGTGGGCTGGTAGGAATTTCGCGGTCGCTGTTTGCCTACGAGAGCACACGCTCAGGCGATGCTGCGCTGACCGAGCGCATGAAAGAGATGGCAGTGGCGAAACGACGCTACGGCTATCGGAGGATCCATGTGCTCTTACGTCGCGAAGGCTGGCAAGCAAATCACAAGCGAATCTGGCGGCTGTACAGTCTGGCAGGGTTAAGCGTGCGAAAACGAAAGCGTAAGCGAATCGCGGCGACCGAGCGCGTGGTTCGCCCAGCGGCAATCGCGCCGAATCAGAGTTGGTCAATGGACTTTGTGGCCGACGGCCTAGCCTATGGCCGCCGATTCCGCTGTTTGACTATCGTCGATGACTACACTCGCGAATGCCTGGCCATCGAGGTCGATACGTCGTTGCCGGGACTGCGTGTTGCCATGGTGCTGCAACGGCTGGCGGAGATGCGTGGCCTGCCGCGATCTATTACCGTGGACAACGGGCCAGAGTTCGCCGGAAGAGCCTTGGACGCCTGGGCCTACCAAGCAGGCGTAAAGCTGTCGTTTATTCGGCCGGGTAAGCCGGTGGAGAACGCTTATATCGAAAGTTTCAACGGCAAGTTCCGCGACGAATGCCTTAACGAGCACTGGTTCTTGTCCCTGCGACAGGCTAAAAGCTTGATCGAAAACTGGCGAGTCGAGTACAACACCGATCGGCCTCACAGCGCGCTCGGATATTTAACGCCGGCGCAATTCGTGCAGGCTCATCAGAAAGAAGGTCTTTTACCCCTGGGCTCTATGTCGGTGCCGTACTAAATCTGGGGGCAGGTCAGTCCCGCCCCACTCTTGTGCGCTGTGGTCAGAAGCTGCGTGCCACCGAAAACACCGCACCGAGTCGGCCAGAAGGATGGCCATACTTGGTCGGCAACCAATTGTCCTTGCTGGCACCCACCGCAGCCACGCCGAATACCCAGCCCTTGATGTCCTTGGTGACGCCTACTTTGTAATCCACATAATGGCCCATGGCATCGCCATTCATGTTGACCTGGTTCTTGAGCTTCTGGTAGCCGACATGGCCGACCAGCCCCCAGCCATCGCCCAGGTCGAAGTTGGCGGTGCCGTCCAGATACCAGGTACCTTTGCTGTCCGGGGTGCTGAAGAAGTCGCTGGGCGTGTAGGAGTACTTCAAGGAGTAGTTGCCATAGCTCAAGCCCACATACAGGTCGGTATTGTTGTAGTTACCGCCTTTGGGTGAACTGGAGCCTGGATAGTAATAGTGCAAGGCCCCCACATCCAGCCCCAGGCCATTGCCGAGGTCGCCTTTCCAGCCGCCATAGAAGTCCATCTCCAGGTTGCCGTCGGTGAAGACGAAATTCGATACGTTGGAGTTCCAGTTGCCCAGATAAAAACCCGAGCTGTGGGTGAGGTCGAAACCGACCTGCGCGGCAGGACGAAAATCGGTTTGCGAGTAACCGCGAAAACGATAGTCGCTGACGATGGCAGCATTGCCGCTCAGGGCAAAGCCTGCACCCAGATCAGTGGGCTCGGCCAGAGCGGGAAACGTCGTGAGAGCACTGATGGCCAAAGGCAGGGAAAGCAAGGTCTTCTTCATTATTCCTGGATCCTGATCGATTGAGGTGGGGCAGACGCAAGTTGCTGAACGTCCGTCCTGCCGACCGTATGGTCTGACCGGCGCACCTGTGATCAAGCATTTTTCATGCCAGGTTTTTTGAAAGTCCCTTGCCCTATATCCGTCCCCGGACCGCGCACCCAGGCGGTGCGGCATCGAATTGGGGACGCTGCTGCGGCGTTGTATTGGTGAAACTTGCGGGAATGCGCCCCAGAATGGCGCGCCATGAAAAAACCCGGCCACCGGCCGGGTTGATCGTTGCGCGGGATGGGATTACTGGGCGGCGGGAGCGGCGCTGGCGGCTTGCCCGGGCGGCCCGAGCGATGCTCGCCACGCTTGCCGTGATGCTCCTTCATCTTGGCGACACGCTCTTTGACGATCTGCGTCACCTGGGCACGCTGAGCGTCGTTCAGGCTATCCCAGACGGCCAGCCATTGGGTGCGCAGCGCGGTTTCCTGGCTCTCGAACTGAGCTCGGCGCTTGTCACCTTCCGCGGCCAAGGCGTACGGGTCGAGCTTGCCGGCGTTGAGTTGAGCCTGGAGCAGTTCGTGCGGAGCGGGACCGGCCTGGCGGCGTGCCTCCATGGCTTGCTGCGAGGCGTCGCGAGCCTTGTCAAACAACGCCTGCTGCTTGGCGTCGAGCTTGAGCGACGCGACCTGCGCCTTGGACAGCGGGCCCAGACCAGGAATCCACATCCCATCGCGTTCCATCATGGGGCCACGCGGATGGCCTGCTGCAGGCGCCGGGGGGGAGCATCGGGCGCCGCGACTGCGGGAGCAATAGTCACGCCAGCGGCAATCGCCATGGCGAGGCTGGCAAGCGAAGTACGAAGAGCGGATCGGGACATGATTGAACTCCTGAAGTAAAAGAAGGCAGGATCATTGTGCGATTGCCCGGATTTCATTCAGGTTTCATGCGCGGCTGACTATGTTTCAGTCGATTGCTTGCCGGATGAAAGGAGGATCAGTTGGCGTCCCAGGCCGCGAGGTACTCCTTCCAATGAGGGGCGTCACTGGCCGCCAGCGTATCGCGCACAAGAGCGATTTCAGCGTCATACGAGGCGTGGTCAAGCTCACCACGCAGAAAGCGAAAGCGGCAATAGACCAGCCAGGTGTTGACCACGTCGGTCTCGCAATACGCACGCACGGCGTCGGCCTGCCCCTGATTCCAGGCTTCCCAGACCTTACTGCCATCCATTCCGAGTTTGCCAGGAAAGCCGCAGAGCTTGGCCAGTTCATCGAGCGGAGCATTGGCCCGTCCGTTGTACTTGGCCAGCACATCCATGAGGTCCAGATGACGGGTATGGTAGCGGCTCAGGTAGTTGTTGTATTTGAAGTCCCGGTCTTCGTCGCCCCAATCCCAATACCTTGGCGCCGGCACGCCATGGATGAGACTGCGATAGTGCAGAACGGGCAGGTCGAAGCCCGAGCCATTCCAACTCACGAGCTTTGGCGTGTAGCGCTCGATGGTCTTGAAAAACCCGGCGAGCAATGCGGCTTCGGGATCATCGGGCTGACCCAGTGTTTTGACGCGGAAACCCTGATCGTCTCGAAAGACGCAGCCAACTACCGCCACGCGCTGCAGATGCAGCGGCAGGAAATCGTGCCCGACGGCCTCGCGGCGTGCGGCAAACGCGCGCTCGGCGACTTCCAGGTCGCTGACATCAGGGCCCCATCCATGCAGACGGCGCAGGCCGACCACATCGGGCAAGGTTTCGAGATCGAAAACCAGGGTGGGTGTCATCGAGCGGGCAGATACTGCATAGGATCGACAGGGGTTCCCTGGCGACGGATTTCAAAATGCAGTTTTGGCGCATTGGTGTCCGACTGGCCCAGTTCGGCAATTTTGGCGCCGCGCTTGACGTCCTGCCCCGTCTTGACCAGCAGTGCGCGGTTGTGCGCATAGGCGGTGATGAAGCCATTCTGGTGGTTGATGATGATCAGGTTGCCCAGACCGCGCACGCCATTGCCGCTATACATGACCTTGCCATCGGCCGCGGCCATGACGGGATCGCCTGGATTGCCGGCGATGTCTATGCCCTTGCTGTTGGCGTTGAAGTTCTGCTGGATCTGACCGCTGGACGGCCATCCCCAGTTGATGACTCCGGCGTCGGCAGCCCGCGCGACCGGTTTGGTCTCGGCTGGCGTCGGCGGCGGTGTGACCGGCGTAGCAGGGGTGCTGGTATCGGTGCCAGCGGCGTGACTGTCAGGCGCATCGAGCGGTTTGGCCTGAATCTGGCCGCCTGTGATGGGCTGAGGCTGCGCGTTGCTGCTGGTGGCAGAGGAAAGCTTGAGAACCTGGCCGACGTGAATTTGGTTGGGGTCCGAAAGACTATTGAGGCGCTTGATCGTTTCGATGTCGACGTTGTTGGCACGCGCGATCTTGAATAGCGTATCGCCCGGCTTGACGACATAGCCGCCCGCCGTTGCCGTGGCGCTGGAGGCCGGCTGGTTGGTCAGGTCGACCACGGGCGCGCGCGTGGCTTTGCCCGCGCAACCCGCCAGAGCGACCAGACCTAGCACGCCCGCCCAACGCACGGGGCGGCGCATGATGTTCGTGTTCATGGAAAAAGTCCCGGTCAGTGACAACTGCCCGTTGAGCATACGTATCTCCTGTTTGCTCAAGATTGTATTCCTGGCTTTAAGGGAACGAACCGCACTGCCTCAAGCTCCGTGCGCTTCCAGCTTGCGGTGCCAGTTCGTTCGATGAGGACCAGCCGCTGACTGGTCGAACCTTCGGGTGCGATCAGTCGGCCGCCTGGCGCCAATTGATTCAAAAGCGCCTGGGGAATGGCCAGGCCAGCGGCAGCCACAACAATAGCATCGAATGGCGCCACGCCGGCGACGCCCTGAGTGCCATCGCCGTAGATCAGCCGCACACGAGTCGTCAGCTTCAACGCGCGCAGATTGGTGCGTGCCAATTCATAGAGCCCGCGGATGCGTTCGACGGCATGCACCTCGCGAACGAACTGGGCCAGTACCGCGGCCTGGTAGCCGCAACCAGCACCGACCTCCAGTACACGTGTCGGCGTGCGACCTTCGCAGACCGCGGCAATCATGCGCGCCACGACCCACGGTTGGGAAATGGTTTGAGAGTGCCCGATGGGCAGAGCCGCATCTTCGTAGGCCCGACTGGCCAACGCTTCATCGACAAACACATGCCGCGGCACGATGGCCATGGCATCGAGCACGCGCTCGTCGCTGATTCCTTGCTGTCGCAGGCGTTGCACCATCGCCTGGCGCAGTCGGTCGGAGTTCAGACCGAGGTTGGCCGGGCCGGCTGCCGGCTTGAGCGGCTGCGGACGCTGCAGCGTGGCGGCGGAAATGCGCGTGTTGCTGTTGGCCGGCGTATAGCCAGGCGCCAGGCCCTGGCGCGAGTAGCCTGCGGCCCCGTCTTTGGGATCTACAGGTTTGCGCATAAGGGATTCGCCCATTGACCGACCAGATCGAGCTGGGCGTGTTGCGTCAGGTCCAGCCGCAGCGGGGTCAGCGATACGGCCCCCTCGGCGATGGCATGGAAATCCGTGCCCGGCGCGGCATCGCTGGCCAGGCCTACCGGCCCTATCCAATACACCGTGTCGCCATAAGGCGTGGTGGTACGAACCACGGGCTCGGAGGGGTGCCGCTTGCCCAGACGCGTGACACGCAGCCCGCGCATGTCCTCGTACGGCCGATTGGGAATATTGACGTTGAGCAGTACCGGAGCGGCCAAGGGCTCGGCAATCTGACGCTCGACGATGCGGCGCGCCGCGCGGGCCGCGGACTCAATATGCTCCCAGCCCTTCTCGACCAGCGAAAACGCGATGGCCGGTATACCGAACAGGTAGCCTTCGCTGGCGGCAGCCACCGTCCCGGAGTACAGCGTGTCATCTCCCATATTGGCACCGTTGTTGATGCCGGAGACGACCAGATCGGGCCGCGCGTCCATCAAGCCAGTCAGGGCCACGTGCACGCAATCCGAAGGCGTGCCGTTAACATAGATGAAGCCGTTGGATGCGGTACGCACGGTCAACGGGCGGTTAAGGGTCAGCGAGTTGGATGCGCCACTGTGATTGGTTTCCGGCGCGACCACCGTCAGCTCGCCCAGGCCAGAGAGCGAGTCGACCAGCGCTTCCAGTCCGGGAGCGTTATAGCCATCGTCATTGGAAACCAGAATTCGCATCACATCTCCGCAAGGCGGCCAACGGCCGACAGGCTGCGATTGTACAGTCACTACGATGACATTCGGCGCAAGACCGGATGGACAGCCACGGCCGGCGGGGTAGAATTGCCACCCACACCATCCGCGGCACCTTTTGCGCCGCTCCTCAAAGGGATAGATACGCCATGGTTCTGACCGAGCCCACGCCGTTGTTTGCCGTACTTCTCATCGTGCTGGCCTATTTGATCGGGTCCATCCCTTTTGCAGTGGTCGTCAGCAAGCTGATGGGTTTGCAGGATCCCCGCAGCTATGGGTCCAAGAATCCAGGGGCCACCAATGTGCTGCGCACGGGCAATAAGCTTGCCGCGGCTCTGACCCTGCTCGGTGATGCGGCCAAGGGCTGGTTCGCGATCTGGCTGGCGGTAAAACTGGCCCCGGGCCTGTCGCCGCTGACCTACGCCCTGGTAATGCTGGCGGTGTTTCTCGGCCACCTCTACCCCATTTTTCTGGGATTCAAGGGCGGCAAGGGTGTGGCCACGGCCCTGGGCATTCTGTTCGCGGTCAGTCCATGGCTGGCGCTGGCCACAGTGGCCACGTGGCTCATCGTGGCCGTGGTGTCATGTTACTCGTCGCTGGCCGCACTGGTCGCGGCGTTTTTTGCGCCGGTCTATTACTTCTTCGGCGGTGGGGTGGCCTGGAGCATGAGCACCCCGGCCGCCGTTGCCCTGGTCGCCATCAGCGCCCTGCTCTTTTACCGCCACAGCGCCAATATCGATCGGCTCATCAAGGGCAAGGAGAGCCGCATCGGCGGCAAGAAGGCCTAACCGGCCAGTTTGCGGAACATGGTGCGCCGGGTGTTGCAAAACGCCGGCCGCAGCCGTGAACTCCACTCGCTGCCACGCACCGCAAGCCAGGGCTCGCTGCCAAAGGTCTCGCGGGTGACGAGTTCATAGACGGCGTGGTAGCGCGGGCTGCCATCATGGCAGCGCCAGCGGCGCGCCTGCACCGTGCCCGGCACCCCTGCCAACCCGGGCAGATGCTCCTGCTCATACCAGGCATTGAAGTCTGTCTCCATCTCCGGCAGCACGTCCGTCTCCACCACATAATGCCAGGCACTGGCCTGGCCGTCCGAGCGGCCCGCCAGATCGGCCAGCAGATCCAGCACGCGGGTCTCGGCACCGGGATAGCGCTCATCGACCAACGCACGCATGGCCGCCAGCCCCTGCGGCGAGGCCGAACTGCAATACACATACGTAAAGTCGCTTTCCACATCTACGGCGACGTGGATGTCCACGCGCGCCTGTGGGCAGGCGGCCAGCATATGACCGCGCAGATCACGCGCGGCGCTCTCATCAAGGGCCAGACCGATGATGCGCAATAACAAGGTTTGCATCGACATAGTGATTTTCCTCAGTGACCCACCCGCAGCGCGACCAGCAAGCGGGAAACCATGTTGTAAGCGGCCACGGTGGCGGTCAGGTCGAGCAATCCTTGCTCGTCGAAGTACCCGCGCAACGGCTCGAAGACCGGGTCGGACACCTCGATGTCGCGGGTCATGGCATCGGTGTAGGCCAGTGCCTCGGCCTCGCCGGCGTGCAGGCCGGGAATATCGGCAGGCGCCGGATGAACGCGCAAGGCTTGCACGGTATCGGGCGCCACGCCGGCAGCCAGGACAT
Source organism: Bordetella holmesii ATCC 51541 (assembly GCA_000612485.1). NCBI lineage: Bacteria > Pseudomonadati > Pseudomonadota > Betaproteobacteria > Burkholderiales > Alcaligenaceae > Bordetella > Bordetella holmesii. The sequence goes on from CP007494.1 coordinate 3,456,971, forward strand.
GGGGCACGTGCGCCTCGAACTCGTACGGCGCTCGATTCAGAATGGCCACGCGAAGAATGACCAATTCGCGTAGCCGCGCCGGCAATGAGTTGCGATTGCGCACAGCACTGAGCATCGCCTCCCAACCCTCACAAATGGGCGCGCTGTTGAGCAGGACCTGGTAGAGCGGCGAGATACGGCCGCGCGCAGCCTGGATGCGGGCCTCCAGGGCAGCCAGTTCGGGGCGGGATCCCGGCGCCACCGGCGCCAGGCGAGAGACATCAGTCATGGGATTACTCCGGTTTGATCTGCTCGCGCTCGATCAGCGAGGACCATTTCTCGCGATCCTTCTGGATCAGCGTTGCAAAGGCCTCGGGCGTGGACGGCGCAGGCTCAGCGCCAAAGGCTTGCAAACGCTGGCGGGTGCTGGCGTCGTCCAGAGCGTTGCGCACAGCCTGGTTCAGTTTGGCGACGGTCTGCGGTGGCGTGGCGGCCGGGGCCAGAAGACCATACCAGTTGTTCGACTCCACGCCGGCGATGCCCTGCTCGGCCAGCGTCGGGACTTGCGGCAACAGCGGATGGCGGGTGGGCGCTGCGATACCCAGCACCTTGAGCTTGCCGCCCTGGATATGCCCGATGAGGCCGGGAACGTCCCCGAAGAAGCCGGCGACCTGATTGCCCATCACGTCATTGATGACAGGAGCTGCGCCTTTGTAGGGCACATGCAATACGTTCGCATGGCTGGCATCCGAGAACATTTCCAGAGTCAGGTTGGGGATGCTGCCCACGCCGGACGAACCGATTGCCACCGATTGAGCCCCTCCCTTGGATCGCTGCACGAAATCGGCGGCGTCTTTGGCTGGATTGGCCGGGTTGACGACAAAGGCGGTCGCGTTATTGACGACCAGCGAGACCGGTGCGAAGTCTTCCTTGGGGTTGTAGGGAAGCTCTTTATACAGCGCGGGGCTGATGGCGACCGCCCCGACGCTGGTCAGAAACAGTACCGACCCATCGGCAGGGGCTTTGGCAACGAAGGCCGCACCAATATTGCCATTGGCGCCCGCCTTGTTCTCGACAATGATTTGGCGGCCGAGCTCTTTGCCCAGGCGTTCGGCCAGAACACGGCCGACCAGATCGACCGGCCCGCCCGGAGGGAACGCCACGATCAGGCGTACGGTCTGTTCGGCATGGACGGGCACCGCGCTCAAGGTTGCACACAACGCCAGGGCGCAGGCGAGGAAGGACTTATTCATCATTGTCTCCGTTATAGGAATGAAATCAGGTCAAGCTAGTTCGTACAACCGCGCAGGGTTATCGACGAGGATGCGGTGTCGCAACTCTGCATCGGGCACAGCGAGAAACAGCGCGTCGACGACTTCGCCGTCATCGGGCATGTCGCCGCGCACATTGGGATGAGGCCAGTCGCTGCCCCAAAGCACGCGCTCAGGCATCGCTTCTGCCAGCGCGTGCATGAAGGGCAGCCCCTCATGGAACGGCCGCTTGCCCTGGCTGATGCGATCGATGCCCGAGATCTTGACCCAGGCACCCGGCTCGGCGGCCAGGCCGAGCAATCCGCGAAACGCCGCGTCATTCAGGCCGCGTGCGGCCTGAATCCGGCCCATGTGGTCGACCACATAGGGCAGCGGCAAGCGCTTGAGCAAAGGCAGCAGCCCCGGCAGGCTTGCGCCGTCGACATGCAGGCAAAAATGCCAGCCCAATGGCGCGATACGTCCGGCCAGCGCCAGCACCGTCGCCTCCTCGGGTGGCGCACCCAAGTGGGGTACGAAATTGAGCCGCGCGCCTCTCACACCGGCCACATGCAGGGCTTGCAGTTCCGCTTCGGCGATGTCAGGTGCTATCACAGCCACGCCGCGATAGCGGCCCTGCGATTGGCTAAGCGCGTCAAGCAAGGCGCTGTGATCCGCGCCGTGACAGGCCGCCTGCACCACGACGGCGTGTGTGACGCCGATGTGCCGATGCAAGGCAGCCAGGCGCTCATAGGGAGCGTCCGGCGGGGTGTAACTGCGACCTTCGGCGTAGGGAAATCGGTCGGGGGGGCCGAACACATGACAGTGCGTGTCCCACGCGCCCGGCGGCAACGCGTGACGGGGACGGCTGGGGTGTTCTAGCGGAGGCAGGCAATCCGGCATGATGGGCCAATGAAGGAAAGCTGACATGGTGCGCGAGGCCGGATCAACTAACAATGAAATATCTGTGATTTCAGGTATGCTTTTTCTCTATAACTATTGCGACCGCCCTGCTGTCATGGACCTCAAACAGATTGAGTACTTCGTCAATGTTGCCGAACGGCGCAGCTTCTCGCGTGCCGCCGAAGCGCTGGACGTGGCCCAGCCAACATTGAGCCGGCAGGTTCGGCTGTTGGAGCTGGAGCTCGAGCAGCATCTGCTCTATCGCAACGGCCGCGGTGTGGAACCCACGGAAGCCGGTCTGCGTTTCCTGGGGCATGCGCGAGGTTTGCTGGCGCTAGCCGCTCGGGCACGCGAAGACCTGCGCGGTCTGCGCGCGTCTCCCAGCGGCAAGGTGGTGGTTGGATTGCCGCCGCGCATCGCGCGGGTGCTGACCCCTCCTCTTGTGGCAACGTTCAGGCAAACCTTTCCCGATGCCGCCATTACCGTCGCCGAAGGCCTGTCCGCACAAATGCGGGAGTGGCTGTTATCTGGCAGGGTGGATCTGGCCCTGCTTTATGATCCGCCTGCCACACCGCAACTGGCCACGGAGCTCCTGCTGCGAGAGGAGCTGGTACTGGTGGCGCCACGACAGCGCCAACCGCCCCTTCCCGCGCACATCCCGCTTGCCGCGTTGACTGACATCCCGCTCATTCTGCCCAGCTCACCCAACGCCATCCACACACTGGTCGAAGGCGTGTGCCGGCGGCATGGTGTGCGATTGAACGTCGTGACCGAGGTGGATGCGGTGCAGACCATTGTGGAGCTGGCCTCGCAAGGGCAGGCCTGCGCGATCTTGCCGCGCTCGGCAGCGCTGGACGACAGGGCACTGGCGGTCTGCCATATCGAATCGCACCCCCTGCGCAACCAGTTGGTGCTGGCCACGCCGCGCCAGCGTCCGGCCACCCGTCTGGCCGAGGCCACAGCCCGGCTGATGCGCAGTATGGATGTGCAGGCGTTGCTCTACCGGCAACCCGCCTGACCTAAGCAGCCTGCAACTCGTCCAGATCCCATCGCGGGCGCACGGTGAACGCGTGGTCACCTTCGGCCAGGTCGGCCAACCCCGCTTTGACGCGTTCAGCCGCAGCAAACGCAATCATGGCGCCGTTGTCGGTACAGAGTTCAAGAGGCGGAAAGTAGGCCGTGGCGCGCATGCGCGGCAATGCTTCGCCCAGCCGTTGGCGCAGCAGCTTGTTGGCCCCCACACCTCCGGCCACCACCAGGCGGCGCAGCCCGGAGGCTTTGAGCGCGCGGATGGATTTGGCAGCCAGGACGTCGATGATGGCTGCCTGAGTGGCTGCGGCAAGGTCGGCGCGGGACTGCTCGTCGAGCGCGCCGTTTTGCGTGGCGGCCTTGACGCGTGTGAGAACGGCAGTCTTCAGGCCACTGAAACTGAAGTCCAGGTCGCCACTATGCAACATAGGACGAGGCAGCTCAAATCGCGAAGCATCGCCTTGCTCGGCCAATCGCGACAGCGCCGGCCCGCCCGGATAACCCAGGCCCATGAGCTTGGCCGACTTATCGAACGCCTCGCCGGCTGCATCGTCGAGGGTTTCGCCCAACAACGTGTAGCGCCCCACACCATCGACCCGCATGAGCTGGGTGTGACCGCCCGAAACCAGCAAGGCCACGAAAGGAAAATCGGGCCGAGGGTCCGCCAGCAGCGGTGAGAGCAAATGCCCTTCGAGGTGATGAATGGCAATGGCGGGCAACCCCAAGGACCATGCCAGCGACTGCGCCACACTGGCGCCGACGAGCAACGTACCGGCCAGCCCGGGGCCTGCCGTATAGGCAATTGCCCCAATGTCGCGCCGCTGCAGGCCCGCGCGCTCGAGGACCTCGCGCGTGAGCGGGACAATGCGGCGGATATGGTCGCGCGAAGCCAGCTCGGGGACGACCCCGCCGTATTCCTGATGCATGGCGATTTGCGAGTGCAGCGCATGGGCCAGGAGGCCTCGTTGCGTGCAAACGGCAGCTACGCCCGTTTCATCGCAGGAGCTTTCAAAACCGAGAATAATCATGGCCCTGGAGTTTACACGGTGCCAAAATACGCCATGCGCGGGGAGGCCGCGTTTTTTCCAATCCGCACGCTACCGGGAATAATAATGCTGGAGAAGCTTTTCAAACTGCGCGAGCATGGCACCTCGGCCAAGACCGAGGTCATCGCAGGACTGACGACCTTCCTGACGATGTCATACATCATCTTCGTCAACCCTGACATTCTGTCGTCGACGGGAATGGATCGCAGCGCGGTTTTCGTGGCCACCTGCCTGGCCGCTGCCTTGGGCTCGCTGATCATGGCTTTGGTGGCCAACTGGCCCATCGGTATGGCGCCGGGCATGGGGTTGAATGCCTTTTTCGCGTTCACCGTGGTCAAAACCATGGGCTACACCTGGGAACAGGCGCTGGGCGCCGTCTTCATCTCGGGCGTGATCTTCCTGATACTGACGATCTCCGGCATCCGCGCCTGGCTGATACGCGGCATCCCGCATTCTCTGCGCAGCGCCATTGCGGCTGGGATCGGGCTATTTCTGGCCATTATCGCGCTGTCGAGCGCAGGCATCGTGGTGCCGCATCCGGCCACCAAAGTCACCTTGGGCGATCTGCGCGGCCACGCTCCGCTGTTCGCGATTCTGGGGTTTTTCATCATCGCGGTGCTTGATGCCTTGCGTGTGCGCGGCGCGATCCTGATTGGCATTCTGGTGGTAACGGTGCTGTCCATGGCGCTGGGCTACAACGAGTTCAAGGGTGTGTTTTCGGCTCCGCCCAGCCTCGCTCCGACCTTCATGAAACTCGACGTCATGGGTGCGCTGCACAGCGGCCTGGTGCATGTCATCCTGGTGTTCGTGCTGGTAGAAGTGTTTGACGCGACCGGCACACTCATGGGCGTGGCCAAGCGCGCAGGCCTTGTGCCCGAAGATCGGCCAAATCGCCTGGGCCGCGCCCTGTTTGCCGACAGCACCGCCATCGTGGCCGGCTCGGTGCTGGGCACCAGCAGTACCACCGCTTTTGTCGAAAGCGCCTCGGGCGTTCAAGCGGGAGGACGTACGGGCATGACGGCCCTGGTCGTCGCGCTGCTGTTTCTGGCTGCGCTGTTCATCTCACCGCTGGCGGGCTCCGTGCCAGCCTATGCCACGGCGCCCGCCCTGCTGTACGTTGCCGGGCTGATGATGCGCGAGCTGGTGGACATCGATTGGAATGACGTATCGGAAGCCACTCCGGCCGCCTTGACGGCGCTGATCATGCCGTTTACGTACTCGATTGCCAATGGCCTGGCGTTCGGCTTTATCAGTTATGTCGTGCTCAAGGCGTTTACGGGCCGCATCCGAAGCGTGCACCCGGCTACCTGGCTGGTCGCCGCGCTGTTTGTGATCCGTTACGCATTTTTCCCTGAGTGACGTGCCAAGGTCCCGGGAGCCTGCCGCTGCCGGGACAATCGGGCCGATACGCTCAGACTATCGACCCGCCCGATAGCAAGGTTGCTCGGACTTGTGATTAAAAAGGCCGATACACTCCCCATATAGAAACTTGAATATTCATAGTTGGCAACTGCGGCCGGCATGAAGACGGAGTGATATCCATGAGCGTATTGGCCACTATTCCTTTCTCGGTCCTCGACCTTGCCCCTATCGTGCAGGGCTGTACGCCGGCGGATGCCTTCCGCAGCACGGTGGATCTGGCGCAGCATGTCGAACGGCTGGGATATCGGCGCTTCTGGCTGGCCGAGCACCACAACATCACGGGCGTGGCCAGCAGCGCCACCGCCGTCCTCATCGGGCTCGTAGCCAGTCAGACGCAGACACTGCGAGTGGGCTCGGGCGGCATCATGCTGCCCAATCACGCGCCGTTGATCATCGCCGAGCAGTTCGGCACGCTGGAGAGCCTCTATCCGGGCCGCATCGATCTGGGCCTGGGACGCGCGCCCGGCAGTGACGGTGCCACGCAGCAGGCACTGCGCCGAGGCCCACGCAGCGGCCTGGAGTTTCCCGCACTGGTGCAGGAGCTGCGCGCTTACTTTGCGCCCGAGCGGCCGGGCCAGGCCGTGCGCGCCATTCCCGGCGCGGGCCTGGATGTCCCGATCTGGCTGTTGGGCTCGAGCGATTTTTCCGCTCGCATGGCCGCCGAGCTAGGCCTGCCTTTTTCGTTTGCCGGCCATTTTTCGCCGGAAGGGATGGCCGCCATGCGCCTGTACCGGCATCTGTTCAAACCCTCGGCTACCCTGGCTCGTCCCTACTCCATGATCGGTGTGCCCGTCGTAGCAGCACCCACCGATGAAGAAGCCCAATTACTGGCGACCACGCAGCAGTTGAAGTTTCTGTCGCTCATCCGCGGCAACCGCCTGCCTTTGCAGCCGCCGGTTGAAAACATGGACGAGCACTGGAACGAATGGGAACGTGCCGCGGTCGAACAGAAACTGGGAGCGGCCATCGTCGGAGGACCGGATACCGTCAAGCGCAAGCTTGAGGATATTGTCGCGCGCACCGAAGCCGATGAGGTCATGATCGTCTCGGACTTCTATCGCCATGAAGACCGGATGCGCTCCTACGACATTGTCGCGTCGCTCAAGCAGCGCGACGGCGTAGGTCGAGCCGCCTGAGGTCAACTGGCCGGGCCGCGTTGGCGGCCCGCGCTTGAATCGCGATCGCCGATCGCGCAAACTGGGTGAAACCCGCCCCTAACGCCGGCACCCGGCAAGGACAACGCCATGAGCATCGTCGAACTCACCAAAGACTCTTTCCAGGACGCCATCACGCCGGATGGTACCTTGATCATCGATTTCTGGGCCCCGTGGTGCGGCCCTTGCCGAGGGTTTGCGCCCGTTTTCGAGCAGGCTGCCGAAAAGCATGGCGATGTGACGTTCGCCAAGGTCAACACTGACGTCGAACAGGAATTGGCCGGCGCGCTGGGCATCCGTTCCATTCCCACTCTGATGGTATTCCGCGAGAAGGTGCTGCTGTTTTCGCAACCCGGTGCCCTGAGTGCCGGTCAGCTTGAAGAGCTGCTGACCAAGGTCAAGGAAGTGGACATGGCCCAGGTCCATCGCGATATTGCCGAGGCGCAGGAAAAAGCAGAAGGCGACCCGGCCTGAGAATCAACCCTCTGGCACTGTCTGCGGTGGTTGCAGGACGTGCCAGTGGGACTGCCCGCGCGTGATGTTGGCTGCGACGCGCGCCAGTTCGCTCTGCACGGCAGCCGGCATCTCCACGACCAACGCCACACCTGTGGCGTCATAGTCTTCAGCCAGGATGTGTGCGCCCGCTGCCGCCAAACGCATTCTGAGCACAGGCTGCTCGGCAAAGCTGCAGCGGCAGCTCACCTGTACGGCGGGGATGATTTCCAGATAGTGTCCGGCCCGCAGGCAATTGGCCGCGCAACCGCCATACGCGCGTACCAGACCGCCGGCGCCCAGCTTGATGCCGCCAAACCACCGCACCACCAACACCGCCACTCGGTCTAGGCTCTGCCCGTCTATGGCTTGCAGGATAGGCCGGCCGTGCCGCCAGGCTCGCCATCGTCGTTGTACCGGTACGCGTTGCCGATACGATAAGCCCAGCAGTTGTGAGTAGCATCGGCAACACTGTGAGCCGACACAAACGCCATGGCCTCGGCCACGCTGGCCACGGGAGCCGCATGCGCGGCGAAACGGCTTTTTTTGATGTCTTCCTGGAAGGAACAGGCGGCGGCTAGGGTCTGCAGCATACGCCGCCATTGTACTGCGGGGCTCAGCCGTGGCAGTCAGGCACTTCCTGATCGAGATAGACGTCGAAGGCCACATCGCGCGCCCATTTGGCTGCCATCGCCGTCCAGGCGCCGGTGGCCTGCCAACTGCGCATTTCGTTTTGCAGCCAGACGGTGTCGCGCGGGCTCGTCAACCAGCCGAGGTCAGCGCGCGGGCCGTCTGCCGGTAGCGTCGAGGAGAATTTGCGCCACTCCGGAAAACGCATAAGCGCCGTCCATACCGTGCCGTCGATCAAGGCAATATCGCACTGCCCTTCGCGCACGGCCACCAACGCATCCGAAGGCGCTCGATAGGTTTGTACCCGCGCATCGTGCGCAACGGCCAGCGTCTGCGCCCGCAGATTCGATTGCGCCATGCATACGCGTTTACCTGCCACCTGGGGCCAGATGCGTAGCGGCGTATCGCTGCGGATCACGGCCTTGGGCTGCATGCTCACGCGCGCGCTGATCCAACCTTGCGAAGGTGGACTGCCAACCGTCTGCTCGGCCAGCACCACGTCTGCCCTGCCCTCGGTTAACGCAGCCTGCGCCTGCGACGCAGGAACCTCCACCAATACCAAGGGCAAGTTCAGGCGCGCGGCCAGGCGGGCCGCAGCGGGCACTGCAAGTCCTTCCGGGGTACGAACTTTGGCGCCGGCCAGCGGCGCTGGCGCCAGCGCCGGCACGCCCACACGCAACTCGCCGCGCGCCCGCGCGGGCGCAAATACCTCCTGAGCCTGCACGGACGCGCCGCACATGGCGGCGACGGCCAGAAACAACGGAGGCAGCCAGGCGGGTTTCATGCGCTCACACGTACTGATAGCGCAACAGTCGATGCTTGAGGTTTTCAAGCACGAACTGATCGATCAACGCAGCCAACACGGCAATGACCAGGATATTGGTCATCACGCCCGTCATATCGGCGATTTCGCCTGAGTAAGCCAACGAACGGCCCAGACCCTTGCCAAAACCGATCAGCATTTCTGCCGAGATCAAGGCTCGCCAGGCATTGCCGAACGCCAACTGCGCGCCCGTAATGAGTTCAGGCATGACTGCTGGCAGATAAACGCGTTTGACCAGTCCCCATGGTGAAGCGCCCATGACGCGCGCTGCCGAGACATGCACCCGTTGTACAGACTCGGTGGCGTTCATCACGCTCAGGGCTGCCGGGAAGAAGGCCGACAGCGCCACCACCACGATGATCGGGGTGCTGCCAAAACCCATGACAATCAGGAAAAGCGGCACCCAGGCAATCGAGGGGATGGATTGGAGAATGACGATGGCGCTGCGCAGAACCTCGCGGAAAAAATAGAGCAGTGCCGCCACCAGACCAAAGCCTATGCCGGCCACCAGCGCCAGGCCATAACCCGCTCCCAGCCGCGCCAGCGTGCCCAGCAACGCCTGATGAAAACTGCTTTTGCCGAGCTCTTCATAAAGGCGGGCCAAGACCGTGGGTACGCCGGGCATCAGGAAGTCCGGCAGCAACCATGCCGCCGTCTGCCACAACAGCAAAATGAAGGCTACGCCAAGTACCCCGGCCAGGTACTTGCGCGCGCCGGTCACTCGGGAGCTCAAAGTTTACGAGCCTCTTGCCAGGACAGATCGACAATCGACGAGACATCGTAGGGCTTGCCATCACGCGTCTTGAGCGAACCTTGAGCCTGCAGGATGTCAGCGATCTCCTGCATACGCTTGGTGTCCTTGGCGGTGAGCGCCGGCGTGAACACCTGAGTACGGATCGCTTCGCTGATCACCGTCTCACGCGGCAGTTCGCCACGCGACAAGGTCTTGAGGGTAGGTTCGGCGATAAAGTAGGAAGCAATCAGCTTGGAGGCTTCGTCAGGCTTTTTCTGCAACAGGTCGATGGCGGACTTTTGCGCATCCAACGCCTTCCACACGTCGTCCTTGCGCTTGGCCAGCACGTCACCCGAGGTGATCACGACCATGCAGGGAAACGGCCAGGATTGACCCACTTCATAGATTTGCTTGACCGGCGCGATCAGTTGCGCGATTCGGTCGTAGGGCTCGAAGAGGAAGGCCGCGTCGACGCGCTTGCCGACAAGCGACTGCACGGCGACCGCGGGGCTGACGCCCATCACGTTGACGTCGCCGTCGGCCAGTTTGCCTTCTTTGAGAACCACGCCCTTGAGCACGACGTCTGCTGTGCTGCCTTCGGCCTGAGAGGCCAGTGTTTTGCCCTTCAGCCCGGCGATATCCTTGATGCCGCTGTCATCGCGCACGAGCAAGGAGTGGTAGCCCTGCTGCGCGCCGCCGACGACCTTCAGGTCCGCGCCCTTGGAGGCCCAGGCCACGGCGTTGGTAAAGCCCAGCACGCCGATGTCGAGCTGACCGCCCACAATGGCCTTGATGAGGTCGGTTCCCGACTTGAATTCGATCAGCTCGGTATCGAGCCCTGCTTTCTGATAAAAGCCGCCTTCCTGCGCGACGATGGCCTGCGCGTCGTCCATGACACGCAGGTAGCCGACGCGGAACTTCTCAGCTGCCATGGCCGGTGCGGCCAACAGTGCGGCTGCCAGAGGCAGGGCCAACCATTGCTTGAACTTCATCCAGATCTCCAGTATTGCGAATAAGGGCGCGCCAGGCGGGCCCGATAATTTAGGCAGCCAGTGTCTGGGCGCCGTGGTCTTGACCGACGGCAATGCCCAGCAGGCTCAGGATTTCGCGCTTCTCGCCCGCCAGATCGGCCAGATCATGCGTCTTGGCGCGGTGAGTCAGGTTGAACTCGCGCAGCACACGCGCCGGGCGCGCCGAAAAAACGACGATGCGGTCGGCAAGGAACAAGGCTTCGTCGACGTCGTGCGTAACCAGCAAGACCATCGGTTTCTCTTCACGAATCAATTGCCGCAACACATCCTGCAGGCTCAAGCGCGTCAGAGCATCAAGAGCGCCGAAAGGCTCGTCCATCAGCAGCGTCTGTGGCTGCGCGATAAAAGCGCGCGCCAGCGCCGCGCGCTGGCGCATACCGCCAGAGACCTGATGAGGATAGTAGTGTTCGAACCCGTTGAGTCCGACGCGAGCCAGCCAGGCGTCGGCAGCCGCGCGCGCCTGGCGCTTGGGGGTCTTCTGAAACTCCAGGGCCAACGCCACGTTGTCCCGCAGGGTCAGCCAAGGGTAGAGCGCGTGCTCCTGAAAGACCAAGGTGCGGCTGGGATGCGGACCACCCACGGGCTGGACATCGGCCAGTACCCGGCCTTGCGTGGCCTTCTCCAGGCCAGCGGCCAGATGCAACAAGGTGGACTTGCCGCAACCGGACGGCCCCACCAGGGCGACCAGCTCTCCGGTCTTGAACTCACTGGAGAAGCCATCGACGACGAGGAGGTCGCCGTACTGCTTGTGAACGTGGTCGAAAGTCAGATTCATGAGTATCTCGGCCGCCGGACGGCGGGTTGATGCACAATCTAACAATTCACCATATGAATCCAAACGATATTTATAGAATGTTTTAATCGCTAAAAGTCATATAAAAAAGGCTGCCCCGCGGCAGCCTTTTGGCAGGATCCGGCCGCCGGCCAAGGCAGCCCTCACCGGCCCATCATGCTTCGATGCCACGCGAGGCCAGATAGTCTTCGTAGCCACCGCGATAATCGACGATCTCGCCCGAAGGCAGGATTTCGATAATGCGCGTAGCCAGACCAGAGACGAATTCGCGGTCATGCGAGACGAAAATCAGCGTGCCCTCGAATTTCTCCAGCGCGAACTGCAACGACTCGATGGATTCCATGTCCAGGTGGTTGGTGGGTTCGTCGAGCAGCAACACATTGTGGCGCCCCAGCATGAGGCGGCCAAACGTCATGCGGTTTTTCTCGCCGCCAGACAACACGTTGGGGGCCTTGGGCAGATCATCGCTGGAAAACAGCAACCGCCCCAGAGCCGACCGTATGGCCTGGTCGTCATCGCCCGGTTGACGGTATTCCGACATCCAATCGAACAGGTTGATGTCGGTCTGGTGGAATTGATCTGAGACGTCCTGGGCCATATAGCCCATGTCGGCGTTCTCCGACCATTTGACCGAACCCGAGTCCGGCGCCAGATCCGTGGCAAGCAGACGCAGCAACGTGGTCTTGCCCACGCCGTTAGCGCCAATGATGGCGATCTTTTCGCCCGCCTCGACCATGGCCGAGAAGTCACGGATGACCGGCGCGTCGTAACTCTTGGACAGGCGGTCTATCGTCACCGCCTGACGGTGCATGACCTTGTTCTGCTCGAAACGGATGTAGGGGTTCTGGCGCGAAGACGGCTTGACCTCGACCTGATCGGCCTTGATGCGGTCGATCTGTTTCAGGCGCGAGGTGGCCTGGCGCGACTTGGACTTGTTGGCCGCAAAGCGACGCACGAAGTCCTGCAGCTCGGTGATGCGCTCTTTGGCCTTGGCATTGTTGGCCGTCAGGCGCTCGCGCGCCTGCGTCGAGGCCAGCATATAGTCGTCATAGTTGCCGGGATAGATGCGGATATCGCCGTAGTCCACATCGGCCATGTGCGTGCACACCTGGTTCAGGAAGTGACGGTCGTGGCTGATGATGATCATCGTGCTCTGATAACCATTGAGCACGGTCTCCAGCCAACGGATGGTGTTGATATCCAGGTTGTTGGTCGGCTCGTCGAGCAGCAACACGTCGGGATTGGAGAACAGTGCCTGGGCCAGCAGCACGCGCAGCTTCCAGCCGGGAGCAACTTCGCGCATCAACAGATTGTGCTGATCCACGGCGATTTCCAGACCGAGCAGCAACTCGCCGGCACGCGCTTCGGCCGTATAGCCATCGTACTCGGCGAACTTTGCCTCGAGGTCGGCCGCGCGCATGTAATCGTCTTCGGTAGCCTCGGCGTTGGCGTAGATGGCGTCGCGTTCGGTCATCGCAGCCCACATCTCGCTGTGGCCCATCATGACCACATCCAGCACGCGCATGTCTTCGAAGGCGAACTGATCTTGACGCAGTTTGCCCAGGCGCACGCCCGGCTCAAGCGAAACATTGCCGGCGGAAGACTCGAGGTCACCGCCAATAATCTTCATGAAGGTGGACTTGCCCGAGCCGTTGGCCCCGATAAGGCCATAGCGGTTGCCTTCGCCGAACTTGACGCTGACGTTTTCGAAAAGCGGCTTGGGACCAAACTGGATGGTGAGATTGGCGGTAGAGATCACGGTGTCTGTTTATGCTGATACAGGCCCGAAGCGCCCGACGATATCGGCGGCCTGCTGGCCATCTGATGGTCGTGCGCCCGATGTCATCGACGGCAAAAGGCCGCGGGCCGGCCCGGCATGCAAAGCGAAGCGCAAAAAAAGCCCCAAGCTCGTTGCCGGTCTAGTAAACCTGACAGTGTACCAAGCCCGGGGATTTACGCGCTGCCCTGCTTGCGGCAGGCCGCAAGCAGGGCAATCAGCCGGCGTCCAGGGTCAATGGTGATGTTCGTCGATCACCAGGTGGGCCAGGCCGCGCTCGGTGGCCACGCCCACTTTCTGACCAATGGGTAGCGTCGCCTTGAGATTGCCGTGACCGTAGGGCAGGCCGACGATGACCGGCACCTTAACCTCGCGGCGCAACCATTTAATGACTTCAGGTAAATCGTAGCCCTGATCATGCTCGGCCAGCTTATAGTCGGTGAAACTGCCCAGCAGGATGGCCTTCTGCTTTTGCAGCACGCCAGCCTGCGCCAGTTGGGCCAGCATGCGCTCGATGCGGTAGGGATGCTCGGATACGTCTTCGATAAACAGAATACCGCCACGCACTTTGGGGAAATAAGGCGTGCCGAGCAGGGAAACGAGTGTCGCCAAGTTGCCACCCCACAGTACGCCGCGCGCATCGACGGAATCCGCATCGGCGGTTTCGAAGCTGAGGATTTCCAGTTCGCCACGCATGATTTCGCCAAACAGGGCGACAGTAAGCGGATCGATGCGCTTGCCACCGAAATCCCGCACGGCCGTGGCGCCCGTATAACTTACCGCTCCGGTCTGCGCCAGCAAGGCCAGGTTGAAAGCAGTGAAGTCGCTCATGCCGACAAACCGCTTGCCGCTGTCGGCCATGGCTTTCCAGTCGATGTGCGGCAACAGGCGTGACAATCCATAGCCGCCACGCGTTGCCATGACGATGGGCTGTTTCTGCGCGGCGGCACGCGCCAGGCCGGCAAGGCGTTGTTTATCCGTGCCCGCAAAGCGCTGATGCGTAGCCAGCGCCGCGCGATCGAGCACGGTCTTGAAGCCTTCGGCCGCCAGCCGTTCTCGGGCAAGCTCGACGGTTTGCGGATCGCGCACGGCCGACGACGGCGAAATGAGGTAAATACCGCCGGAAGGTGCGACGTGGTGCTCGCAGGTCAGCCCGCAGGTATGGCCGTGATCGTGATCATGGCCTTCGTGACCTGTCTTACGGGGGGGGTTCATCGTGTTTTTTCCTTTTGGCGGCGCTCACGAAAGAACGTGCGCAGAAGGTCCGCGCAAGGCTGTGCAAGCACACCTCCGGTTACTGTGGTGTGATGATTGAGTTGGCCGACAGCGCCGACATCGAGCACGCTGCCGCACGCGCCAGTCTTGGGATCCTGCGCGCCATAGATCACGCGTGCCAGTCGGGCGTGCAGCATGGCGCCGATGCACATGACACAAGGCTCAAGCGTGACGTAAAGCGCCAAACCCGGCAAGCGGTAGTTGCCCAACTGAGCTGCGGCTGCGCGCAGCGCCACAACTTCGGCATGCGCGGTGGGATCCGCATCCATGATGGTGCGGTTGTAACCCATGCCCAGCACTTCGCCCTGCGCACTGACAACAATGGCGCCCACGGGCACCTCGCCGGCTGCATAGGCCAGGCGCGCCTGATCCAGCGCCATTTGCATGAACACGTCATCGGTCACCGCCGTCGCGTCCTCAGCCACCGTAGGCTCTGGACTTCAACGAGACACTACCGGCCAGCCCGATAAGCGCGGCCTCAAGCAACTGATATGGCTCGGCCTCTTCGTCGTAGCGCGCGAAATTGAGATTGGAGACGCGGCCCTGCTCGACAAACCCCCAGGCCCGGCTGCGCTTGTCGCGATGGCTCGGATCCCAAACACCAAACGCATAGCCGCCGGCGCGCCGGATAAGAGAAAAGCAGGGAATGTCGGTATAGCCATCGCCGACGAAGACCATTTGGTCCAAGGGCACGCGCAGACGATCTTCCGACACCTTACGATTGACCTCGAAGGGCCGGTTGCGAAACTCCGGCCCCACCAGCCCTTTCTGGATATGAAAGAGATACCGTGTCTTGTCGGTAAAGCTGACAATGCGACGCGGAAAACAGATGCCGCCGGCCTCATCGTAGATGAACTCGCTGGCCCAGATATCGGTGAACTCGGCAGCGATAGGCGTAGAACGAACGATATCGCCGATGCCACTCGAGATGAGATAGAACTCGAGCTGAATACGCGGATGCGTACTGCGCACGGCCTGGCGCAGGCGCTCGAAAAGTGTGGGCACCCCTTTATGCAAGGGCAGTCTGGCGCCCCACTGTTGCAGCTGTTCGCGCGTGATCGGGCCATGCTTGCCCTGGCGGGACAGTTCTATCATGCGGTAGAGATAGGCAGGAACGGGGTCCCAGTCCTGCTGAGACAGCAGCGGATCAACGGAGTCCTTCCAGAAGGCCGCCGTATCGACACCAATGCTTTCGAGAAAGCCCGTGGTGCTGTCTGGAGCCAGCGTGTCGTCGAAGTCGAATACCAGGGCGATGACGTCGGACATTCGGGGATAGCTCAAGTGAAAGAGCCCACATTTTGCCTGAATGCCGCATGCACTGCTGCGGGACGGCAGACGCCGTCCCGCGTTTGTCGATCAACGCATCGGCGCGGCGGCCGGTTGCAGGCCCGACGGCGTGCCCGCCGGCGGCAGATTATTCTGCATGGTGGAACCCGGAGTCCCGGCGGGCACGGGAATGACGGTTTCGCGCATCACCCCGCCACCGTCGACGCTACCGCGCGTGGTCGTGTTGGCCGGATCGGTCATCTGCGTGATGCAATCCTGCCGTTGCAGGGCAGGCAGCGCGTCACAGCGCCGAGTGCGATTCTGCTCGTGGCTGGTCGATCCCGTACTCAGACGATTTCGCTTGGCTTCGTCGCGTGCGGCGCCGGCTTCGCGCAGGCAGGTTTTGCGATCCTGCGCACTCATGCCAGCGTTGCAGCGGGCGACTTCGCGTTTATAGACAGCGTCGGGCGTGTTGGACGGTTCGGCAGCATGCGCCGGGCTGATCGCCCAAAGCGCCGCCGTCAAGGCCAGCAACGATCCGGCGGTGGCGTTCACGCAGCGGTGGCGGAGGGTTTGAGGTTGATTCATGGTCTTCTCCTGTTTGGGTTCTAGGCCGGGACACATCCCGGGGGACCAAAGCTGACAGCTGTAACGTCTCTACCTTACGCAAATCTCGCCCATGGATCTTGCGCGAAATGTTACAGAGCTGTCCAAGCGTAATCGCCTCAAGGCTCACTGCTGGCGCTGGTGCGCGGTACATTGGGCCCGACTTCGGCGTCGCGATTGCGGTAGACCGCCGCGCGCATAAGCATCATTCCGGTGACGGGCGATGTCAGCACCAGCAGGATGATGATCACCACTTCATGGAACACCGGGCGCGACGCCAGGTAGGAAAATACCAGGATCGATGACAACAGGACGCTGCAAGCCCCCAGCGTATTGGCCAGCGTAGGAGCATGAATTCGCGCATAAAAATGGCCAAAGCGCAGCAACCCCACCGCGCCGGTCAGCTCCAGCAGGCCGCCGGCGATCAGCAACAGGCTGGCCGGTACCGCGATCCACCAGGGAATATCGGCGCCTATCATGGTTCGATGACCTCCCCTCGCAGCAGAAACTTCGCCATGGCCGTCGAGCCTACAAAGCCGAAGAGCGCGATCAGCAGCGCAATATCGAAGTAAACCCCCGTCCCTTCCCGGATACCGAAGACCAACATGATGAGCATGCCCTGGATATAGACCGCATCCAGGCCAAGCACGCGGTCCTGAGCCGTCGGGCCGCGCAGTATACGGATCACGGCGCAGCCCAGGCCGACCGCAAAGCAGGTCAGCGCGAAAGAAGCCGACAAATAAAGTAACAGCCCCATTATTCGAACACCTCCATCAATGTGCGCTCGTAGCGTCCCTTGACCAGGGCCACCCATTCTTCCTCGTTTTGCAGGTCCAGCACATGCAAGGTCAGATCCTGGTCGTCGGAGATTTCCACGACCACGGTCCCCGGTGTATAGGTGAGGATGCAAACCAGCATGGCCAGACCATGAGGGTCGCGCATGGTCAAAGGAATGTGCATGAACCCAGGGGACATGTCTGAATGCGGCCGCCAGATCAGTTGGGTAACAGCCCAGTTCGAGCGGATGATGTCCAACAAGACGCGGCAGAACAAGCCAGGCAGCAAATAGAAGCGGCGCGGGCGGGCCTGTAGCGGGCGCAGCCGGGTCGATGCCCACCCCAGCCACACCGCCAGAGCCGCACCCACGGCGGCCTGCCCCCAGGACAACGACTCGTTGAGCACCAGCCAAAGCAGGAAGATACCCAGCGGCAGGAGCGTTTTACCGATGATCTCGCGCATCTCAGTGCCCCTCCCCGATCACGCGCACGGGCTGCTTGGATAGCACGGCTTCGATATAGGCGGTTGGCGTATCCAGCGATTGGGCGGCGGCATCCAGATAGGCCGAAATCGGCCCGGCTGCGGCGGTCAACGCCACACATAACAGGATGAGAACCGCCACGGGGCCGGCTTCGATCACCCGCAGCCGCGGCGTGGTGCGGTCTTCGCTGCTCCAGAATACGCGTATCCCTGTCCGGCCCAATGCCATTAGCCCAGCCAGGCCGGACAACAGAACTCCTGCCACCAGGAGCCAAGCGTCCAGCGGCGGAGCCGATGTGTTGGCCGCCGAGACCGCTGACGACAATAAAGAAAATTTAGCAACGAAGCCCGACAGGGGCGGCAAGCCGGTGACCAACAGCGCGCAGGCGGTGAACGCCAGCCCCAAAAAGGCCATGGCAGCGGGGATCGCCACCCCGACGACGTCATCGGAACGATTGGGCGCAGCCGGATCATCGAGATCAAAGCTGTCCATCGTCACGGCCAGCACGTTGGCACCGAAACTGCGGGTGCGCTCGATGAGCTCGATGAGCAGAAAGAACGCGCCGGTGGCCAGCACCGAGCTGATAAGGTAGAACAATGCCGGTCCGGTCAATGTCACGCCTGGCATGCCCAACGCCGTCAGCAAGGTGCCCGCCGACAGGATGACGCAGTAACCGGCGATCTTCTCCATTTGCTGCGACGCCAAGATACCGATGCCTGCGAAACACAGCGTGGCCAAGCCGACGGCGAACATCCAATCCAGGCTGAACGCCGAAGGCGCCCCCGTCGGTAGCAGGAGCGAACCGATGCGCAGCAAAGCATAAATCCCCACCTTGGTCATGATGGAGAACATGGCAGCCACGGGTGCACACGCCGATCCATAGCCGCTGACAAGCCAGAAATTCAACGGCCAAGCACCCGCTTTGACGAGAAAAGCGACGCCCAGAATGGCGGCACCGGCCTCGAACAGGCTGCGATCGGCGCCGACCAGCGTGCCGGCGCGAACCGCAAGATCGGCCATATTGAGCGTGCCCGTCACGCCGTAAATGAGTGCGATGCTGATGAGCAGCAAAAAGGAAGCCACCAGGTTGACCGCGATATATTGCAGGCCGGCCCGCACCCGCGTGGCGCCCGATCCGTGCAGCAGCAGGCCGTATGACGCGGCCAGCAGCACCTCGAAAAATACGAACAGATTGAACAGATCGCCGGTGAGGAAGGCGCCATTGAGGCCCATGAGCAGAAACTGGAACAGCGAGTGGAAATGCACTCCCGCACGGTCCCAGCGCGCCAGCGAATAAATGAGCGTGGCCAACCCCAGCGTGGCGGTAAGCGTGAGCATGACCGCGGTCAACCGGTCGACTACCAGGACGATGCCGAAAGGCGCCGGCCAGTCGCCGGGCAGGTAAACGCCGATGCCATCAGGCCAGACGCCGTTTGCGCCGGAAGCCAGATACAGCAGCGCGATGGCACTTGCCAGTTGCAGCAGCGTAGAAACCACGGCGATGGCCGCGCGCTCGCGGCGGCGAGTGTCGGCCAGCAGCAGCATGACCGCGCCCGCCAAGAGCGGCACCACGATGGGGTAAATGGGAAGGTGTTGCTGCCAATCGATCAAGATTCAGGCTCCCGGCCGTCAACGTGGTCGGTGCCTGTCAGGCCCCGCGAGGCCAGCAGCACCACAAGAAACAGGGCCGTCGTCGCAAAGCCGATGACGATGGCGGTCAGGACCAGCGCCTGCGGCAGAGGGTCTGCGTAGACGCTGGGATCTGGCGGCACCAAGGGATCGACCACGGGAGGACGGCCCACCGTCAGCCGCCCCATACCGAATATGAAGAGATTGACGGCGTAAGAGATGAGCGATAGCCCCATGATGACCTGGAAGGTTCGCGGGCGCAGCAAGAGCCACACCCCTGAGCCTACCAACACACCAATGGCAATTGCGTAGATCCACTCCATATCACGCCCCCTTGACGGCCGTTGCTGCCTGCGCTTCGGCATCGGCCTGCTGCGCTTCGGCGACGAGTTTGCGTTGGGCCCGCAATGATTGGTGAGCGAGCGCGACCAGCACAAGCACCGTGGCACCCACCACCAACATGTAAACGCCGAGATCGAACAACAGCACACTGGAAAGGTGGATCTTTCCTATGAGCGGCACATGGATGTCCCAGGCCAGCGCCGACAGAAACGGCCGCAACGCCAGCCAGGCCGACATCGCGGCAGCACCTGCAGCCAGCAATCCCAGGCCCACCCAGTGCTGCGGATTGAGCCGGCTGCGCGACTCCACCCAGTAGACGCCCCCCACCATGTACTGGAGGATGACCGAGGTCGCCATGACTAGGCCCCCGACGAACCCGCCGCCAGGCAAGTTGTGTCCTCGCAGCAGCAGATAGACCGACACCAATACGGCGATAGGCAACAACAGGCGTACCAGCACGGCGGGAATCCGCATCGCCCCCTGAGGCAGCGGCGACTTGACGTCCGGACTGGGCGGCAACTCGCCCATCGTCAAGCCATCCTGCTCCCGCTGCTGGCGCGGCATCTCGATGCTTTCCTGCGCCGGCCGGAAGCGTCGCAGCAAGGCGTAGACCGTCAGCGCCACGATGCCGAGCACCGTGATTTCGCCCAGCGTGTCGAATCCCCGGAAGTCCACGAGAATGACGTTGACCACGTTGGTGCCGCCCCCCTCGGGCAAGGCCTCCTCGACGAAAAACGATGAAATCGTTTCACCCAGAGGGCGCGTCAGCATGGCGTAGGCAATCGCGCTCATGGATATCCCCGCCAAAGCGGCCAGGCCCAGATCCCGTGCCCGCCGCAGGCGAGCCTTGACGTCCGGCCGTACGTCCTCGCCTTCGCCCACGATACGCCGTGGCAGCCAGCGCAGGCCCAGCAACAAGAGGACGACGGTTACGACCTCAACGGCCAACTGCGTCAAGGCCAGATCGGGCGCCGAGAACCATACGAACGTCAGGCAGGTCACCAACCCTGCCCCGCCGGACAGCGTCAGCGACGCCAAGCGGTGGTACTTGGCCTGATAGGCCGCGCCCACCGCGCAGGCCCCGCCTGCCAGCCAGAGCAGCAAGAAGGTCGGATCGGCGGGCGTACGCGGCCCCTGCCCGTCGAGCCAGGCATGCAGGCGCAGGGGCAGCCAGGCTGCCAACAGCGTGACGCTGATGATGATCAGCATCTGCACTTGCAGGCGTGGCGAGGACACGCGGCGCAGCACCCAGCGTGCCACGACCGCACTGCCTTCGAACAGAAACTCGAAGGTGCGCCGGCCGTCCAGACGATAGATGAATGGAACCCTTCCCGGATGGGCCGCCTGCTGGGCCCGCAACCCGAGATACAGCAGCACACCCGCGGTCATCGCCACCAGACTCATGACCAGCGGCAGGTTGAAACCATGCCAGACGGCCAGGCTGAACTGCGGCATGTCCGGCCCCAGGATGCTGTGCGCGGCAATATCCAGCACCGGCCCGACGGTCAGGCCCGGAGCCACCCCTATCACCAGACAGAGCAATACCAGCAATGCGCTGGGAAACAGCATCCAGCGGGGCGGCTCATGCGGCGCACGCGGCAGATCCGTCGAGGGCGGACCGAAAAACACCTGCAGGATGAAACGTAACGAGTAGGTGACACTGAAGGCGCCGGCGATGGTTGCCATCAGGGGCAAGCCATACTCCAGGACATGGTCGCCGGTGATAAACGTCGTTTCGGCGAAGAACATTTCCTTGGACAGAAAACCGTTGAGCAGCGGCACGCCGGCCATGGAGGCTGCAGCGACCATCGCCATGGTCGCCGTCAACGGCATGGCCGAATACAAGCCACTTAGCCGGCTGAGGTCGTGCGTGCCGGTTTCGTGATCGACGATGCCGGCGGCCATGAACAACGAGGCCTTGAAGATTGCATGATTGACCATATGGAACACTGCCGCGACCAGAGCAAGCGGGCTGTTCAGGCCCAGCAGCAACGTGATGAGCCCCAGATGACTGATGGTGGAATAGGCCAGCACACCTTTCATGTCCTGCTGGAATATGGCGGCGTAGGCTCCCAGCACCAGCGTGCACAGCCCGGCTCCGCCGATGAGCCAGAACCACTCATCCGTGCCGGCCAGCAGAGGCCAGAATCGCGCCAGCAGAAACACACCGGCCTTGACCATGGTGGCCGAGTGCAAATAGGCCGATACCGGGGTGGGGGCCGCCATCGCGTTGGGCAGCCAGAACTGGAAGGGAAACTGCGCGCTCTTGGTCAGCGCGCCTAGTGCAACCAGCACCAGCGCGGCCGGGTACCAGGGGTCGGCACGCACCAGGTCGCCCGAGCGCAGCACCACATCCATGTCGTAGCTGCCTACGATGTGGCCCAGCAGGAGCACCCCGCCGAGCAGACAGAGGCCACCCGCGCCAGTGACCGTCAAGGCCATGCGCGCTCCACGTCGTGCATCGGCGCGATGGTGCCAATAAGCGATCAACATGAAGGACGCCAGGCTGGTCATCTCCCAGAACATGACCAGCTGGATGAGGTTGCCCGACAGCACCACGCCCAGCATGGCGGCCATGAACGCCTGAAAAAATGAAAAGAACCGCGGAACCGGATCTTTGGGAGACATGTAGTAACGCGCATAGAGCACGACCAAGGTCGCCATGCCCGATACGATGAAGGAGAACAGCCAGGCATAGCCGTCCATGCGCAAGGCAAACTGCAAACCCAATGCCGGAGCCCAGGGTATCTGGACCCGTATCACCTCACCCGCCGCGATCTGAGGGTAAAGACTGGCCACCAGCAAGGTGGTTGCCAGCGCAACCAGCCCAGCCAGCCAGGCTTCCGCATTGCGGGCATTTGCCGGCAACAGGGCGGCGCACAAGCTGCCAGCAAATGGCAGAGCGAGAATGAGTAGTAGCGACATGGCGCTCCGGGAGAGGTCCGGCCCGTCTATTGGCGCAAGCGAAAGACGGGCATGAAGCCTGTTAGGCGATCGGAAGACGCCCTGACTCGATCCATACTACCGCTCGCCGCCGTCCTGAACAGACAACATATCCCACCAGCGCGGCGAGCGCACTGAGGGCCATTACGGAAGGGGTTCTGGCAAAACGGCCAGGAGACTCAGACAAAAAAATATCAGATTCTTGTAAATTACGCACCAATAACAGCGTTTACCACGACGATCATTGCACAATAATTGTGCAATCACAGCAGCTTGTTGCCCAGCACCCGCCCCCTCCTACGGGTAAATCCGCCTATCTCCGCCGGCGTTTTTTGGGTGGAATGCCGCGCCCGGCCCACAAAGCCGCGGGCACATCACAACATTGCGGAAGAGGCCACGACCTGCCGCGCTGAGGAGATAGAACACTATGAAAATCCGCACTCTGCTGTGTGTCGCGCTAGGCGCTACCGCTTTCGCTTCGCAGGCGATGGCCGACTACCCTGACCGGCCTATTCGCCTGATCGTGCCTTTTGCCGCGGGCGGCACCACCGATATCGTCGCGCGCGTGGTCGCCGAAAGCCTGGGACGCGAGCTCGGCCAGCCCGTCGTGGTCGAGAACAAGGGCGGCGGCGGCGGCGCGATAGGCGCCGAGGCACTCGCCCGGTCCTCGGCCGACGGTTACACCCTGGGCATGGCCACCGTAAGCACCATGGCCACCAATCCGGCGACCAACCCCAAGACGCCGTACAACCCGTTGAAAGACTTCACGCCGATCATCAACCTGGTCAACGTGCCCAACGTGCTGACGGTCAATCCCAAGGTGCCCGCGAAAAACCTGGAAGAGTTCGTCGCTCTGCTCAAGGCCAATCCGGGTAAGTACAGCTATGCATCGGCCGGCACGGGCGGCATCTCCCATCTGGATGGAGAGTTGTTCAAATCGCTGACGGGCACGCCGGAGTTCATCCACGTCCCGTACCGAGGCTCGGGCCCGGGACTGAACGACACGCTCGCCGGGCAAGTCAGCGCGCAGTTCGATAACCTGCCCTCCTCCATGCCGCATATCCAGTCTGGCAAGCTGCGTGCGCTGGCCGTCGCCTCGACCAAACGCGTCCCCGGGCTGGACAACGTACCTACATTTGCCGAGGCTGGCATGCCGGCCATGAACAATATGGCCTGGTACGGTCTGGTCGCCCCGGCCGGCGTGCCGCCAGCCGTGGTGCAGAAGGTGCATGACGCCGCCGCACGCGCGTTGAAAGACCCGCGCACGTCGCAACGCCTGATCGAGGGCGGCTCGCAGATCGACGGCGGCACGCCGGAAGCCTATGCCGCACTCATCAAGCGCGAACTGGAGCTGCGCCAGAAGATCGCCCGTGAGCAGAAGATTCAGCTCACGGAGTAAATGCGTCGAGCTGGCGAACCGGTACACCCATGTCCTGCCACGCCTGAGCGTGGCAGGTAAAGAGCAGGATCTGGTGACGCGTAGCGGCATCAAACAACGCGCGTTTGACCCGCTCGCGCCGGCTGTCATCGGAGTGCACCAGCGCATCATCAAGCACCAGCAGTGTGGGACGGCCGGCCTGTTGCAGCAAGTCGGCATAGGCCAGCCGCGCCAGCAGACCCAGCTGTTCACGCGTGCCGAAGCTCAAGGCAGCCAGGGCATCCTCGATGCCGCCACGCGCCAGCGCCACGGGCAGCAACTGCTCGTCCAGTCGCAAATCCGCCCCGGGAAACAACAGCCCTAGATAGTGCGCCAAGCGTTCGGCCAGTGGCTGCAGCAAGCGGCGGGTCGCCGTCTCGCGCTGCTCGTCGAGAAGCCGCCACAGCAGATCCAGCGCGGCGGCGCGGCGGGCATAATCCTCTCGTAGGCGGCCTGCTCGCTGCCACTCGGCCTCGGTGGCGGCCAGGCGTTCACCCACCCCTTGCGCGCCAGCCTGCTCCAGTTTGCCCTGCAATTGCAGCAGACGCGCATGGCGGTCCTGCTGCGCCTGGCGCGCCAGTTCGGCCGAGCGCGCGTAGCGCTCGGCGTCTTGTCGGACCTGCTCCGGGCGATGTTCAGCCAACGCCGCCTCAGCGTGTTCGACGCGCCTGCGGCAATCCTGCTCACGCTGCTCGGCCTGCGTGAATTGCACTGCCCGCGCCGCGCGGCGTGCAGCCTGGTTCTCGGTGTCGAAGGCAGCCTGGCGGCTATCGGCCTGTTCTCGCAACAGGCCAGCCCGACCTTGGGCCTCGATCTGGACGGCGTCGGCTTTGCGAGCCAGTTGGGTCGCGGCTTCGCAGCTGGCCTGGCAGCGCTGCAACGTATCAGCGGCCGCCGCCAGCTTTTGCTCAAGATCTGCGGCAGGCGCCTCGACGCTCAGGCGTGCCTGCAGTTGCGCGCGCGTGCTGGTGACCTCGGCCAGCTCCGCGCGCCGCGCCGCCAAGCCCTCAGGGGCCTGTGCGGCCAGCGCGGCACGTACCTGAGCCAGCTCCCGCTGCAATTCCTCGGCCAAGGCCAGACGTGCTTCGCCCTGCGCCAACGTTTCCAGGCCCAGCGCCTGCAGCCCCTTTGACAAGCTTGCCTGAGCCTGAGCGAGCTCGCGCTGCAGCGTGGGGAGATCCCGCCCGCCGGGTTCAATAGACAGCGTGCCCAAGCCGGGCAACCGCAGTTCCGTCGCCGCGGACAACAGGGCCTCGCCCTCGTCTCGCAGAATGCTTTCACCCAGGCTGAGCACCACGTCGGGCGGCAGCGAATAACGGATGCGAGTGGCTGCAAGCTCCTGGCGCAGACGCAAGGTATCGCATTCGTGGGCTGTTTTGCGCAACGCGGACAGGCTAGCTGTGAAGATTCAATAGGTTGTATGCATGGTTCATCCGAACCGGATTTGAGAAACTGGAAATCGCCAACCCCCCAGTTCACTCAAGGAGCCCGGCCGGATGAACACCCATAAGCATGCCCGATTGACCTTCCTACGTCGACTCGAAATGGTCCAGCAATTGATCGCCCATCAAGTTTGTGTGCCTGAAGCGGCCCGCGCCTATGGGGTCACCGCGCCGACTGTGCGCAAATGGCTGGGCCGCTTCCTGGCTCAGGGCCAGGCGGGCTTGGCCGATGCGTCCTCGCGCCCGACGGTCTCGCCCCGAGCGATTGCGCCGGCCAAGGCGCTGGCTATCGTGGAGCTGCGCCGCAAGCGGCTGACCCAAGCGCGCATCGCCCAGGCGCTGGGCGTGTCAGCCAGCACCGTCAGCCGCGTCCTGGCCCGCGCCGGTCTGTCGCACCTGGCCGACCTGGAGCCGGCCGAGCCGGTGGTGCGCTACGAGCATCAGGCCCCCGGCGATCTGCTGCACATCGACATCAAGAAGCTGGGACGTATCCAGCGCCCTGGCCACCGGGTCACGGGCAACCGACGCGATACCGTTGAGGGGGCCGGCTGGGACTTCGTCTTCGTGGCCATCGATGACCACGCCCGCGTGGCCTTCACCGACATCCACCCCGACGAGCGCTTCCCCAGCGCCGTCCAGTTCCTCAAGGACGCAGTGGCCTACTACCAGCGCCTGGGCGTGACCATCCAGCGCTTGCTCACCGACAATGGCTCGGCCTTTCGCAGCCGCGCCTTCGCCGCGCTGTGCCATGAGCTGGGCATCAAGCACCGCTTTACCCGACCTTACCGCCCACAGACCAATGGCAAGGCCGAACGCTTCATCCAGTCGGCCTTGCGTGAGTGGGCTTACGCTCACACCTACCAGAACTCCCAACACCGAGCCGATGCCATGAAATCCTGGCTACACCACTACAACTGGCATCGACCCCACCACGGCATCGGGCGCGCTGTACCCATCTCCAGACTCAACCTGGACGAATACAACCTATTGACAGTTCACAGCTAGCCGCGTCGATACGGATTTGACCCAACTGAGCCTGGATCCGCTCGCCCTGGATGGCGGATTCCTGGGCGGCCTGTAGCGCTTCGGTCAGGCGTGCCTCATCATTGATGACGCGGCGCAGCGCATCGCGCATCTCACTTTGTCGGCGCGCCTCCTGCAGGCTTTCGAGGGCCGCGCGCGCCTGAAGCAACGCCGACTCGGCCCGTTGACGCGCCTGCGTGTTGCGCGCTGCCACGTCGCTGGCCTGCGCCGCCGCTTGAGCTGCTGCCGTCGCGTCGGCGCGCAATTGGCCAAGGGCTTCGGAGTCCTGCTGGTCGCGGGCGATCTGCTCCCGCAAGGCCAGCGCGAGCCGCCGCGCCTCGTCGGCCTCTTGACGCAGGCGGTCCAGTGCCTCCTGTTCGCGCGCCAACGCCTGCAGGCGCGCTTGCGCTTGTGCGGCCTGCGCTTCAAGTGCCAGCCAAGGCGCCTGGCTTTCGTTTTGCTCGTACTCGGCGCGCCAGCTGGCCAGCCGGTCGACATCGGCCTCCAGCTCAGCACTTTCGCGCAGCAGGGCCTCCCGAGCCTGGCCCAGACGCAACCAGTTGTCTTCGGCCGCCTTGTAAGCCCCCTTGGGTTTGCCGCCACGTGCGTCCAGCAAGGCGGCACGCGCCTCCTGCACCTGCGCATGCAACCGGTCGCCACCCTGACTGGCCAGTTCGCCCGTGATCTGTGTCAGGGCCTCGCGCACCTGTCCGGCGGCGTGTTGGGCTGGCTCAGCAATGTCCTGCCCGCTGCCCTGGGCGATCCACAGCAGTCCGGGCACGCCCGCGTGCTCAGGCTTACTCTGCCCGCGGCCAGGGATGTCGAATCCCAGCAACTTGGCCAGCGCCTGTTCGGCCTCTTCGCCTTCCAGGCGTTGCCCGTCGATACGCAGTTCGCAGCGGGCCCGATGCAGAAACTGCTTGCACAGCTCGTATTGATGGCCTGCATGCTCGAATGCGACCGTCACCGACGGGCGCGCGCCGCTCAAGCCGTAGGGCGCGAGATCCGCAACCTTGCTGGTGCCATAACGCTCGAGAAACGCCGCCCGCAAGGCCAGCGCATAGGTGGATTTGCCGGTTTCGTTGGCGCCGGCAATGATGTTCAGGCCCGTGTGCAGGTTCTCCAGCGCCGCGGTGTCGCGAAACTTGCGGAATTCCTGCAGGACAATCCGGTGCAGTTTCATGGCGCGCTCCCGTCGCGCGCCATGCGCATCAGGATGCGCATGGCGTCACGCGCCACCTGCGCCCCCTGTGGATCCGACTGCGCCTGCATCGCTCGCAATCGGGCGGCCACGTCACCGACATAGCCCCCGCCATCCAGAGCGGCGAAATCCGTCTCCTGTGGCTCCAGCGTCAGCGCATCCTGATCCAACCGCAGCGCTCGCAAGCGGGCTTGGGCCTGACCGATGACCTGCGCCAGGCGCTCCCACGCAGCCAGTGAAACCGTTCCCGTCAAGGTCAGACGCAGCACATCGTCGGCGCGCAGTTCTTCCAGGCGAACCGCCAGCGTTTCGGCATCGGCTTCGACCGAGAGAGCGACCGTCCAGGCCTGCCATCGATAGCGCCCCACTTTGAGGGGCTCCACCTCGGCGGCGCCGCCTTGCAGCCGCACGTGCAACACATATCCGGGCTCGTTGCCTCGAAAGCGATCTGGTGCGGGCGTGCCGGCATACCAACAGCGCTCGCCCACACGCAAACACCCATGCCAATCCCCCAGCGCCAGATAATCCAATCGCGCCCGCTCGGCTCGATCCGCGGCGATGGGATTGGCGGCGTCGGCCGACTCGGGCAGTCGGCCCGCCACACTGCCATGCGCCAATCCCACGCGCGGCAACCCGGGCGGGCTTGCCAAGCCGTCGAAAACCCGGGTGACGTCATCGTAGGTATGTCGCTGGGTCAAGTCGGCGGCCAGCACCGCCATACCGGGCAGCTCGATCACTCCTGCCTGCAAGGCGACGGATACGTTTTCGGGAATGCAACCCAGTTGCTGGGCGCGGGTCCAGACGCTGTCGGCCAGCGCCGCGTCATGGTTGCCCGGAATCATTACCCACGGACCGGAGTAGGCCTGCAAGGCCGCAAACAGACGCCTGATGGTGCGGTCCGAGACGGCCTGGGTATCAAACACGTCGCCCGCCACCAGCACGGCGTCGACGCCGCGCTCATGCGCCAGCCCCGCCAGTCGTGCGACCGTCTCCAGCCGCGCCTCGGCCAGTACGGCGCCGTCGTCGTCATCAAACTGGCCGTACTGTCGGCCTATCTGCCAGTCGGCGGTGTGCAGGAAGGAAACGGGTCGGGAGCTCATGCCAGGATTGTGGCACAAGCCCCTGCACCGGACAGGGCGATTGCCTTGCGTCAGGCCCCGTTCTGCCCCAGGCGCAAATCACCGGCAGCGCGCGCGGTGCGCTGATAGCGCGAAATAGCCAGATCATCGGCGCGGATGGCAGGCTGGCAGCCCATGACAATGTCGGCCATGAGCCGGCCGGAGCCGCAGGACATGGTCCAGCCCAGCGTGCCGTGCCCGGTATTCAGAAAGAGGTTGTCGTAGCGCGTCGGGCCGACGATGGGCGTGCTGTCTGGGGTCATGGGCCTCAGACCCGTCCAGAATTCCGCGCCAGCCACATCCCCTGCCCCGGGGAAAAGATCCTGCACCACCATCTCGAGGGTGGCGCGGCGCTGCGGCTTGAGGCGCAAATCAAAGCCGGCGAGCTCGGCCATGCCGCCGACGCGGATGCGTTCGTCAAAACGGGTGATGGCGATCTTGTAGGTTTCATCGAGCACGGTAGATACGGGTGCGGCCGCCGCGTCGGTCATGGGGATCGTGAGCGAATACCCCTTGACCGGATAGACCGGCAGATCCAGCCCCAGCGGAGCGAGAAAGTCCCGCGTATAGCTGCCGAAAGCGGCAACATAGGCGTCGGCGCGCAACAGTTCATCCGCCACCCGCACGCCGCCGATCCGGCCATTTTCCACCACCAGGCCGTCGACGGCCTGGTTAAAGCGGAACTGAACGCCCATACCGCGGGCCAACTCAGCCAGCGCGCGCGTGAAACGTCGGCAGTCGCCCGTCTCGTCATTGGGCAAGCGCAGACCGCCGACCAACTTGTTCAGCGAACGCGCCAGCGCAGGTTCGGCCACAGGAAGGCGGTTGCGATCGAGCAACTCATACGGCACGCCTACGTCTTCCAGCACGGCCATGTCGCGCCGTGCGGCCTGCATCTGCGCCTCGGTTCGAAACAACTGCAGCGTGCCCTGGGTACGCTGTTCATACTGAATGGCCGTCTCGTCGCGCAGTTCGCGCAGGCAATCACGGCTGTATTCCGCCAGCCGCAACATCCTCTCTTTGTTGACGGCATAGCGGCCCGCCGTGCAATTGGCCAGCATGGCCGCCAGCCAACGTCATTGCCAGAGGCTGCCGTCGACCCGCAGGGCCAGCGGTGCGTGCTTCTGAAACATCCATTTGAGCGCCTTGGCCGGAATGCCCGGGCTGCCCAGGGTGTGGAGTACCCTGGGGAGACTTGGCCGGCGTTGGCATAACTGGTTTCATCAGCCGGACCAGGCTGGCGATCCAGTACGGTCACCTGAGCACCCTGCCGGGCCAGATAATAGGCCGTCGTCGTACCAATGACACCGCTGCCCAAGACGATGATATGCATGGTGATTCCCCGCGATTCTCATATTACCAAGTCGATTCGGGTAGTCTATGACCGCATATCTAGTGAAAACCACCAAATATACGCAAAAAACATTAAACTTCCACTGGATCCGCCCTCTTTCTTGCCGCCGGGGAGTGAAATGCGCGAACTGGATCGCATCGATCGAAGAATCCTCGATATCCTGCAGCGCAACGCGCGCATCTCCATCACCGACCTGGCCGAGCAGGTCAGCCTATCTGCCACCCCGTGCTCCGAACGTGTCAAACGCCTGGAACGCGATGGCGTGATTGCCGGCTACCATGCGCGCCTGAATCCAGCCGCCCTGGGCAAAACGTTGCTGGTTTTTCTGGAGATCCGGCTCTCGGCCAAGTCGGGCGATGTGTTCGACAAGGTCAAGCAAGAGTTGATGTATGTGCCGGAAGTGATGGAATGCCACCTGGTTTCGGGTGACTTTGACTATCTCGTCAAGGCCCGGCTGACCGAAATGGCTGAATACCGCCGCCTGTTGGGCGAGATTCTCAAACGCCTGCCCGCCTCGGCCGAATCGCACAGTTATGTCGTGATGGAAGAGATCAAGGAATCGCTGTACTTGCCGGTGGACCGCTGAGCCATACCGCGCGGCTGGCTTCGAGTACCATTGGCGCCTGATTGGACACCTGCTGTCCGGAGTTGATCACATGTCCCGACGACTATATCGCTATTTCTTTCTTGGCCTGATCACCGTTCTGCCGATCGCGCTCACGCTGTATTTGCTATTCATCTTCCTGGCATGGACGGAAGCGATCGCGCTGACCTTCCTGCGTCCGTTCATCGGCAATTTCTACATCCCCGGCCTGGGGCTGTTCCTGGGCATTCTGGCCATTCTGGCCATCGGCTTTCTGGTCTCCAAAGAGCGTGTGCAGCGCGTGGTGCTCTTTCTGGAAATCCCGTTTACCAACGTGCCCGTGGTCAAGAGCATTTATTCGTCGCTCAAGAGCTTTGCCGACTATTTCTCCTCCAGCGCGAAGGCTACCTCGCAACAGGTCGTTGTGCTGCGCATGCCCGGCAATCCCCTGGAGGTGGTGGGCCTGATCACTCGCCGCGGCACCGATGATTTGCCCGAAGGCTTCTTGCCTGGCGAACGCGTGGCCGTCTATCTGCCCATGGGGTACATGATAGGAGGCTACACGGTGTTCGTACCCACGGAATGGGTAACGCCAATCAATATGTCCGTCGAGGAGGCCATGCGCTCCTCGCTGATCGCGTGGATGGCTCGCTCCGACTCCACAAGCCCGCCGCCTTCCGACCCCCCAGCCACGCCGGCGCCGCCCACGGACCGTGCGGCCTGATTTATGCTGTAGCGGATGCGCGGGTCGCCAGACCCGCCCCGACCCAAGCCGGTGTCCACCGGCGTTCGCCATCAGGTGCTTGATCCATGCAGCCCAGTGCAGCCCCCTACGCCGCCGATTCCGGCGGCATTCGTATTCTTCCGGCCTCCTCTGACAGCCTGGCTGCAGCCCAACGCTTCCTGCATACGCGGGGGCTGGACCAGCACGCATGGTGCGACAGCGCCGCTGACGGATCCGGGCGTATTCGCGCGCGCGCAGACTTCGCCGCGCGTCACCTGCCAGAGGGTGACACGACCAGCTTGGTCCAAAGCCTGGGATTGGACACGGGCGGGGACGCCGATCTCGAGCAGGAAATCGTGCTGGCCATGCTGGCCTGCCCGGTTGCCTTTCCCTTCCCCGACGTGGCCGAGCTCGAAGCGGCAATCCGTGTGCGCCGCAACATCGTGCGCGCGGCGACCCGTACCGCGTTGGCGTTTGACACCGAGCAGGCCGAGCGCCCGGCGCAATACTGGACATACGACGAAGCGACCGGCTTTACCATCCTGCCGGGCCGCTCGCTGATCGAAGGCCTAACCCTGGCCACCCAGCCTCAGGTATCAGGGCAGACCTACGCCTTCTCGTGTTATCGCGCGACCGAATACGTCACCGTGCTGGGCATCGCGCAAGAACTGCAGCAAAGCAATCCGGAGCTCCATGCCAGGTTGCAACGCCAATGGGAGACACGCGCCGTGATGTCGGGGCGTTTCCATGATGCGTTCCTGCGCGAGTACGGCTCGCTCGATGACCCGTTGCCGCCACGCTTTTACGTGCCGGGTGACCGGCTTTGGTTTCGCAACCCCGATCCGCATTCTTCCAACGTCGAAGGCTATGAGGGCTCGTGGGTGTTCTACCTTGGATCGGGCCTGTTCAATAACTTCTGGAAGCGCGATCAGCCTTACACGCTCACGCATAAATGCCTGGAAATTTTTCACTGGCGTGACGGTGCGCGCCTCGATGCCGAAGGCAAGCTGTTCATCGATGAAGACATCGTAGAAGCCTCGGTCGCCCAAACTAAAGCCGATCCGGCCGCGTGCCAGGCGGTACTGCAGCGCATGCTGCGCATCCGTGATCCGCAAGGTGTCTACGCCGAAGGCGGCTGCATCGACGCGACCCGCGAGTGCGCGCGCTGGGTGTTGCCTGGCCACGCGGACATTGCGTTGCCCGAGTTTCCTCAGGCACTGTCCTGACTTCATGTTTGAATATCATGTCTCATTTGATCGTTCATGGCGGCACGGCATTGCGCGGCAAGATCGTCCCTCCCGCCAATAAAAAAGGTTCATCGCGGAATAGCGTGGAGCCGTGCTTGATTGCCGTTACGCTTGATCCTTGATTTTTCAAGGATCAAGGCCGGGATCATGCTGGACCGCAAGACGATCGAGAGGTTGGGTGGGTGGGAAGGTTATCGGGTGGAGCGGGTCGTGTGGCCTGAAGGTGAGAGCCGGACGGTCACGATTTACCTGAAGCCTTCAGCGCGAACGATGCACTGCGAGCACTGCGGCAACCGATGTCGGCAGGTGCATGAGACGACCACGCGCCGGGTGCGGGATCTGCCGCTAATGGCGCTGCGAGTGACGCTGGTAGTGCCGCGTCGGCGGGTCTGGTGCGAGCAGTGCGGTGGACCGCATCTGGAGAGGCTGAGCTGGCTGGGCCGTTACCAGCGAGTGACCGACCGGCTGGCCGAGGCGGTCAGCCAGTTGCTTGAGTCCAGCAACATTCTGGCCGTGGCGCGCTTCTTCCAACTGGGTTGGCACACGGTCAAGGCGCTGGACAAGGCCCTGCTGCGACGGGCGATCCAAGAGCCGGACTGGAGCCAGATCCACTACCTAGCGATGGACGAGTTCGCTCTACACAAGGGCCATCGTTATGCCACGGTCGTTGTCGATCCGATCCGCCGTCAGGTGCTATGGATCGGTGATGGCCGCTCGCGCGAGACGGCCAGAGCCTTCTTCGAACAACTGCCAACAGGAGTTGCCCAGCAGATCCGGGCCGTAGCGATCGACATGACGACGGCCTATGAGCTGGAGATCCAGGCCAACCAGCCCTTGCTCACCGCTTATCTGATGCGCGATGAGCTCAAACAGCTGTGGTTCTACCAACACCCCGGCTACGCCCGCCAGGCATGGGATCACTGGCTGCAACAGGCTCAGGGCAGCGGCATCGCCGCCTTGGCTCACTTCGCGCTCAAGCTAAAAGCCTATCTGCACGGGATTCTGTCTCGCTGTCGCCACCGGCTCAACACCAGCATCGTCGAGGGCATCAACAACACCATCAAAGTCATCAAGCGCCGCGCCTACGGCTACCGCGATCAGGAGTACTTCTTCCTCAAGATCCGGTCTGCATTCCCCGGTATTCCTCGATGAACCATAAAAATGCCGTACTGCCCATTCTCTGCGCCACGCTTCTGACCGACCAGCCGTTGCGGCTGATTGGCGTGCCCGAAATCACCGACGTCAAAAAGATCCTCGACATCTTTCGGCAACTGGGCAGCGATGTAAACGTTGATTTTGCGTCTGGCGTTCTGGACCTGCACCACTGCCATACCGCTTTCGATCCGGCGCACCATCATTTGCCCGAAGAAATGCGCTCGTCCATCATGCTGGTCCCGCCCTTGCTGGCGCGCTTTGGCGTGGCCCGCCTGGAAAACGACGTCAAGGGGTGCACGCTGGGCGTGCGTGAGATCGATCCGCACGTCGAAGTGTTCGAACGCTTTGGCGCACGCATCGAACGCGCGCCTCATTCGCTAATCGTGCGCGCCGACGGGAAAATGGCGGCCAATGATCATTGGCTCGATTACGCATCGGTTACCACTACGGAAAACTTCGCCCTGTGCGCCGTAGCCGCTCAAGGGGTGTCCACCCTGGTCAATGCCGCCTCCGAACCGCATGTGCAGGAGTTCTGCCGGTTTCTGGAAATGCTGGGCGTTCCCATCAGCGGAATCGGAACGTCCCATCTGCGTATCGAAGGCGGCCAGCGTCTGGGCGGTGGTGAATTCCGGTTCGACGAAGACTTCCACGAAATCGCCACTTTTCTGGCGCTGGGGGCCATCACCGGCGGCGCCATCACGGTCAAGAACTCTGCTCCCGAGCAGTTCCCTCTCATCGATCGCACATTCGCCAAGTTTGGCGTTGAGGTCGAGCATCACGATGGCTGGTCGCAGGCGCATTGCGACGGCCCGCTGCAGGTGCGCCGGCCCTTCACCCAGAACATCCTGACCAAGGTCGAAGCCGCCCCGTGGCCCTACCTGCCCGTCGATCTGCTGCCCATTTTCATCGCGCTCGGCGTACGGGCGCAGGGCAGCGCCATGTTCTGGAACAAGGTCTACGACGGCGCCATGGGTTGGTCGGGAGAGCTGTCCAAGTTTGGCGCCCACGTTTTTCTTTCCGATCCCCACCGCCTCATCACATTCGACGGCCTGCCGCTCACCCCGGCCAAGGTCGAAAGTCCCTATATCATTCGCGTGGCCATCGCGTTGCTGATGGTGGCCGCCAGTATCGAAGGCCGCTCGGAAATCACCAATGCCCTGCCTATTCTCCGGGCGCACCCCAATTTCGTCGAAAACCTGTGTTCGGTAGGGGCTTGCGTAGAGTGGACCGAAGGCGATTGACGGCCGATTCGTCGAGCCGCCGTTTATCAGGCTGACTTCCGGCACCCCGCAAAGCGGCGGCAAGTTCGCACCCTGAACCAGCCCCATGCGCGGGTCGACGCGGGGTCGGAACGTGAGTACCTGGCCAGGCCTGAATGTCGACATCGACGCCATCAGCCCGTGGCCGGTACTTCGGCATCCGCCGTGCGCCTGGGCCGCAATACGCAGATCACCATCATTGCCCCTGTCGGATGGACGGATCGGGTTGCCGGCTTCGGTGCCCGCACGCCCGCGTTTGCACACGCCACAGGCGCGGCACGAGCGAACCTGGTACGACAGAAAGCGAACATAATCCACGCGCGAATAGGATTATGTGTTTTCGCTTTTGTTGTTTTATCATGTAACCATGACACTGAACCCCCGCCAAAGTGCGCTCCTGGAGCAGGTCCGATCTCAGGGGTCGGCCTCCATCGAAGAGTTGGCGCGCGCCTTCGATGTGACGTTGCAGACGGTGCGCCGCGACGTCAATCTGCTGGCTGAGGCCGGCATGCTTTCGAGATTTCATGGCGGCGTGCGCAGCGAAGCATCGACCATCGAGAATATCGCCTACCGCCAGCGCCAGGGTCTGCACGCCGAGGGCAAGCGGCGCATCGCCGAAGCCGTGGCGCGCGCCGTGCCCGATGGATGTTCTCTGCTCATCAACATTGGCACCACCACGGAAGCGATTGCGCGCGCCCTGCTGCGGCACCGAGGTCTGCGCGTCATCACCAATAATCTGCATGTGGCCGACATCCTATCGGACAACCCGGATTGCGAAGTCATCGTCGCCGGCGGCGTCGTGCGCCCGCGCGACCGGGGGATTACCGGTGAGGCCACGATCGAGTTCATTCGGCAATTCAAGGTGGACATTGGCCTGATCGGCATATCCGGTATCGAAGCCGACGGCACCTTGCGCGATTACGACTTTCGTGAGGTACGGGTCGCAAGGACCATCATTGATCAGTCGCGCGAAGTATGGCTGGCAGCCGACAGCAGCAAGTTTCAGCGCCAGGCCATGGTCGAGCTGGCACCCATTGCCCGCATCAGCCGTTTTTTTCACCGACGCAGAACCGCAGCCCGCGCTGGCCCAAATCCTACGCGACGCGGGCGTGCGTTGCCATATCGCTGGCGATGCGCCCTGACTCTCTTTCTTCGCAACCATGAACTCACGCCCTTCCGACGCCACGCCCACACGCGCTGAACTTCTCGCCCGCCTGGAGCCCTCCGCTCCTTGGGACGTCATTGTCATTGGTGGTGGCGCCACCGGTCTGGGCACGGCCGTCGATGCGGCCTCCCGCGGCTTCAGGACCCTGCTGCTTGAAGGCGCGGACTTCGCCAAGGGAACATCCAGCAAGGCCACCAAACTCGTGCATGGGGGAGTGCGCTATCTCGCCCAAGGTAACGTCAGCCTGGTACGCGAGGCGCTGCACGAACGCGGACTGTTGGCGCGGAACGCGCCCCATCTGGCCTGGCCGCTCGGATTCGTGGTCCCGGCCTATTCGATGCTGGACCAACCTTTTTATGGCGTGGGGCTCAAGCTCTACGATATGTTGGCCGGAAAACTCAACCTGGCTCCCAGCCGCTGGCTATCCTCGCGCGAAACCCTGGCACGGGCAAGCACGCTGGCGCCCGCCGTCAACGGCCAACGGCTGCGTGGAGGAGTGCTGTATTACGACGGCCAGTTCGACGACGCTCGGCTGGCCACAGCGCTGATGCGTACGCTCCTGGATCTGAGTGGCACCGCGATCAACTACGTCAAAGTCGTCGGCCTGACCCGTGATGCACAAGGCCGCATCGACGGCGTACGGACTCATGACACCATCGATGATACCCAACACACCGTTAGCGGCCGGTGCGTCATCAACGCCACCGGGGTGTGGGTTGATGCGGTGCGCCGTATGGACGACCCCGCCGCGCAAACGATGGTTGCCCCCAGTCAAGGCGTACATTTGACGCTGCCGCGGGATTTTCTGCCTGGCGAACAAGCCATTCTGGTGCCGAAAACCGATGACGGCCGGGTGCTTTTCATGGTTCCCTGGAACGGTCATACCATCGTCGGCACCACCGATAGCGCACGTACGGATCTCCCTATTGATCCGCGCCCGATGCCCGGCGAGGTGGACTTCATCCTCGAGACCGCCGCCCGCTACCTGACTCGCAAGCCCACGCGTGCGGACGTCACCAGCGTCTGGGCTGGCCTGCGGCCATTGGTCAAGGCCACCGGCGACGCCTCCACGAAGTCGCTATCGCGTGAACACACCATCCTGACTGCCAAAAGCGGCCTGATCACGGTCACCGGCGGCAAGTGGACCACCTATCGCCGGATGGCCCAGGATGTGATGGACACTGCCATCAGCAAACAGTTGCTGCCGCAAGCACCCTGCCGCAGTGCGCAGTTACGCCTGCACGGTGCGCCGGCGGCCGACGCCAGGCCGCTGGCGCCGCAAGGCACACCGGATAGCTACTACGGCACCGATTTGCCGGCCTTGCGTGCCCTGCCAGGCGCCGACCGCATGCTGGTCCAAGCCAGCGGGCTGACTGAAGCGCATGTACGTTATGCCGCCCGCCACGAGCTGGCGCAATCGGTCGAAGACGTGCTGGCGCGCCGCAATCGTGCCCTCTTCCTGGATGCCGCGGCCGCCAGCGTGGCCGCACCCGAGGTTGCGCGCATCCTGGCTCAGGAGCTCGACCGGGACGACGCCTGGCAACAGCGCACGGTGGCTGACTTCGAGGCCGTTGCCGCGACGTTCCGCTTGCCCGATTGAGCCGGCCTCGCTCAGTCGCGCGCCAGCGCGGCCAGCAAGGCCTGCGCCGCGCCTGCTGAGGAAGCCGGGTTCTGCCCCGTGATCAGCAGACCGTCGCGCACCACGTATTGTGCAAACGGTTGCGGTCCTGCGCTGTAGTCGGCGCCGAGCCTTTTGAGTTCATCCTCGACCAGAAACGGCACGACATGAGTCAGCTTCATGGCCGCCTCTTCGGCATTGCTGAATCCGGTTACCCTGCGCGCTGCCACCAACGGCTCTCCGCCGCAGGTTTTGGCATGCCTCAACACGCCAGGCGCGTGACACACCGCCCCTACCGGCTTGCCAGCCGCAAGCAGCGCCTCGATCAGATCCAGCGAGTGGCGGTTTTCGGCCAGATCCCATAGCGGCCCGTGGCCGCCGGGGTAGAACAGCGCGTCGACATCCGCGGCCCGGATATCGGCCAGTCGCTCAGTGGCGGCAAGTTGCGCCTGCGCGGGTATATCCTTGTCGAACCGGCGCGTGGACTCGGTCTGGGCCTGACTGGCCTGGCTCTGGGGATCCAGCGGCGGTTGCCCCCCGCGCGGCGAGGCCAGCGTGATGTGCGCCCCCGCATCCTTGAAGACATAAAACGGCGCCGTAAACTCCTCAAGCCAGAAACCCGTCTTGCGGTCCGTATCGCCCAGGCGCTCATGCGATGTCAGCACCATGAGTATCCTCATGCGTCGTCTCCCACTCGTACGATGCGCTTGCCCGCGTTCTCACCGCGCAACAAGCCGATCAGACCACGACCGGCGGCCTCCAGCCCCTCGATCCTGTCTTCGCGGTATTTGACGTCACCCTGCTCGAGCCAACGGCTCATCACCTGGCGAAATGGGATGAACCCGTCCGGGTAATCCTGCATGATGATGAAGCCCTGCATGCGGATGCGCTTACGCAATATCGTTCCCATGAGGGCGGGCACCCGGTCCGGTCCCGGTGCAAGCTCGGTGGCGTTATAAGTCGAAATCAGCCCGCAGACCGGCACCCGCGCCCGCGGATTGAGGCGACCCATGACGGCATCAAAAATTTTTCCGCCGACGTTCTCGAAGTAAACATCGATGCCATCTGGCGTCACCTCTGCCAGCATGTCCGCCAGGTCGGGGCTATGGTGGTCCAGGCAGGCGTCAAAGCCCGGTTGTTCGACCGCAAATCGGCATTTTTCCAAACCGCCAGCAATCCCCACCGCGCGGCATCCCTTCAGGCGCGCGACCTGCCCCACCACTGAACCCACCGCGCCGGTGGCCGCAGCTACCACCACGGTTTCGCCAGGCTGGGGCTGCCCTATGTCGAGCAGGCCCATATAGCCGGTATAGCCAGGCATGCCAAGCACACCCAGCGCATACGAGGGCTGCTGTGGATCTCGTCCCAAGCTGAGCAAGCCATGGCCGTCCGACAACGCCCAATCCTGCCAGCCGCTTTGACCCAGCACCCATTCGCCCACCTCAAAGTCAGGATGCTGGCTGGCCGCCACACGGCTTACCGTGCCGCCCACCATGACCTGATCCAGGTCCACCGGCTTGGCATAGGATGGCGCATCGCTCATGCGGCCCCGCATGTACGGATCCAGCGACAGATAAACCGTACGCAATAACACCTGGCCCGGACCAATGCGAGGTACGGCTTCGGTCACCAGCCGAAAATCGCTCTCCAGGGGCTCGCCCCGGGGACGACGGGCAAGCAGAATGCGGCGATTGACGGAGGCGGATTGTTCAGCCATGCGCGAACTCCTTGATGGATTTGATCTCTTTTACACCAGGCAGGCGCCCGCGCGCCCGGATCCTGTCACATATATCCGTTTTTAATTAACTTATTCATTAATTAAACTTGCGTCCATGGTGACCTTAACCGCCTCGCTACGCCTGCGCCGCCCTGGACGGCCTGCCCGCCCCGACGCCGGCGCCACGCGTGCACTTCTGCTCGATACCGCCACGGCCCTATTCGCGCAGCACGGCGTGTCGGCAACGACGATTGCCCGCATTGCCCAGGCCGCGGGCCTGACCGCGGCCATGGTGCATTATTACTTCCGCAATCGCGACGCCTTGCTCGACACGGTCGTAGCCGAGCGCCTGGTGCCTCTCATCGAATACGTCTGGTCACCGCCCGACAAGGTCTGCTCCCTGCGCGGGATGGTGCGCACCATCGTGGCCAGGCTGATGGAGTGCGCCGACCAGCGCCCGTGGCTTGCGCCGCTATGGATGCGGGAAGTCGTCAACGAAGGCGGGGAGTTGCGCGATCGCGTCCTCGCCCACCTACCGACCGAAAGACTGCGCGCCTTTGCGCAAGAACTCGCGCAGGCGCAGGCCCAAGGCCAGATCCACCCGGGGATAGATCCCAGACTGGTTTTTCTCTCCATCCTGGGCACAACGCTGTTGCCCTTGGCTACCGCCGGGGTCTGGCGGCGCGTCTGGGGCCAGGACCAGCCCCTGGACCGTACCGCCATCTCCGCCCACGCCTGTGCGCTTATCGAGCACGGCCTTTTCTCTTCCAGACGCCGACGCCCATGACTTTGACCGATCCTACGCCCATGACCCGGTTCGC
This sequence comes from Bordetella holmesii ATCC 51541, assembly GCA_000612485.1. NCBI lineage: Bacteria > Pseudomonadati > Pseudomonadota > Betaproteobacteria > Burkholderiales > Alcaligenaceae > Bordetella > Bordetella holmesii. Next base: position 3,497,193 of record CP007494.1, read on the forward strand.
TCGCCTTGCCGCGGCGGCGTTGGCCTGCGGCCTTGTGGCCGCCTGCGGCCGCGAATCAAACACCGCTTTCCAGGGCTATGCCGAGGGTGATTTCGTCGCCGTGGCGCCTACCCAGTCCGGACGGTTGCTCAGCCTCGATGTCGAACGGGGGCAGCAAGTGCCCCAGGCAGGTCTGCTGTTTACCCTGGATCACGACAAAGAAACGGCGGCTCGCGACGAAGCCCAGGCGCGATTGACCGCAGCGCAGGCTCAACTGGCCGACACCGCCAGCGGCAAACGACCGCCCGAGGTCGCCGTCGTGCGGTCCCAGCTCGCTCGTGCTCAGGCAGAACAGACCCGTACCGATGCCCAACTGGCGCGCGACACGCGCCAGTATCAAGACGGGGGCATTTCGCGCCAGGAGCTGGACAATACGCGCGCCTCCGCCAATGCCAATCGTGCCCAGGTCCGCGAGTTGCAGGCCCAGCTTGAAGTGGCCACGCTGCCAGCCCGTGACCAGCAACGTCAGGCGCAACAGGCCGACGTTCAAGCGGCCGCAGCGACGCTGGCCCAGGCGGACTGGAGCCTGGCACAGCGACGCGTTCAGGCTCCCGCCCAATCCCTGGTGTTCGACACCCTGTACCGGCCTGGCGAATGGGTCAACGCCGGCAGTCCGGTGGTACGGTTGCTGCCGCCGGGCAACATCAAGCTGCGCTTTTTCGTCCCACAGGATCAAGTCGGTCGCCTGCGCGTCGGCCAGCCGCTGAGTATCGCCTGCGATGGTTGCGGCGGCGCCATACCGGCGCACATCAGCTATATCGCCACGCAGGCGGAATACACGCCACCCGTCATCTACAGCCGCGAAGTGCGGGACAAACTGGTTTTTCTGGTCGAAGCGCGCCCCCAGGCGGATCAGGCCACTCGCCTGCATCCCGGCCAACCGGTGGACGTGCGTCTGGACGAGACGGCGCCATGACCCAGCCCGACCCTGTCATCGACGTCCAGGGGCTGACCAAACGCTTCGGTGACAAACTGGTCGTCGAACAAGTGTCACTGCAAGTCGGGCGCGGCGAGATCTACGGATTTCTCGGTCCCAACGGCAGCGGCAAGACCACCTGCATACGCATGATGTGCGGGCTGCTCACCCCCGACGCCGGCAGTGGCACCTGCCTGGGTTACGACATTCTGCGTGACAGTGGCAGCATCAAACGCCACGTGGGGTACATGACGCAGCGGTTCTCGTATTGGGAAGATCTCACCATCCGTGAAAACCTGGACTTCGTAGCGCGTATCTACGACATGCCCCGACGTCGGCAGGCCGTGGACCACGCGCTCGAGCAGTTGCGCCTGCAGGGGCGGGCCAATCAACTGGCGGGTTCGCTATCAGGCGGCTGGAAGCAACGCCTGGCATTGGCCGCTTGCCTGCTGCACGAACCCCAATTACTGCTTCTGGACGAACCCACTGCCGGCGTTGACCCGACGGCCCGGCGCGACTTCTGGGAAGAGCTGCACTCCCTGGCCGCACAAGGTATTTCGGTGTTGGTCAGCACCCACTACATGGATGAGGCCGAGCGCTGCCACAAACTGGCTTATCTGGCCTACGGCCGCATGCTGGCGCAAGGCACGGCCGAGAGCATCACCGCCGGCCAGCAGTTGCAGACCTGGGCGGTACGAGGAGCAGATCTGGTGCCATTGGGTCAGTGGTTGCGCGGCCAGCCCGGTGTCGCACAGACCGTGGCGTTTGGCAATGCGCTGCACGTCAGCGGTCAGCTCGGCGGACCGTTGGAGCAGACACTGCGCGACGCGGTACATCGCCGCGGTCTGACGATTGCGCCCGTGCCAACCAGCCTGGAAGATGTCTTTATTTATCTGATGAGCCGAGCCAGCGACAACTTCGGGAGCCAACCATGAGCGCCGTGCGTACTCAAGGGCGCTTTTTCTCCTGGACGCGCTGGTGGAGTATGGTGCTCAAGGAGTTTCTGCAGTTGCGACGTGACCGCATTACCTTCGGCATGATCATCGTACTGCCCTTGGTGCAGCTTGCACTGTTTGGCTACGCCATCAATACCGACCCCAAGCAATTGCCAACGGCTGTCCTGGCCGCCGATCAGAGCGAGTTCACGCGCAGTTATCTCTCGGCGATGTCCGCCTCGGATTACTTCAGAATCGTCGACACGCTGCCTGACGAAGCCAGCGCACGGCAGGCACTGGCGCGCGGCGACGTGCTCTTTGTGGTCACTATCCCCCCGGACTTTACCCGCAAGTTGCTGCGCGGCGAACGCCCCGCCCTGCTGATCGAGGCCGATGCCACGGATCCCCTGGCCACGGGCATGGCCATCGGCGCGGCAGCGCAACTGGCCGACAGCGTCCCACGCCATGACCTGACCGGCCCCTGGGCGCATCTGGCTGGCGCGCCTGCTGCCTTCGACGTGCGGGTGCACCGTCTCTACAACGAAGAGCAGGTGTCGCAATACAACACCGTTCCCGGCCTGATCGGCATGGTGCTTACGCTTACGCTGGTAATGATCACCGGCCTGGCCATGACCCGGGAACGTGAGCGCGGCACCATGGAGAACCTGCTCGCCATGCCGGTCACGCCGTTGGAAGTGATGACCGGCAAGATCATGCCCTACATCGCCATTGGCCTGATCCAGGCCACGATCACGTTGGCAGCGGCCCGTTTTGTCTTTCACGTGCCCTTCGAAGGCAGTCTGCTGGCCGTCTATCTGACGACACTGCTTTTCGTTGCGGCTAACCTGACCGTGGGCATCACCTTGTCGTCGGTGGCTCAGAACCAGCTGCAGGCCTTGCAGTTGGCGATGTTTTACTTCCTGCCCAATCTCTTGCTGTCGGGCTTCATGTTCCCCTTTTTGGGCATGCCCGCCTGGGCGCAAGCCATCGGCAACGTGCTGCCGCTGACCTATTACAACCGGCTGATTCGCGGCATTTTGCTCAAAGGCAATGGCTGGATCGATCTGTGGCCCAGTATCTGGCCGCTGATTGTTTTCACGCTGGTCGTCATGGGCCTGGCCTTGCGTTTTTACCGCCGCACCCTGGATTGAGTGCCTCGATGCCCCATTACGCTACGTTCGCGACCCGATTGCCCTGGCTGGTGCTGCTGGCCGGTTGCGCCGTCGGCCCGGATTTCCACCCCCACGCCCCCAAGGCACGCCCTTGAGCATGCCAGCCCAGGTGGGCCAGGGCCGCGACGCGCAAGCCCTGCAGGCGGGCGCGGATGTGCCCGCCCAATGGTGGCAATTGTTCGGATCGCCGGTCCTCGACACGCTCGTGCGCCAGGCGCTGGCTGACAGCCCCACCCTGGCGCAGGCCCGCGCCAAGCTCGTTCAAGCGCAAGAGACCGCCAATGCACAAGCCGGCTCGCGCCTGCTGCCGGCAGTCGACGCCAAGCTGTCCGGCGTGCGGCAACGGGTGGACCCGTCCTCCATGGGTATCGACGTGCCGCAGCCCGAGCCTTTCGCCCTGTATAACGCCTCGATTGCGGTGTCTTACACCTTGGATATCTGGGGCGGCGAAAGGCGGGCTGTCGAAGGCTACGTCGCCGAGGCGCAGCGCATGGCCTATGAATGGCAGGCGGCTCGCATGACCCTGGCGGCCAACGTCGTCACGACTGCCATCAGGCAAGCCGGACTGCGCGAGGAGCTAGAGGCCGCCACGGCCCTGGCCGAGGCCCAACAGTCGCAATTGACTATCGTCCGCAAGCGTCTAGACGCCGGCGCGGTCGCCGAACGGCAGTGGCATGCGCAGGCCGCGCTCGTGGCCCAGACGCAGGCTCAGTTGCCCACGCTGCGACAGGAACTCGCGCGCAGCACGCATCAACCGGCCGTGTATCTTGGACGGGACCCGGGCAGCATGTCCGATCCTGGCCTGAGGCTGTCGAGCCTCAAACTGCCGCAGCAAGTGCCGGTAAGCTTGCCCTCGGCGCTAGCGCGACAGCGTCCCGACATCCTGGCTGCGGAAGCCGCGTGGCGCCGCGCTGCGGCCGATGTGGGCGTGGCCACGGCCAATCTCTACCCGCGCCTGACCCTGACGGCCGGCTTCGGCACCCAACGCACCCATGCAGGGGACCTGGGCAACGGCATCAACATCTGGAACCTCGGGCTGGGCCTGGCTCAGCCCTTGTTCCGGGGCGGCGAACTACGGGCCCGCAAGCGCGGCGCCGAGGCCGCCTACGAGGCCGCGGCCGCGGCCTACCGCAATACGGTTTTGCAAGGTTGGCAGCAGGTGGCCGACAGCCTGCGTGCCCTGGAACACGACGCCGAGGTGCTCGGCCAGCAGCGTCAAGCCGAAGCGCAAACAGAGGCCGTTTACACCACCGCCAGCGACCAGTACCACGTCGGCGGCATCAGCCAATTGAACCTGCTCGACGCGCAACGTCAATTACTCTCGGCACGGCGCGACCGTATCCAGGCCCAGACCCGCCGCTACACCGATACGGCCGCGCTCATGCACGCGCTGGGTGGCGGCTGGTGGAATGAAGCCCCCGCCGAAGCGGGCGTATGATGGAGGCTGTATCCGCCTTCGTACGCCGTCATGGACGTCTTTGAGCAATTGCAGGACCTGCTGACCAAGCATGCCGTGAGTTTTCGTCTGCTCCGCCATCCGGCTGCAGGCAAGTCCGTGGAAGTCGCGGCCATCCGCGGCACCGAAGTGAGCCAGGGCGCCAAAGCCCTGGTCTGCCGCATCAAGATAAGCGCCACGCAACGCAAACACGTGCTGGCGGTTTTCCCGGCTGACGCGCAAGCCGATCTGGAGGCCATCGCCCGCGCCGCAGGTGGCAAGAAAGCCGCGCTGGCATCGCTGGATCTGGCGCGCGAACTGACCGGCTGCGAGATCGGTGCCATCCCTCCGTTCTCCTTCAATCCCGAACTGCAATTGATCGTTGATCCCACGCTGCGTCAGCGGCACGATGAAATCGTGTTCAATGCCGGCCGTCTGGATGCTTCCATCCTCCTGCGCACGGAGGACTACTTCCGCATCGCGCAGCCCGAACTGGCACCCTTGGTGCGCAGCTGATATGTGCCTTGCCGTCATCGCCTTGAACCAGGTGGCCTGCATCCCGGTGCTCATCGCCGCTAACCGCGATGAGTTCCATGCCCGTCCCACGGCCGCGGCCGCCCCCTGGCCGGGCGAGCCTCGGCTGTATGCCGGGCGCGACCTGCGCGCGGGCGGCACGTGGATGGGCGCAGCCGACAACGGCCGTTATGCCGTCATCACCAATTACCGCGAAGTTGGGCACCAGGTCGCCGATGCACCGTCGCGCGGCGCGCTGGTCGAGCGTTACCTTGCCGGTTCGATAGCGCCGCACGACTACCTTATGGACGTGGCACGCCAGGCAAGCGCCTATAACGGTTTCAATCTCATCGTCGGCGATCATCAAGGAGCCTGGTACTACAGCAATCGAGACACGGCGCCGCGCTATCTGAGCACCGGCGTTTACGCATTATCGAACCACCTGCTGGATACTCCCTGGCCCAAACTGGTGCGCCTGAAGACGGCCGTCGCGCAGGTACTGGCCCATAGCCCGCAACCCAACCTGCCGGCCCTGTTTGCCGCGCTGGACGACCGCGAGCCGGCCGATGACGCGGCCCTGCCCCGGACCGGCCTGCCACTGGCACGAGAACGGCTGCTGAGCAGTCCTTTCATCGTCAGCCCGGACTACGGCACTCGGTGCTCCACGGTGCTGCTATGGCGTGATAATGGCGTGGGCGAGTTGCATGAAAGGCGCTTCACGCCCGAGGCGCATGTGGCCGGCGAAACCGATCTCACCTTCCCTTATGCATCCGGCCTGATAGAACGGCCATCCAGGCTGGCGCCTCTTGGCCTTGGCAAGCGATCCCGCACGGCGTGCAATCGGCAACGGGTAATCGACCCGGTAAAGATTGCCTTATCTGAGGAGTACCGACCATGAAGCAAAACCGCAACAACGTAGTCGCAGCAGCCCTGATAACCGCCAGCCTCATGGCTCTTAGCGGGGCCAGCCTGGCCCAATCGCCGCCGTCCGGTCTGCCTCAAGCCCAGCAGCAAGGCGATGTGCGCTTTCTGTCTGGCGGCATCGGCCAAGGGCAATCCGACGCCATGAAGGCGGCAGCCAGTCAGTACCGCCTGATGCTCACGTTTGCCCAACGCGCCGCCGGCGGCAGTGCCCAGTATCTGGCCGACATCCCGGTCGAGATCAGCAATGCGCAGAACAAAGTCGTCCTGAAGACTGTCTCGCAAGGCCCTTATCTTTTGGCCAATCTTCCGGCGGGCGATTACACCGTCAAAGCCACGTCCAACGGACAGGTTAAGACGCAAGGCGTGCATATCGGTGCGAGCGGGACCGCAAACGCGATTTTTGAGTGGCAATAAGCCGTTGCCGGCTCAGTGCACGCCGGCAAACAAGATAACTATGTTGAGGATAAGCGCTGCCAACCAGGCCAGCGAGCGCAGTGTGCCATGGCCTCCCACGTACAGGGCGAGATAGACCAAACGCACCACCACCCAGGCCCCCATGAGCACGACAAGCTGCTCGCGGGGAGCCTGGTTATACAGCGCAAACAACACGGCGGCAAAGAAGAACGGTAAGGCTTCGAAGCTATTGGCTTGTGCCGCGTTCGCGCGCCCTCGCCAGCCCTGCTGATCCGACAGCCAATGGCGCGGCTCGCGGTTGTCAAATCCGGTGCCTCCAGCCTTGCAGGCAATGGCAGCGACCAGCGGCAACAGCGCCGCGGCCATCATTAACAAAGCGATATGCATCATGCGTGTCCTTTGAGCCGGCGGCATGCCGAGCATGCGTCAACCTTACACCGCAACACCTGAGACGGGAGCCGTTTTTTCGCTCCTCGCCCCGACCGCGCACCTTGCCTACAATGCGCCAACGCTCCCGATGACTCCTGCATGATTGCCTGCCTGCCCTGGATCCTGATCTTTCCGGCCTACGTCCTGCTCTGGTGGCCGCCGGCGTACAGGCCAGCCCTGGCGCTGTTGTTGGCAGGACTGGCCTGCGCCGCATGGCGAGACTGGCTCGAACCTTCGGCCTTGCTGGCGTTCGCCTTACTGCTGGCCAGTGCGAAGCTGCAGCGCGGTCGCTGCCCGGCATTCGGCCACACGCTCTTCGTCCTCACGGCCCTGGCGCTCGCCTTGCACCGGCTGCCGGGGTTCCATAATCCGCTGATCATCGACCAGGCCATCAAGCCAGACTCCGTGCCCCTTCGCATGTATCTCAACCTCGACAAACCGCTCATTGCCTGGTGGGTACTACGGGTCATGGCTCCGCCGCTGATACGTGGCGGGTAGCGGCAGAGCCTGCAGAGTGGCCTGGCAGCCGGTCTGACCGGCGCTCTGGTCTGCCTGGGTATCGCCTGGTGGTTTGGTGCCGTTGCCTGGGCACCCGGCTGGCCGGATGCGGGCTGGGCATGGCTGATCAATAACGCGCTGCTGGTCACCCTGGCCGAAGAAGCCTTTTTTCGCGGTTATCTTCAGCCAGCCTTGAATCGCCGTCTGGGTGGGCCTTGGGCCTGCATCTGCACTGCGGTGCTATTCGGGCTGGCGCACTATGCCGGCGGACCCGGCCTGGTCGCCCTGGCGTCGGTGGCCGGCCTGTTCTACGGCTGGGCCTATCAGCGCGGCGGCCTGGCCGCTGCCGTCGTGGCGCATCTGCTGCTAAACACGCTTCACGTCGCGTTCTTCAGCTATCCGGCGGTGGCCTAATCCTCACCCACACGGCCTCGCAGGCGCTTTACATCGCCACGTTGCACCTTGCGTTGCACGCGGCGGCGTTTGGATGCCATGGTCGGCCGGGTGGCGCGGCGTGTCGGGTGCTTGACGAGTGCCTGGCGCAACAAGGCCAGCAAGCGTTCGACGGCATCGGCGCGATTTTTGTCCTGGCTGCGATAGGCCTGCGCCTTGATGATCAGCACGCCGTCCTTGGATATGCGACGGTCCGCCAGGGCCAGGATGGCCTCTTTGACCTCATCAGGTAGCGCCGAAGCAGGCACGTCAAAGCGCAGGTGCACGGCGCTGGCGACTTTGTTGACGTTCTGGCCACCGGCGCCCTGCGCCCGGATCATGCCGAAATCCAGTTCGCGTTCGTCCAGGTAAAGGGATTCCTGAATGTGCAACATCGAAAATGCGCCGGCTCATTGAAAGGGAGATTTAACCACGCCGGCCTGTCTCACCCTGCCGTTGTCCTTTCCGGCGCTGACGAGGCCCGCACGGGCCCGACAGGCTGCCCGCGCTCACTGACGGTAAAATGGCAGATTGCATTTTCCCGGTTTGGGCTCAGGCTCCCGGATCTTCATGACTTACTCCGCCAAAGAAATTTTCAAGACGCTGCAGGGCGAAGGCGCCCAGGCTGGGCGCGCCGCGGTGTTCTGCCGTTTTTCGGGCTGCAATCTCTGGTCTGGCCGCGAAAGAGACCGCGCAACCGCTGCCTGTACCTTTTGCGATACCGATTTCGTCGGTACTGACGGCGAGGGCGGCGGCAAATTCCGTGACGCTGCAGCGCTTGCTGCGACGCTCGCTGACACCTGGGGCCCCGAGACCGCCGGCAGGTATGTCGTCTTCACGGGAGGGGAACCCTTGTTGCAACTCGATGCTGCCTTGATCGCGGCAGTGCATGCGCAAGGCTTTACCATCGCCATCGAAACCAATGGCACCCTACCCGTTCCGGCTGGTGTGGACTGGATCTGCGTCAGCCCCAAGGGCAAGGCACCCGTGGTGCAGACTCGCGGCCAAGAGCTCAAACTGGTGTTTCCGCAAGCCGATACGCCCCCCGAAGCATTTGCCAATCTCGATTTCGAGCATTTCTTCCTGCAGCCCATGGATGGCCCGCAGCGGCTGGCCAATACCGAAGCGGCAGTGACTTATTGCATGGCGCATCCGCAATGGCGGCTGAGCGTGCAAACCCATAAATACATAGGCATTCCATGATTGTCCGATTCACGTGCGGGAGCCGCCCTTGATTTCCGTCACCCGCAGGCTGGAGTTCGATGCCGGCCACCGCATTCCCGATCATCGCAGCCAGTGCCGCAATCTGCACGGCCACCGTTACGTCCTGGAGTTGACGCTGACTGGCGACGTCGTCCAGGCACCCGGCCAATCCGATAACGGTATGGTGATGGACTTCTCGGACATCAAACACATCGCCAAAACGCATCTGGTCGATATCTGGGACCATGCTTTTCTGGTCTATGAAGGCGATGCCGCCGTACGCGATTTTTTGGCCTCCCTGCCCGATCACAAGACCGTGATCCTCGACCGTATCCCTACCGCAGAAAACCTGGCGGCCGTTATTTTCGGGATTCTTGCCCCCACTATCAGAACACCTACGGGCACCATCTCCGGCTGTCTCGCGTCCGTCTGTTTGAAACCCCCAATTGCTGGGCGGATTGCGACGGTAACTAAGCGCCGCCCGCTCGCGCGAGGCCTCTTTTCCGGCGAGGCCGCGGCGCGCTGCGTGCCCTTGCCGCGCGTTCGGCCGGCCTGCCCCGCCTGACCACGTCTGATCGCCATCGTTCGCCTGGCTAGCGTGCTCGCTGCCCGCCCACCTGCCCAGGCCCATACCTGCCCACACCCTGCCTGCCAGCGGGCGCATCGCTTGCCTTCGCGATTGACAAAGGCTGCCTGGTTGCGGATGATGCAAGCCATATTATAAAACTTGCATCCTATTTATTAGGATAAATGGCAGGCCATGTTCAGACCCGCTTCGTTTTTGTCGTTGCACGACTTCGAACCCGCCGCAAAGAAACGCCTGCCCAGGCAACTCTACGGTTACCTCCGGCATGGCGCAGAAGACGGGATGGCCATCGAGGCCAATCGCCAGGCATTTGCAGGAATCCACCTCTGCCCTAAGGTGCTGACGGATGTCTCGAATCGATCCTCGTCCATATCGTTGCTCGGTCAGACCTATAGTGCGCCGTTTGGCCTCGCACCCGTAGGGTTGGCGGCGATGTGGTGCTATCGCGCGGACAAGGTCCTCGCACAAGCCGCGCAAGAACACAATGTGCCAGCCATCATGAGCGGCGCCTCGCTCGTACCCATGGAGGAAGTGGCTCAGGCTGCCCCTCAGACATGGTTCCAGGCGTATCTGCCTGCAGAACAAGAGCGGATCCAGGCACTGTTGACTCGGGTCCGAAACGCTGGCTTCAGCACGCTGGTGTTGACGGTGGACCTGCCCGTCTCTCCCAATCCCGAAGCTTATGCCCGCCATGGATTCAGCGCGCCATTGAAGCCCAGCCTTCGAATGGCCTGGGATGGGCTGAGCCATCCGAGCTGGCTGATGTCCACTTTTCTGAAAACCCTTTTTCGTCACGGCATGCCGCATTTTGAAAACTGGCGTGCTGAACGCGGAGCGCCCATCATTTCGGCACGTGTCGAGCGAGACACTCAGGGCCGCGACAAGGTGAGCTGGCCGCACGTCGCCCTCGCCAGGCGTCTATGGCAAGGCCCTCTGATCATAAAAGGGATCTTGCGCCCCGACGATGCCTTGCTGGCCGCCAAGACCGGATGCGATGGAATCATCGTATCCAATCATGGTGGCAGGCAGATCGATGGAGCGGTCAGTGGCCTGGATATGCTGCCGGAAATTGTCGCAGCAGTGCCAAATCTACCCGTCATGCTGGATGGCGGCATCCGCCGCGGCACGGATATTCTGAAGGCACTGTCGCTAGGGGCACGCTGCGTCTTTGTCGGCAGGCCCATGCATTATGCCGCGACGGTTGGACAGCGCGCCGGCGTCGAACATGCCATCCAGATTCTCAAGACCGAGCTCCACCGGAACACGGCACTGCTGGGCTTGAATCACCCCCAAGAAATCGATCAGAATTTCGTGCGCTCACACTGAGTGCCGCGGCGGCACGCCATGCAAAAAAAGAGGTTCATCGCGGAATAGCGTGGAGCCGTGCTTGATTGCCGTTACGCTTGATCCTTGATTTTTCAAGGATCAAGGCCGGGATCATGCTGGACCGCAAGACGATCGAGAGGTTGGGTGGGTGGGAAGGTTATCGGGTGGAGCGGGTCGTGTGGCCTGAAGGTGAGAGCCGGACGGTCACGATTTACCTGAAGCCTTCAGCGCGAACGATGCACTGCGAGCACTGCGGCAACCGATGTCGGCAGGTGCATGAGACGACCACGCGCCGGGTGCGGGATCTGCCGCTAATGGCGCTGCGAGTGACGCTGGTAGTGCCGCGTCGGCGGGTCTGGTGCGAGCAGTGCGGTGGACCGCATCTGGAGAGGCTGAGCTGGCTGGGCCGTTACCAGCGAGTGACCGACCGGCTGGCCGAGGCGGTCAGCCAGTTGCTTGAGTCCAGCAACATTCTGGCCGTGGCGCGCTTCTTCCAACTGGGTTGGCACACGGTCAAGGCGCTGGACAAGGCCCTGCTGCGACGGGCGATCCAAGAGCCGGACTGGAGCCAGATCCACTACCTAGCGATGGACGAGTTCGCTCTACACAAGGGCCATCGTTATGCCACGGTCGTTGTCGATCCGATCCGCCGTCAGGTGCTATGGATCGGTGATGGCCGCTCGCGCGAGACGGCCAGAGCCTTCTTCGAACAACTGCCAACTGGGGTTGCCCAGCAGATCCGGGCCGTAGCGATCGACATGACGACGGCCTATGAGCTGGAGATCCAGGCCAACCAGCCCTTGCTCACCGCTTATCTGATGCGCGATGAGCTCAAACAGCTGTGGTTCTACCAACACCCCGGCTACGCCCGCCAGGCATGGGATCACTGGCTGCAACAGGCTCAGGGCAGCGGCATCGCCGCCTTGGCTCACTTCGCGCTCAAGCTAAAAGCCTATCTGCACGGGATTCTGTCTCGCTGTCGCCACCGGCTCAACACCAGCATCGTCGAGGGCATCAACAACACCATCAAAGTCATCAAGCGCCGCGCCTACGGCTACCGCGATCAGGAGTACTTCTTCCTCAAGATCCGGTCTGCATTCCCCGGTATTCCTCGATGAACCAAAAAAATGCCCAGCACGCCAAGAGGTTTGCCATTGCGGTCCGCCCCGGCGCGGACCGCGGTGGCATAGGAGGCGACCTGGGCATCGCCCAGCAGGCGCTCACACTGAATATCCAGTGCCGCGTAATCGCCACCGCTGGCCGTGGCCATGCCGCGCCGGAACCATTCGGAGTGCGAAACGTCGGCACCCATGACTTGAGGATAGCGGCCAGGCCTGCCACTGGCCACCACACGGCCACTGGCATCGGCTACCCAGAGATCGAGATAGACGGTATAGCTGTCCAGAATCACGCTCAACCGCTCGCTGGCATGGCGCTCACCCTGCCCTGAACTGAGCAGATCCACCAGCGATGAGTCGGTGGCCCACCAGCGGACATCGCAGGAGCGCTCGTAGAGATTGCGATCCATGGTTTCTATCATGTTGGAAGCCAGATCGCTTAGCCGCCTGCCTTCGTAGCCACGGATCTCCTGCAACGTGTGTTCGCTGATACGGATCAGGTCGGCAATGGAGCCGGCCAACTCCTGTTTCAGGGCATCGGCGATGCCGGTGATTTGCTCGGAGACGAATTGCACCTGATTGGCCACGACCGCAAACCCCCGCCCCGCCTCGCCGGAGCGCGCCGCCTCGATACGGGCATTGAGGGATAAGTATTTGGCTTGCTGGTTGATGTCGACGATGCTGGATATTTTTTCGTTGGAGATTTTTTCCACGCGGCGCGAAAGCTCGACGATCTTCTCGGGAAGGTAAGCCATGATGACGGCTCCTCAGGCAGGTTGAATGACAGCGGACAGCCCTTGAGCAAGCAGAAAGCGTGCCAAGGTTGCCGCGGGGCAGCCCTCTCCAGGCGCCCCGCCGTCAACCCATTTTCCTGCCCAGGCGCCCCCTTTTGGGGCATGCATGGAGCACTAATATGGTGCCGCATCAGCATGGGTCATTCGATTCGATTTACTGTATATTTATACAGTCATTGAAATTTCGCCATGCCTACGCCCGAACACATCCACCCCGCACTTTGGCGAGCCACGCAACTGGCCCGGGCCAGCGCACGCGTGGTGCCCACCGGCCACAGTGAACTGTCCGCGCAACTGCCCGAGGGCGGTTGGCCCATAGGTTGTCTGACCGAACTGCTGCTGCCTCATCCGGGCAGCGGTGAAGTGCGCCTGCTGGCTGCGGCCATCGCCGAACGCGACGATGCCCGTGCGATCGCGCTGGTGCAGCCGCCTTTCACGCCGCATATCGCTGCCTGGCGGCAATGTCGGCTCGCTCCCGAACGCTTGCTGTGGGTGGCGCCGCCGCGCCCGGGCGATGCCTTATGGGCTGCCGAACAAATCCTCAAACACGCCAGTTGCACGGCCTTGCTTTGCTGGTTGCCGCAGGTGCGCCCCGAATCCCTGCGCCGGCTGCATCTGGCCGCGCAGGCCAGCGATACCTTGTTTTTCGTATTGCGCCCGGCGCAAGCCGCGCATCATGCGTCGCCCGCACCGCTGCGCCTGGCCCTGGCGCCCGCGCCCAACGGGCTGTCCATCCAGATTCTCAAGCGCCGCGGTCCGGTGTGCGACACCCCGATTTTCCTGCCGCTGGACGGTACCCCAAACCGGGCAGCTCAAGTCTTTACTCCTCATGCGCCTCTGGATCGCCATCCATCTCCATCATCTGTCTCTGGACAGTGTGCAAGCCCGGTGGCCTGAGCCGGGTTACTGCGGCGCCCTCCTCGAGCAGGAACGCATCGTGGCGCTCACGCCAGCGGCATGCCAGGCAGGCATGGAAATCGGCATGCGGCGCGCCAGCGCCCTGGCCCTGGCGCCCAGTGCCGATCTGCGGTTGCGCGACCCGCAGGCCGAAACGCGCCGCCTGCACGAAGCCGCGCTGGCCCTGCTGCAGTACACCCCGCAACTGGCTTTGCGCGAACCCGACGCCCTGCTACTGAATGTCGGCGCCAGCCTGCAATTATTTGGCGGGCCTGTTCGCCTGGCTCACCGCGTGCGCAGCAGCCTGGCCGCCCTGGGGCTGCATGGACGGCTGGGCATTGCGCCCACGGCCCAAGGCGCCTGGCTGCTGGCCGTGGGCGCAGCCCGCCCGCCCTGCGGCTATCCAGCCTCGCACGCCGCCTGGACGCGCTGCCGCTGATGCTGCTGCCCGAAGCTCACCCCCAGGGCACCTGGTTGCAAGGCCTGGGCTGCCACAGCCTGGCCGACCTGCGCGCCCTGCCACGCGGCGGCCTGCAACGCCGTGCCGGGCCGGCGTTGCTGCAAGCACTTGACCTTGCCTATGGGCAGGCCAGCGAAGCCCACCGCTGGTTTGAGCCACCGCCACGTTTTGACGCGCGCCTCGAACTCCTGGACTACGTCGAACACGCCCATGCCCTCATGGATGTCGCAGCCCGACTGGCCGAGCAACTCAGTGGCTGGTTGCACGCCTGCCGGCGCGCGGTGCGCGCGGTCACGCTCACGCTCGAGCACGAACGCGGCCGCCGTGCCTGCCCGCCATCGTTGCTGACGCTCTCCATGGCTGAGCCGGTCTGGCACAGCCGTCATCTGCTTGGTTTGCTGCGCGAACGCCTCGAGCGCCTCGAACTGGCCGCGCCGGTCATCGCCGTGGCGCTATCGGCGCACGAGACCGTCGAGCCCGGGACCGCGAGCGCCACCTTGTTTCCCGAACCGGGCGGCAATGCCGCCGACCATGCACGGTTGCTGGACCTGCTGGCTGCACGTCTGGGGCCACAGGCACTGCGGCGACCGGCTCCTCAAGCCGATCACAGGCCTGAAGTCGCCAACCACTGGCAGCCTGCCCATCATCACGTCCGCGTACGCGACAGCCTGCCCACCGGGCCGCTGGATCGGCCATGCTGGCTCGTCGAACCTGCCCGCGCTCTTGCCGAACAGGCACATCGCCCGGTCTATCAAGGCCAGCCACTGCGCCTGCTGCGCGGTCCCGAGCGCATAGAAAGCGGCTGGTGGGACGCCACACAAACGCAACGCGATTACTTTGTGGCCGAGGATCAGGCCGGGGCCCGTTATTGGCTGTACCGCGAACATGGCCAGCACTGGTTTTTGCACGGGCTATACGCCTGACCCGCATGGTGGCCGATCTTTTTACCTCTGCGCTGCCGGCCTATGCCGAACTGGATTGCCTGTCGAATTTCAGTTTCCTGACGGGCGCCTCGCACCCCGAAGAACTGGTCGAGCGCGCCGCCAAGCTCGGCTACACCGCCTTGGCGCTCACCGACGAGTGCTCGCTGGCTGGAGTGGTCCGTGCGCATGTTCAGGCGGCCAAGCATCCGGACCTGCAGCTCATCATCGGCAGCCGGATGGCGCTGGACAATGGCAACCATGCCCCTATAGAACTCGTGCTTCTGGCCCAGGACAAGGAGGGTTATGGCAATCTGGCAGAACTCATCACGCTGGGCCGCAGCCGTGCCGAAAAAGGCCGTTATCTGCTGCGGCCCGCGGACCTGGTCACGCCTGCTGCGCGCGGCCTTGCCGGTTGCCTGGCCATTCTGACGCCGCCCTATGGCCAAGCGCCAGCCGAGATGACCGCACAGGCGCACTGGCTGGCGCGCCACTTCAGGGGCCGCGCCTGGGTGGGTTTATCGCAATTGCAGCGCTCGCGTGACGACCTGCATCGCGCCGCTGTGCAACAGGCCGCGCAAGCGGCCGGCCTGCCGCTGGTGGCCATCGGCCAGGTGCACATGCATGTGCGCTCGCGCAAGCCCCTGCACGACACGCTGACGGCGATCCGCAGCGGCCGCAGCGTCGCGCAATGCGGTTATGACCTGGCCGCAAACGCTGAGCGCCACTTGCGTTCGCGGCTACGTCTGGCTGGGCTCTATCCCGCCGAGGCGCTGGCCCAAACCCAGGTCATTGCGCAACGCTGCGACTTCTGCCTGGATGAAATCCGCTATGAATACCCCGATGAAATCGTGCCCCAAGGCGAGACGCCCACCTCCTATCTGCGCCGCGTCACCTATGCGGGCGCTGCCGAACGATTCCCTGCTGGCATTCCCGAGTCGGTCAGCGAACTTTTGGAAAAAGAGCTCAGTCTCATTGCCGAACTGCAATACGAGGCCTATTTCCTGACGGTCTATGACATCGTCGGTTTCGCGCGCCGACAAGGCATTCTTTGCCAGGGCCGGGGCTCGGCGGCCAATTCGGCCGTCTGTTATTGCCTGGGCATCACCGCCGTAGACCCCAGCAACGGTAATGCGCTGTTTGAGCGCTTCATCAGCAAGGAGCGCAACGAACCGCCCGACATCGATGTGGATTTCGAGCATCAGCGCCGAGAAGAGGTCATCCAGTACATCTACGCAAAATACGGCCGGGCGCGCGCGGCGCTGACCGCCGTGGTGATCTCCTATCGGCCACGCAGTGTGCTGCGCGATACCGGGCGCGCGCTGGGTCTGGATTCCGCCATCATCGACGCGGTCGCGCGCGCCCATCAATGGTGGGACGGCAAAAAAGAGATGCTGCGCACGCTGCATCAATGCGGCCTGGATCCGAGCTCGCGCATCGCACGGCAATGGGCCATTCTGGCCGAGACCCTGATGGGTTTCCCCCGCCATCTGTCGCAGCATCCGGGAGGATTTGTCATTTCGCGTGGCAAACTCTCCCGTCTGGTGCCCATTGAGAATGCCGCCATGGATGGCCGCAGCGTCGTGCAATGGGATAAAGACGATCTCGATGCCCTCAATCTGCTGAAGGTCGATGTGCTGGCCCTGGGCATGCTGTCGATGTTGCGGCGCGCCCTGGGTATGGCAGGCCAGCGGCGCGGTTTGCCGCTGGCTCTGCATCAGATCCCACCGGACGATACCCCTACCTACGACATGATCTGCCGCGCCGACACGGTAGGCACCTTTCAGATCGAATCCCGCGCGCAAATGAGCATGCTGCCGCGTCTGCAGCCGCGCTGCTATTACGATCTGGTGGTGCAGGTAGCCATCGTGCGGCCAGGGCCTATTCAAGGCGGGATGGTCCACCCCTATCTGCGCCGCCGCCAAGGTAAAGAGGCAATCGTCTCGCCCGGACAGGCTGTAGAAGAAGTGCTTCGGCGCACCATGGGCGTGCCGATCTTCCAGGAACAGGTCATGCAGATCGCCGTGGCCGCAGCGGGTTTCACGCCAGGCGAAGCGGATCAGTTGCGCCGCTCCATGGCGGCATGGCGGCGCAAAGGCGGCGTGGATAGATTCCGCCTCAAGCTCATCAACGGACTGGTCGCCAACGACTACAGCCTGGAGTTCGCCGAGGCGCTGTTTCGGCAGATCGAGGGGTTTGGCGAGTATGGCTTCCCAGAAAGCCATGCGGCCAGTTTCGCGCAGCTGGCTTATGCCAGCGCCTGGCTCAAATGCCACGAACCCGAAGCCTTTCTGGCTGCGCTGCTGAATTCACAGCCCATGGGGTTTTATGCACCCGCGCAACTGGTGCAGGATGCCCGCCGCCATGGCGTGGTGGTGCTGCCGACAGACATAACCATCAGTGGCTGGGAGGCGGGCTTTGAACCCCTCGCCGGCCAGACGAGGCCGGCCGTTCGCCTTGGCTTGAATCAGATCAAAGGGCTCAAAGAAGCTGCCGGCTCACGCATCGAGCACGCCCGCCGGCAACAACCTTTTACCGATGTTGCCGACCTTGGCCGCCGCGCCGGCCTGAACCGCCAGGAGCTCGATGCGCTGGCCGCCGCCGATGCCCTGCGTCCGCTGGCCGGGCACAGACGGCAGGCGCGCTGGCAGTCCGCTGTCGGTGTGCATAGCCGTGATTTGCTGCACCATGCGCCGATCCTTGAGACCGAGCGTCCCTTGTTGGCTGCGCCCAGCGAAGGCCAAACCGTGGTGGCCGATTACGACAGTACCGGCCTGACGCTACGCCGCCACCCTGTGGCGCTGCTACGCGCCAACCTGGCGGCTCGCCGATTCGAGCCTGCCGAGGTTCTCAATACCTATCCTGACCGGCGGCTGGCGCGGGCCTGCGGCATCGTCACCGTGCGCCAGCGCTCCCAGACGGCCAAAGGCACGATCTTCGTCACCATCGAGGATGAGACCGGGCCAGTCAATGTCGTGGTGCGCAACGAGCTCATCGAACGCCAGCGCCGTGAATTGCTGGGTGCCGTTCTGCTGGGCGTCTATGGCACCTGGCAGAACATCGACGGCGTTCGTAACCTCGTGGCCCAGCGGCTGGTCGATATGTCGGCGCTATTGCGCGAACTGGACGAAGACGGATTGCAAGCCCGCAGCCGCAACTTCCACTGACCTGGTGCGAACTCAGACCTGCTCGAGCAGCCCGCGCCAGGCCAGCAGTTTGCTGTCAAAGCGTTGCGCCGCATGCGCGGGACTGGTCGACGGCAACGTCACCAGCCGAGGCTGGCGCGCTCCGCCCGCCAAGGTCGGCACCACATGACGCCGGAAGAGCTGGGCAGCCTTGGCACCATTGAGACCGATGACCTCGATGCAGGGATGCCGCGCCAGAAAACCTACGAAATCATTGGGCGCGGCGGACTCGGCCACGATGGCAGCATCCAGGCTGCCAGGCCGCACACACTGGGACAACACATCCCACAAGGCCACACCGGCATCCTGCAAGGCCGTCAGCCGGTCGTCGTAGCCGGCGTGAAGATCCACCTTGAACAAGGCCTGCGCAATGGGCCAGAAAGCATTGCGCGCGTTGGCGTAGTACTGATTGCGCTGAAGGGAAATCATGCCGGGCATGGTCCCCAGGATAAGGATGCGTGCATCTGGACGGGCTACGGGTGCGAAGCCATGGATGCGGGCAGGTTCAGCGCACATGCAGGCGATCCAGCCGCAAACGGCCACGGGCATCCGTCAAGCGGCGCAAAGCCGCCCAGGCTACGCCCATCGCTGCCAGGGCACTTGCCCCGCACAGCAAGAACAGAATCAGAATCTGGTACTTCACGGCCTCGACGGGATCCATGCCTGCAATGATCTGCCCTGTCATGATGCCCGGCAGCGTGATGATGCCTGCCGCCGCCATCTGATTGATGGCAGGCACCAGCCCCCGCCGCACGGATTCGCGCATGAGGGGCGAGAAAGCCTGGCGTGGCGTGGCGCCCAGCGCGATCCGGGACTCGATCGCCGCGCGTTGGCGCCGCACGTTGCCCAGCATGCCATCAAGCGCCAGACTTGCGGCATTGAGCACGCTGCCAAGCACAATACCTACCAGTGCAATCAGGTAGCGGGGGTCGTACCAGGGGTCAGGGTGCAGCGCCGTACTGAGGATGAACATCGCGGTCACCGCGGTGGTGGTTATCACCGCCAGCGCACCGATGCGCAGATTACCGGCTCCGCTGAAGCGTTCGGCAGGTCTTGCCGCCACTTCGCGCGCGGCAAGACTCATCATGACCAAGACGACCCCAGCGTCAGCCACACCGACGCATACGCAAAAACCACCCGCAGGATATGACCTACCAGCAGCAACTGCACCACCGCCCGGATGGCGGCCCACACGATGCTGCGCTCCATACGCAGCCGCATCACCAGCGAAATGATTGCGCTCAAAGCCACCAGCGAGGCCGCAATAGCCAGATCGCTCGTCTGTAGCGTGAGCACCCCTTGCACGGTGGGATGAGCCAGAACGTTCATAGCCGCTGCAACCTGCGATCATGCACTCGATAGCACCGTCCGGCCAGACGCTGAGCCTGAGCCGGGTTATGGGTGACCATCAACGCGGTCGTGCCCTGCGCCAGCAAGCGGCGGATCAGCCTCTCGACGCGCTCGGTCGCGCTCTCGTCCAGCGAGGCGGTGGGTTCATCGAGCAGCATGACGGCAGGCTGATCGCGCAGCGCCCGCAGCAACGCCAGTCGTTGCCGCTCGCCGGTGGACAGATCGCTGACTTGCGATTGCATGATATTGGCCCGCAAACCCAGGGCCTCGAGCAGCGCTGGCACGGCATCGGTCTGCGCGGCTGGACCGGAAAAATGCTCGGCCACGGCGTCATCCCACCAGCCGGCTTCCGCCTGACAGTAGCGCACAAGGCGGCGCCAGGCTGGCCCCCGCATGCTGCTGGGCGCCACGCCATCGAGCCAGATTTCACCCACGCCGGGATCCAGATCCGCGATCTGCCGCAGAAACAGCGACTTGCCTGCCCCGGACTCCCCCATGATGGCGATGCACTCGCCACGCTGCAGCTCCAGAGGTCCACCGGCACGAAACCGGCAGGCGCCACACCGCGCAGGCACAAATAGCCTGCCTCGTGCGGCAAGGTCAGGACACTCATGAAGCCAGAATGCGAAAGCGGGCCATGAGCGGCATTATGCCGCCCTTGGCCCGTGGGCGCCCAGAAGGACTCAAGCCACCAGGCGGCGCTCGATTTCCGACTTGGTGTTAGACAAGGCCGGCGGCAGACCGCGGGCGAGTTGTTCGAACAGCTCGCCATGAAGGCCGAGCTCTTCGCGCCAGGCCGGCGCATCCACGGAAATCACCTGCTGGAACTGATCCGGCGTGAACTCCAGCCCCGTCCAGTCGATGTCGCCATAAGACGGCGAAATCCCGAAGACCTGCTCCTGGCCGCCGGCGTCGCCGTCCAAACGGCCCAACATCCACTTCAACACGCGCATGTTCTCGCCGAACCCCGGCCAGACGAATTTTCCGTCCGGGCCCTTGCGGAACCAGTTGACGCAGTAGATGTGCGGCAGCTTCGCACCGGCATCAGACAGACGCTGACCCACGGAGAGCCAATGATTGAAGTAATCGGCCATGTTGTCGCCGCAGAACGGCAGCATCGCGAAAGGATCGCGGCGCACGACCCCCTGCTTGCCGGCCGCAGCCGCCGTGGTCTCCGACCCCATGGTGGCAGCCATGTAGACGCCTTCGACCCAGTCGCGGGCCTCCGTCACCAAGGGCACCGTGGTCGACCGGCGGCCGCCAAAGATAAAGGCATCGATGGCCACTCCCTGCGGATTTTCCCATTCGGGGTCGATGGAGGGGCACTGGGCGGCCGGAGCCGTGAAACGGGCATTGGGGTGCGCGGCCTTGCGGCCGGTTTCGCGGGCGATCTCGGGAGTCCAATCCTGGCCTTGCCAGTCGATCAGATGCGCTGGCGGAACATCCGTCATCCCCTCCCACCAGACGTCGCCATCGTCAGTCAGTGCGACGTTGGTGAAAATGACATTGGCCTTGAGCGTGGCCATGGCATTGAAGTTGGTCTTCTCGCTGGTCCCTGGCGCCACGCCGAAATAGCCGGCTTCCGGGTTGATGGCACGCAGGCGCCCATCGGCACCCGGCTTGATCCAGGCGATGTCGTCACCAATGGTGGTGACCTTCCAGCCGTCCATACCCGAAGGCGGGATCAACATCGCAAAATTGGTCTTGCCACATGCCGACGGAAAAGCTGCCGCCACGTGGTATTTACGGCCCTTGGGCGTGGTCACGCCCAGAATCAGCATATGCTCGGCCAGCCAGCCCTCGTCGCGGCCCATGGTCGACGCAATACGCAGGGCAAAACACTTCTTGCCCAGCAAAGCGTTGCCGCCATACCCCGAACCAAAACTCCAGATCTCGCGCGTTTCAGGATAATGAACGATGTATTTGACGGGGTTGCACGGCCACGCCACGTCGGCCTGCCCGGCGGCAAACGGCTTGCCCACGCTATGCACACACGGCACGAATTCGCCGTCAGCGCCCAGCACATCCCATACCGCACGGCCCATGCGCGTCATGATGCGCATATTGACCACGACATAGGGACTGTCAGAGAGCTCGACGCCGATGTGAGCGATCGGCGAACCCAGCGGGCCCATCGAAAATGGCACGACATACAGCGTGCGGCCCCGCATGGCGCCTTGGAACAATCCCTGCAGCGTCGCACGCATCTGCGCCGGAGCAGCCCAATTGTTCGTCGGGCCGGCGTCTTCCTCACGCTGCGAGCAGATGAAGGTACGGTCTTCGACCCGCGCCACGTCGGAAGGGTCAGAACACGCCAGATAGAAATTCGGGCGCTTCTCAGCGTTGAGGCGGCGCATGGTGCAGGCCGGCACCATCTGCTCGCACAGGCGGTCATACTCTTCTTGCGTGCCATCACACCAGACCACGCGGTCTGGCTGCGTCAGCGCGACCACGCTTTGCACCCATTCGATCAATCGCGCATGTTTTACGTAAGCGGGCACGTTAAGCGGCGGCAGTTTGGCCTCGGCGGTTTGCGTCATTCGGGAACTCTCCAGGATGGGACGGAACAGGCATGCACGGCGCCGCTGCCGTCGCCGCGAAAAAATGGTTCATCGCGGAATAGCGTGGAGCCGTGCTTGATTGCCGTTACGCTTGATCCTTGATTTTTCAAGGATCAAGGCCGGGATCATGCTG
Source organism: Bordetella holmesii ATCC 51541 (assembly GCA_000612485.1). Classification (NCBI taxonomy): domain Bacteria; kingdom Pseudomonadati; phylum Pseudomonadota; class Betaproteobacteria; order Burkholderiales; family Alcaligenaceae; genus Bordetella; species Bordetella holmesii. Next base: position 3,519,433 of record CP007494.1, read on the forward strand.
GACCGCAAGACGATCGAGAGGTTGGGTGGGTGGGAAGGTTATCGGGTGGAGCGGGTCGTGTGGCCTGAAGGTGAGAGCCGGACGGTCACGATTTACCTGAAGCCTTCAGCGCGAACGATGCACTGCGAGCACTGCGGCAACCGATGTCGGCAGGTGCATGAGACGACCACGCGCCGGGTGCGGGATCTGCCGCTAATGGCGCTGCGAGTGACGCTGGTAGTGCCGCGTCGGCGGGTCTGGTGCGAGCAGTGCGGTGGACCGCATCTGGAGAGGCTGAGCTGGCTGGGCCGTTACCAGCGAGTGACCGACCGGCTGGCCGAGGCGGTCAGCCAGTTGCTTGAGTCCAGCAACATTCTGGCCGTGGCGCGCTTCTTCCAACTGGGTTGGCACACGGTCAAGGCGCTGGACAAGGCCCTGCTGCGACGGGCGATCCAAGAGCCGGACTGGAGCCAGATCCACTACCTAGCGATGGACGAGTTCGCTCTACACAAGGGCCATCGTTATGCCACGGTCGTTGTCGATCCGATCCGCCGTCAGGTGCTATGGATCGGTGATGGCCGCTCGCGCGAGACGGCCAGAGCCTTCTTCGAACAACTGCCAACAGGAGTTGCCCAGCAGATCCGGGCCGTAGCGATCGACATGACGACGGCCTATGAGCTGGAGATCCAGGCCAACCAGCCCTTGCTCACCGCTTATCTGATGCGCGATGAGCTCAAACAGCTGTGGTTCTACCAACACCCCGGCTACGCCCGCCAGGCATGGGATCACTGGCTGCAACAGGCTCAGGGCAGCGGCATCGCCGCCTTGGCTCACTTCGCGCTCAAGCTAAAAGCCTATCTGCACGGGATTCTGTCTCGCTGTCGCCACCGGCTCAACACCAGCATCGTCGAGGGCATCAACAACACCATCAAAGTCATCAAGCGCCGCGCCTACGGCTACCGCGATCAGGAGTACTTCTTCCTCAAGATCCGGTCTGCATTCCCCGGTATTCCTCGATGAACCGAAAAAATGTGGCCCGGCGGACCATGCCCCGGGCGATGCGGCCATCATACTTGGGAGTATGCGGGCTAACCAAGCAGCTTCTGGTGTCTTTACCACCCGACACCAAGGGTTTACCCGGTATTTTCAGCCCTCCGGCGGGCAGGAAGTGCGCAGCGGCTATGACATAATCGGGCGGCCCTTTCGGGCCCCGAAAATTTCCACGCCCATGAGTACCACTGTCTTTCCTCCTATTGATGCCGACCGTCTTTGGTCGCGCATCGAGACCCTGTCGCGCATGACCGTGCCCGGCCAACCCTGGACCCGCCGTGCGTTCACTCCCTTGTTCGATCAGGCACGCACCTGGTTGCGTGCCGAATTCGACGCCGCGGGTCTGAGCAGCCATATCGACGCCGCAGGCAATCTCGTGGGACGCATGAGCGGCCGCAACGCCGAGAAAAAAAAGCCGCTCGTGACCGGCTCGCATTGCGACACCGTACTGGAGGGCGGGCGTTTTGACGGCATCATTGGTGTGCTGGCTGGCATTGAGGTGGCCCACACACTGAAAGACCATGGCCTGCGGCTGGACCATCCGTTCGAAGTCATCGACTTCCTATCCGAAGAACCGAGCGACTACGGCATCTCATGCGTCGGCAGCCGCGCAATCAGCGGTCACCTGACCGCGGATATGCTGGCTGCCTGCAATCCGGACGGAGAAACACTGGCACAAGGTATCGTCCGCGCGGGCGGCCGGCCAGACGCACTGGGCCAAGCCTTGCGCGGCCCGGACACCAGCGCCGCCTTCGTAGAACTGCATATCGAGCAAGGGCCTGTGCTGCAAGCCCGCGGCCTGCCGATAGGCGTGGTCAGCAACATCGTCGGCATCCGCCGCACGCGCATCGTGGTGCTCGGGCAGCCCGACCATGCCGGCACCACGCCCATGGACATCCGCCGCGACGCCCTGGTGGGTGCGGCGCGCATCATCGACGCGGCACACCACCGCGCCACCGACCTGGCAGGCCGGCCGCACTATGTGGTGGCCACGGTCGGACGCTTGACGCTGACCCCCAACGCCGCCAATGCCGTGCCCGGACGGGTGGACATGACACTGGAAGTCCGCAGCGACAGCAATGCCGTCCTGGACAGCTTCACACAGGCGGTACTACAGACCGTGACGCCCGAGCTGGCCGCGCTGCGTCTGACCGTGCAGGCCGAACCGCTGTCGCGCGCCGAACCGACCGATTGCGCCAGGCTGGTGATGGAAGCGGTACGCACTGCTGCCGATTCGCTGGGCTATGACACCATGACTCTGCCCAGCGGAGCCGGCCACGACGCCATGTACATGGCACCGACCGGCCCCATGGGCATGATCTTCATCCCCTGTCTGGACGGACGCAGTCATTGTCCGCAAGAGTGGATCACCCCTGAGCAGTTACTCGATGGCACGCGGGTGCTCTATCAAACCCTGTTGGAACTGGACACGCTTGCCTGATCCCATGGACCAGACCGATATCGACGACGGCACCGCCGACCGTAGCCTGCTCGACGCCCCCGGTATCTCGCTGGTGGTTTTCCATAGTCAGGGCTGCCCGAACTGCCGCGTGGCGCGCGAGCGCCTGCCCAGGTTCGAACTGCCTGCCGAGCGCATTTTCTGGGTCGATGCAGGCCGCAATGGCGGGCTGGTCGAGCGCTATGAGGTCTTTCACCTGCCCGCCATCCATGTCGTGCGCGACGGCGCCTATTACGGCCCCATCAGTGCGCAATTGGCGGACTGGGATCTGCGTCAGCAAATCGCGCAGGCCCTGGACAACCACCCGGCCGAGTTGCCATGACCGCCATCCGCCGGCCGCTCGACGGTCTGGCCACGGGCGCCATGGTGGTGCTGTGCCTGTGCTGGGCGGCCAAGCAGATTGCCATCAAAGCGGTCGCAGCCGATGTCGCGCCGCTTTTGCAGATCGGCCTGCGCTCGGCGTTTGCCGCGGCCGTCCTCGGCCTGGTAGTGCTGCGCACGCAAGGCACCGGTTTCTGGCGCGACGGCAGCCTGCGGCCCGGGCTGGGTGTCGGCGTGCTGTTTGCGTTGGAGTTCGTGTTCGTGGCGCTGGGCTTGCACTACACCACCGCCTCGCACATGGCAGTGTTTCTATACACGTCCCCGATCTTCGCCGCACTGGGCCTGCATGCCTGGGTGCCGGGTGAACGTCTGCGGCCGCTGCAATGGTTGGGCGTGACCCTGGCGTTCGCCGGCATCGCGCTGACGTTTCTGGGCAAACATTCCCCCACCGACACCGCGCCCGATATGCTGCTGGGCGACCTGCTGGGCATCCTAGCCGGAGCAGCGTGGGGCATGACGACGGTGGGCATACGCGCCAGCCGGCTGTCAGAGGCTCCCGCCTCCAAAACGCTGTTCTATCAGATGGTCTGCGCGGCGCTGATCCTGCCCTTGCTGCACGGCGTGATGGGAGGTGCTGCCGCTACGTGGACCGTGACCGCGCTCTACAGCCTGCTGTTTCAAAGCGTGGTGGTAGCGCTCATGAGCTATCTGGCCTGGTTCTGGTTGCTGCGCCGCTATCTGGCCACGCGATTTTCGATGTGGTCTTTTTTAACGCCGCTATTTGGCGTGGGCCTGGGCGTCATCCTTCTCGATGATCCCTTGGACGGACATTTTGCCGCTGGCGCGGCGCTGGTGCTGGCCGGCATCACGCTGGTGAGCGCCGCCGGCACCCTGCAAACCTGGTGGGCCCGCCGGCGCTGCCGTTGAACGCTTACCCGGCCTCGACACGCAGGTCCTGCAGGCGCGCGCGCTGGCGGCCTTGGGCGTCGAAGTTTTCCGGCGCGAGCCACTGCTCAAAGGCCGCGCGCCGAGCAGGCCACTGCGCATCGGTGATGGAGAACCAAGCCGTGTCGCGAGTGCGGCCCTTGTAGACCACCGCTTGGCGAAATATCCCTTCGAACTGAAAGCCCAGCCGGGCAGCCGTCTGCCGGGAAGGCGCGTTCAGGCTGTCGCACTTCCATTCGTAGCGCCGGTAGCCCAGCTCGTCAAATGCGCGCCTCATGAAGAGAAACTGTGCCTCCGTGGAGATGGGAGTGCGTCGAAGCGCCCCGGAGAAGGTCACGCTGCCCACCTCTATAACGCCATTGGCCACGTCGATACGCATGAATGCCAACGTGCCCACGGCACGTCCGCTGGCACGGTCGATGACGGCAAAATGCATGGGGTCGTCGCTCTGCGCCGCCTGTTCGCAATACGTGCGATAGGCCTGCTGCGTGACAAACGGGCCAACGGCAAGATAGGTCCAATCGCGGCCGTCCGGGGCCGCGCTGTATGCGGCAAACAGATCCGCCGCGTGCCGCTCGGCATCCAGAGGCTCGAGACGGCAGAAACGGCCTTCCAGAGGCGTGCGCGGCGGACGGGGCCGCGCCGTCCAGCCCGGCAAGGTTTCGCCAACAGGCTGGTCAAAGGAATTGAGCAGGGCCATACGTATCTCCGCGCAGCAGGATTGAGAGCGCTTACTCTAGATCGATTCGTGGCATCATAGAAAGCCCCAGTAAAAAGCATTTTCTTAGTGCCACGCCTGCGCCATGGAAGACACCCTGACCCGCCTCGTCCTGCTGGATGCGCCATTGCTGCCGGGTGCCGTACCGCTGCAACGCCAATTGCTTCAGCGTCTGAAGACAGCCATCCTCGAAGGGCGCCTAGCGCCGGGAACACGGCTGCCCGCCTCACGGAACCTGGCCGAAGCGTTGTCGATTTCGCGCAACACGGTCTCAATTGCCTACGAACACCTGGCCGCTGAAGGCTATGTGCAGGCCGACCGCCAAGGCACGCGCGTGGCAACGCTCACCCGCCAGCGCAGGCCGGCCGCGACGACGGTCTCAACAGAACCCGTACGTGTGGCCCGGCGGCTTGAACGCCTGGTGGCCACGCCGCGAGGCACCGGCTCATACCTTGCGCTACGCCCCGGCCAGCCGGCCTTGGCTCACTTTCCGGCTGCTGCCTGGCGCCGCGCACTGGATCGCGCCATGCGCGATGGCGGCGGCGAGGCGCTGGCCTACGGGGAACCTGCCGGAGAGCCACATTTACGTGCGGCCATCGCACGCTACCTGGGCGTGGCCCGTGGTGTGCACTGCCTGCCCGAGCAGGTCATCATCACCGAAGGCACACAGGAGGCTCGGGCGCTGGCCGTGCGGCTGCTGGCCGACCCGGGCGACATTGCCTGGGTGGAAGATCCCGGGTACCGCGGCGCAAGGACCGCTTTTTTTGCCGGCGACTTGGACGTGCGGCCCAAAGGCGTGGACAACGACGGATTGTGCGTTGACGCGCGTGATTGGGCCGACGCTGCGCCGCGCCTGATCTATGTGACGCCGTCGCACCAATACCCCACCGGCGGGGTCATGCCCGCGGCCCGCCGGCTTGACCTCATCGCCCAGGCGCGCCAGCACCAGGCGTGGATCATCGAAGATGATTACGACAGTGAGTTCCGCCACCACGGCGAACCCATCGCCGCCATGCAGGGCATGACGCCGCAGGCACCGGTGCTCTATATCGGAAGCTTCAGCAAAACGATGTTTCCGTCATTGCGCATGGGCTTTGCCGTGTTGCCCGAATGCCTGGTCGACGCCACCCGGATAGGGATTGCCGAACTGTTGCGCGGTGGGCACCGTTATGAACAACTAGCCTTGGCGGATTTCATCGAAAGCGGCGAATTCAGCCGCCACCTGGGTCGTATGCGGAGCCTGTACCGCGAAAGGCAACAAGCGTTGCGCGCCGCGCTGACCCGCCATCTGGACATCGACCACACCGTCGAGGGCGGGCAGTGCGGCCTGCACCTGACCCTGCGTCTTCCCGTGGAATACCCCGACCATCTCATCGCCAGCGCCGGCCCGGCCCACGGCATGCAGCCTCAGGCGCTGTCGGCCTTCGCGCTGGCCGCGCCACAAAACGGCCTGGTATTGGGCTATGGCAATACGGCAGCCGACCTGTTCGACCCTCTATCGCGACGCCTGGCGCGGCTCATCACGCAGGCGCGGCAAACCTAACCCGTCAATGCACCCAGCAGCAGCGCGCAGAGCACGAGCCAGAAGACGCCGCTCAAAATCGAACGCCGCGCAAACGCCTTGATCCCCGCCCACAGCATCAACAGGCCGATCAATAACAGGGCAAAATTCATGATGTTCGGGCTCATGCCCAGCGCCGCGGCCATGCCGGCGAAAAACTCACCCAACGCACCGAAAAAGCCGCCGAATAACCAGCGCAACGCCTCGGCCACCCATTTGATGCCCTGCCCCAACGCCGCGCCGGCGCTACCGAAAAAACCTGTTTCTGCTTGCATGACACCTCGGTCGTCCCTTTTGCATGGTTATATCCCATTTGCGCGGCTGGATTTGGCGAAATCCCGGAACGATGTTTAATAGCACTACTCGCCGGCGGCTGCCGGCCTAGCAACAAGGATACTCATGGCTTTCGATTTCGACCTCTATGTCATCGGCGCGGGCTCGGGCGGGGTACGTGCGGCGCGGTTTGCCGCCGGTTTCGGCGCGCGCGTCGCGGTAGCGGAGAGCCGCTACCTGGGCGGGACCTGCGTCAACGTCGGCTGCGTGCCCAAAAAACTGCTCGTCTACGGCGCTCATTTCAGCGAAGAGTTCGAGCAGGCCAGCGGTTTTGGCTGGACACCCGGACACCCCGGGTTTGACTGGCACACCCTGATCCAGAACAAAAACCGCGAAATCGAACGTCTCAATGGCATCTATCGCAATCTGCTGGTCAACAGCGGCGTGGCGTTGCACGAAGGCCACGCTCGCATCGTCGATCCCCATACGGTCGAGATCAACGGTCAGCGGCACACGGCCGAACGCATTCTCGTGGCCACCGGCGGCTGGCCATTCGTGCCGGACATCCCCGGCAAGGAACACGCCATTACCTCCAACGAGGCGTTCTTCCTGAAGAAATTGCCCCGCCGCGTGCTGGTGGTCGGTGGCGGCTATATTGCCGTCGAGTTTGCCTCTATCTTCAATGGTCTGGGTGCGGATACCACGCTGGCGTACCGGCGCGAGCTGTTCCTGCGCGGATTCGACCAGAGCGTACGCGAGCACCTGCGCGACGAGCTGCAGAAAAAATCAATGACTCTGCGCTTTAACAGCGACGTCGCCCGGATCGACAAATTGCCCGACGGCACGCTCGCGGCGACCTTCGTCGATGGCTCCGTGCTCGAAACCGACAGTGTTTTCTATGCCACCGGCCGGCGTGCCATGCTGGACAACCTGGGCCTGGAAAACACCTCGGTCAGCCTCAACAAACAAGGCTATATCGAGGTCAATGACCTGTTCGAGACCGCCGAACCCTCGATCCTGGCGTTGGGCGATGTGATCGGACGCGTGCCGCTCACGCCGGTCGCCCTGGCAGAAGGCATGGCCATCGCCCGCCGCCTGTTTCGCCCTGCGGAGTATCGCCCGGTGGACTATGACCTCATCCCCACGGCCGTCTTCAGCCTGCCCAATATCGGCACCGTAGGCCTGACCACCGAAGAGGCCGTCAAGCGAGGCCACCGCGTCAAACGCTTCGAAAGTCGTTTCCGTCCGATGAAGTTGACGTTGACCGACTCCCAGGAGCGCACACTCATGAAGCTGGTGGTCGACGCCGACACTGACCGTGTCCTGGGTTGCCACATGGTCGGCCCCGACGCGGGCGAAATCATGCAAGGCCTGGCGGTGGCCCTGAAGGCCGGCGCCACCAAGCGTGTCTTCGACGAAACCATAGGCATCCATCCCACGGCCGCCGAAGAGTTCGTCACGATGCGCACGCCTGTGGCCGACTGAAGCGCCCACCCAACGCAACGCAGCCAACGACGGCCGGACCTGCCCGGCCGTCCGCCTGACGGAAGCAGGCGGCGCCCGCCGCAACGCGCCCGACCGGGCGCTATGGCCGGTCCAGGCGGCGCAGAAAATCCACCGCGGCCGCTGGCGCCAAGGGCTTGTGTCCGTTGATGAAAAACACGTAGACCTCGCGCGCAATACCGCCGCCGATATCGGGCAGGCGCCGGGGCAGATCCGGACTTTGTCCGGCTGCCCATTGCCGCGCACACTCCACCCACGCATCGAGTACCGCAGGCGCATAGCCGCGCCGCAAGCGCGGGTCGGCTGCCATCAACCGTATATAGATCAAGTCCTTGCAGGTGCTGTCCGTGATCGCCACGAACCGGGGATTGTCTGTCAACACCGTCGCCACGCCCCTGGCGCGCGCCAGCCGCAGATAGTCTTCACAGTCGAAACTGGGATGGCGCACGTCAAGCACATGGCGCAGCGCCCTGCCCGACACCTGTGCCGGCAGCAACGCCAGAAATTCCAGGATCTCCTGCCTTTCGTAGACTTTGCCTGGCGGCAACTGCCACAACAACGGGCCGAGCGTGTCGCCCAACCGGTCAATGCCGCTTTCCATGAATCGTCTGATCGACTCCCCCGCCTGACCCAGATCGCGCCGCTGGGTCGCATAGCGAGGCGCTTTGAGCGCCAGCTTGAAGCCAGCCGGCACCTCGTTGGCCCAGGCCGCAAACGTGGCGGGTTTCTGACTGCCATAGAACGTGCCATTGACCTCGATCGCGCTCACCTGCCGTGACGCGAACGCCAACTCGCGCGCATGCGGCAAACCTGCGGGATAGAACACCCCGTCGCGCCAGGGTGGGTAAGTCCAGCCACCAATGCCTGCACGTATCGATGTCATGTGCGCTCCCGTTGATTCCGCCCATGGTAGCGCCAGCGCCAGGCAGGCAGGTAAACGCCGGTAACCTGACGTAAGGCGCGCGAGCTCGCCGCAGCAAGCGCCGGCTTTTGGCGGCGCGCGTGGCCGAAGTGCGATAATGGCTGCCTGACAAGACCACCGCACGCGCACGGAGAAACGCTTTGACCCGCATCGACGACGCCATGCATGACCGGGAAGCCGGCCAGGCCGACTCCACCCAAGACACGACCCGAATTGACGGCACGCGCATCGGCGCAGTGCGCCCACTCATTTCGCCCGCACTCCTGCTCGACGAACTGCCGACCCCGGCCGCAGTCCAGGACCTGGTCGAATCGAGCCGCCGCGACATCGCCGATGTGCTGCACGGGCGCGATGATCGCCTCATCGTCGTGGTGGGCCCCTGTTCCATTCATGACCACGACCAGGCAATAGCCTATGCGCGGCAGTTGAAAACGGCCGCCGAGGCGCTCGGCGATGATCTGCTGATCGTCATGCGGGTCTATTTCGAGAAGCCGCGCACCACTGTCGGCTGGAAGGGTTTCATCAACGATCCGCGTCTGGACGGCAGCTTCCGCATCAACGAAGGGCTGCGCCGCGCGCGTGCGCTGCTGCTGGAAATCTCCAGCCTGGGCTTGCCCATCGCCACGGAGTTCCTGGATTTGCTCAGCCCGCAGTTCATTGCGGACCTCATCGCCTGGGGCGCCATCGGCGCCCGGACCACCGAAAGCCCCAGCCATCGCCAACTGGCCTCGGGGCTGAGCTGCCCTCTGGGCTTTAAGAATGGCACCGACGGCGGCGTGCAGATCGCCGCCGACGCCATGGTGGCCGCCAGTGCCAGCCATGCCTTCATGAGCATGACGAAAATGGGCGTGGCCGCCATTTTTGAGACACGTGGCAATGCCGATACGCACGTGATTTTGCGAGGCGGCAAGAACGGCAGCAATTTTGATCAGGCCAGCGTACAGGCCTGCTGCGACGTGTTGCGCAAAGCGGGGCTGCGCGAGCAAGTCATGATCGACTGCTCGCACGCCAATTCCAACAAATCGCATGACCGGCAGATCGACGTCGCCCGCGACATCGCGCAACGGGTCGCCGGCGGCGAGCGCCGGATCACCGGGTTAATGATAGAGAGCAACCTGCAACCCGGGCGGCAGGATCTCAAGCCGGGGGTGCCCTTGGCGCATGGCGTGTCCATCACCGACGCTTGCCTGGGTTGGACCCAGACCCTGCCGGTGCTCGATGACCTCGCCCGCGCCGTGCGCCAACGTCGCACGCGCTGACGACAGCCGTGCCCGTTGGCGCGTACTCTACTATCATGGAGGTTTCGTCCGCTTCCCGTCCCAGGAGTACTCATGAACCGGAACCTGCTGACCTTCATTCTTGCCGCCGGCATGGCCGGTCTGGCCGGCTGCGCCGCCAACCAAGGCAACAACTCCGCCCCTTCGTCGACGAGCTCATCCAGTGGACCGTCGCCCTCCGCGGCCCCGGAAAGCGCCAGCGGCTCCATGCTGTCTGGCGGCAAGAGCTGCGACGCCCAGCCCACCCAAAGGATGGTCGGCCAGGCGTTCAGTGATTCGGCCAGCAGCAACGTGCTCTCCGGCAGTGGCTCGAGCACCGTGCGCGTACTCAAGCCTGGCCAGGTCATGACCTTGGAATACAACCCCAGCCGTGTAAACATCATCGTCGACGGCCAGGGAAAGATCAGCGCGATCCGTTGCGGCTGATCCGATTCAACCGGGTTCGCGGCGTGCTTCGGCCAGCGCCACCGTCAGGTGCATGACTTTTTTCTTCAGTGCGTCGCGTTCCTCGGTCAAACGCTTGATGATGTCATTCAAGCGCTCCACCTCGGCCGGATAGTCCTCGATCGCAGGGCTCTCCCACGGCGGCACGACTTGCGTGCCGGCCTCGGCTTGCCCTGCGGGCTGCGCTTGCGCATCCTTACGCAATTTGGCCTGGTAGCGGGCTGCTTGCAGTTCCAGACGCGCCTGGCGGGCAACCTCCCGCAGGTTCTGCTTGCCTCCCTCGGCAGCCTGTTGCTGGCGCGGCGGCGGCAAACTGGCCACGGCGGCGGCGGCATTGATGGAAATCTCCCCTGCGCGCACCGCTTTCACCAGTTGCGGCACGGCTTGCTGCTCAATCCGCTCTATCTGCGCCAGCGTATTGCTGCTTACACGGGCTTCACGAGCGAGTTCCTGGCGGCTGGGTACAACAGCCTCCGGAGCAGCTTCACCCGAGTCGGAAGGTTCCCGGGCTTGCAGAATCTGTTTTTTACGCAGCGCCAGAACGCCTCGTTGATAATCCGACACGCTACGCCGGCCCAGATGATTGTCTATCATCCATAACCGCACATCGTCCATGGACTGAAAGCGTTCGTTTTGCAGGGTGCGAAATTCGACACCGTGGCGGCAGCAGATTTCGTAGCGATTGTGCCCATCGACCAGCACATTACCCCAGAGCACCAACGCATCGCGACAGCCTTCGGCAAGGATGCTGCGCTCCAGCGCGCTATATTCTTCGGACGTCAGCGGGTCGATATACACCCGCAACTCTTCGTTGATCTCAATATCCATGGCGCCAAGCATAACCGCTTGCGCGCCCGTTCTTATATCAGGCCGCGCGCGGCCAGCTCGCGGCTGACCTCGCTCAGCCGGGCAAGCGGATCGCGCAGACCCAGAAGACGAGCCTTCTCAGCCGGCGCCAGTGGCAGCAGCTCGCACCACCGATCCGCCACCCATCCCGCCTCGTCCAGCCGATACGGTGCGCCCACCGGCATCTCGGCCGGGCCATACCCTTGCTGCTGCAGCCCGGCGATCAGCCGCCCCAAGGCACCGACGGCCTCGCGCATGGCGCCGGGCACGGGCACCACCGGGTCGGCATCAATGGCCTGCATCCGCCCAGTCCATAGGCCGAAACGGCCCCGCTCGCAATCGGCGAGCTCAATACGCTGGCCGCCTCGGCAACGCAGCTCGTACAGGGCCGGATCCGGCTGCTGCCAATGCTCGATGCGCGCCAGCGTACCCACGGGCGCGAGCACCTCCAACGCGTCGGGCTTGCGCACTTCCTGGCCCACCAGAAGAATCACGATACCGAAAGGCTGCCTGTCCTCCAGGCAGCGCTTGATCATGTCCAGATAGCGGATCTCAAAGACCCGCAGGTGCAAAACACCATCGGGACACAGGATATTGCCCAGGGGAAAAAGCGGTATGCGTGCCATGGGGCTATGTTGGCACGAAAGGCGCAATACGGCGACTGCCCCCCCTCGGCCTCTCCTTGCTCGGACAGCCGACATGGCCCGCGCTGGCAGGACTGGTCGGAAAACACGACGTCGCACGCGATCTTCGGCACGAAATCGTACACATTGCTCAGGCGCGCCCACCTGGCCCAAGCATGGGTTCTCGCCGGTACCCAACGAGCATGGCCGGGCGCCACGACACGGCGCCGCCAGGCGCCGGCTCATTGTTGAGGAGGCATCGCGCCTCCTCTTTTTTGCCCGTCGCCTGCCCGCAATCAACCGTATCTATCGCGATAATTCAGCGGCGACATCCCGCAGTGCTTACTGAATATGTCGCGGAAAGCCTTGGTGTCGCTGTAGCCCACTTCGTACATCACTTCCGACACACTCTTGCGGGTGCGCTCGAGTTGCTGCTTGGCGGCCTCCACACGTACGCGTTGCTGATACTCCACCACGCTGTTGCCGGTGGCGTGCCGAAAGCGGCGCTCGAGCGTGCGGCGGCCCACGGCATGGAGCACCGCCAGGCCATCGACGGCCAACCGCGTGGCGTAATGCGTTTCGATATGCTCTTGCACCGCCAATACGACCGCGTCGCCGTGCGCTTTCTGGCCTGCAAAAACCAGAAACGGCAATTGGCTGTGGCGATCCCAGTCCAGCTGGAATAATTTGGCACACCAGATGGCGATGTCGCGCCCGGCATGCTTTTCGATCAGATGCAGTACCAGATGCGCCGCCGACAATGCCCCGCCACTGGTGTAGAGCCCCTTATCTGCCAGCACCACGCAATCGCATACCCAGGACACATTGGGAAATAGCGCGGCGTACTGATTGCGCATGGCCCAATGCACCACCGCACGCCGGCCGTCGAGCAAACCGGCCGCAGCCGGCAACGCCGCACCCAGGCAGAGATTGGCAAGTTCGCCACCCTCTTTATAGTGCGCGGCAAGCCAGCGGATAAGCGCGGCGTTGGCCGCCAAAATCTGGCCCAGGCCCGCCCCATCGCTAATCATCAATGGCGGCACCAGACAAATATCCACCTGGCCGGCACTGGCCAGGGTCGCATCGACGCGCACGCTGATGCGACCGTCGTCCAGCGTCATGGTGGGTTCGGCGGCCAGCAGGCGCACCGAAAACGCCGGATCGCGACCGCAGTCGCGCAAGCGCGCGTTGGCTGCCTGGAAACCCTGGCGTGCCGTTTCCAGGGAAGCGATATTGGCGCCGGCAGGCACCAGCAGGGCGATGCGTTTCATCGGCCAAGCATAGCGCGGCACGATGTCGTAATCCACCCGCCAGAATGTCGCAAATCCCCTTGGCCGCCGCCGGCCCTGCGCCGCTACAGTAGACCTATGGCGCCTGTCGGCGCCCTAGGAGAGCGGAATGACCGAATATGTAGACGGGTATGTGCTGGCCATCCCCAGCGACAAACTGGAAACCTATCGCACCATGGCCGCTCACGCGGCCAAAGTGTGGCTCGCGCATGGCGCGCTGGCCTACCGCGAATGCGTCGGCGATGCGCTCGACCCGCAGCACGGCATGCGCGACTTCCGTGACGTGGCCGAGGCGGGCGAAAGCGACATCGTGATCTTCGCCTGGATCGTGTTTTCGAGCAAAAGCGAACGCGACCGGATCAACGCGATCGTCATGAATGACCCACGGCTCATGGAGGTGTGCGTCGAAGGGGTCTTCGATCCTCGGCGCATGGCATATGGGGGCTTTCAGACGTTGGTGCAGGCCTAACCAGCGATCACGGGCCCCGTGCCTGGCGGGCGACACATCAGGAATACGTGCTCGCCCCGCTCGCAAATTCTGAATCCCAGCCGCTCATAGAGACGGCGGGCAGGATTGCTCCTGATTACATAGAGACGCACCTGTTGGCCGCCGTCATCGGCGCGCTGCAACACGCTCCCCAGCAACCGGCTACCCAGTCCCTGCCCCTGGCGCGACGGAACCACCTGAATCTGGATCACATACCAGCCCTGCTCATCATGATGAACCTTGAGCAGTCCGGCCGGCGCATCGTCGATAAGAACGATGCGCGCATCGTCCCAGTGATAGCGAATGCGCTGCAGATGCGCCTGCTCATCCACCGCCATACCATCGCGCCGCAAATGCGGCTCCATCGTATGACGGCGCAACGCCAACAGAAAGGGCAGATCCGACTCAACGGCCGCGCGCAACACCAGAGCCGGCAACAGTAGCGACATGGAAACCCGAAGAACACACACACCGCGACGCCAGATGGTAGCGCCGCGGCGCGCCCGGCGCCAGCGCCTGGCTTTGCAGTATGCTCTGCCCCTGCCGCGCGCCGAGCCGCGATACCGTCGGAGTCTTTCCAAGTGGCCCACAACCTGAGCTGGCTGCGCGTTTTCTATTTTCTGTATTACGGATTGCAGGGGATCAGCATCCCCTTTCTGCCCCTGTGGCTATCCAGCCAGGGACTGGACAAGGATGCCATCGGGCTGATCGTCGCCACGGCATTTCTTCCCAAGATACTGTCAGCCCCTGCCCTGGCGCATGCCGCCGACCTCACTGGCAGGCTGCGCTTGCTCATCGCACTGCCGTTGCTGGGCACCGCGCTGTTGTTTGCCGGTTATCCCTGGCAGCAGTCACTGGGCTGGATGTTCTGGACCACGCTTGGGGTAAACCTGCTGTTGCCCGCCGTCCAGCCCGCCCTCGACCGCCTTGCCCTGGCGAGCAACCGGGCAGGCCGGCCTCTCTACACTACGGTACGAGTCTGGGGATCGCTGGGTTTTGCCGCCCTCACACTGGCCGGTGGCTACCTGATTCGCGAGACCGGCCCGCTGGCCATTATTGTTCTGAGCGTGACGCTGGCGCTGGCCTGCGTCGCCTGCCTGCGCGCCCTGAGCGCCGGTGAGATCCCGCCGCGCCGCCCCCACGCGGCACAAGGTCTGCCGCTGCTGCGGGTACTGCGCCTGCGCCCTGTCGTGCTCTGCATTCTGGCCGCTTCGCTGACCCAGGCCAGCAATGGATTTCTGTACTCCTATGCCACGCTGTTCTGGACCGACCATGGATTGTCCACCACGGATATCGGCCTGCTGTGGACGGCCGGCGTGGGCGCTGAGGTCGTGTTTTTCTTCCTGGCTTTGCTCATTCTGCCGATATTGGGGTCTCAGCGGCTGATCTGGATCTCCGCGGCCATGACCGCCGTGCGTTGGGTCGGCCTGGCCATGTTCGTCGAGGTGCCGGTGCTGCTGGCCTTCCAGTTGCTCCAAGCCTTCACGTTGGGCGGCAACAACTCGGCCATCATGGCCTATATTTCCGAGCATGTACCGCCTGACTGCCAGACCTCGGCCATTGCGCTGTACACCGTGCTGTCCGGCGGCGTCCTGATGTTTTTCAGTGTCAACGCAGCACGATTGGTCTACCCGCAGGTGCAATGGGGAGGATTTGCCATGATGGCTGCCTTCGCCTTGTGCGCCGTCCCCATCGTTCTGTGGGCGCAGCGCCACGACGCCCAGAGTGGTGAAACCTCCTGAAATCCCGCTAAAGTCTGGTGACACTCCATGGAGCCGGCCAGAGAGTACATTAGGCATTAGGACCGCAGAACCGCCTTCGCGGACAGTCCGGTCTTCAGGAGTTTTGCAATGAAATCGCGTTTGATGCGCCTGGCGGGCGCAACCGCCTTGGCGGCCTTGACGGCAACGGCTGCCACCCCCGCGCTGGCAGGCGGCCCCGGTTGGGGCGGGGCTACGGTCCAGGCGGCTATCACGGAGGTCACCGGGGTGGACATTCCAGCGGGTGGTCCGCCGCCGATCGCTGGATCGTCGGCGGCGCCATCGGCCTGATCACCGCTGGCCTGTTGCTGTCGGCCAACGCTGAACCCAGCTACAGCTACGCGCCCACGGTACAGATGGGCAGCAACGGTTACGCCTACATGTCCCCGGGCTACAGCGTCGCGCCCGTCTATGCGCCGCCTCCGGTCTACGTGCAGCCGCCCGCCTATGCGCCCGCGCCTGCGTATGCCGCGCCGGTCTATGAACCTGCCGCATCCTATGCCGCGGATCCCACGGACCCGGCCTCGGTCAACCTCGCGCCGGCTCCCGTAGCCCAGACGACGGCGGCCACCGGCCACGTCAATTGCGCTCGATACGCGATGGACCAGAGCGGCTTCGACCCGGCCGGCGCCAGCCAATGGACCACGCAGGTCATGGTGGACTCATACAACCGCGCGCTGCAGACCTGCCGGGATCAGCGCTGGGGCAGTTAAGCCGCGCTCAACCCAACGCGGTATCCAGAAACATCATCACCCCGAAACCTATCATCAACCCGACGGTGGCAAAGGTCTCGTGACCATTGCGATGGGTCTCGGGGATGACTTCGTGCGATACCACGAAGATCATGGCGCCTGCGGCCAACCCCATACTGACGGGATAGGCCAAGGCATAGCCGCTGGCCATCCCTACGCCAATCAGTGCCCCCAGCGGCTCCATGAGTCCCGACCCGATGGCAATCCACACCGCCTGCCGGCGACTCAGGCCGATGGCGCGCAGCGCGACCGCCACCGCAAGACCCTCCGGAATATCCTGAATGGCAATGGCCGAGGTCAGCGGCAGCCCTACACCGAGGTCGCCGTTCGATAGGCTCACGCCAACTGCCATGCCTTCGGGCAGATTGTGCAACACGATGGTCAGCACGAACAGCCACACCCCATTGACCCGTGCGCTCTCCGGGCCACGCAACCCGCTTTGCGCATGCATATGGGGCGTGAAGTAGTCCAGGCCCAGCATCAGCAACACGCCAAGTGCCATGCCCAGGACCACCACTGCCGCTGCGGCAGATCCGCCGCCAACCAGGGGCTGGGCAGCCGCCAAGCCAGGCAGGATTAGGGAAAAGGCGCTGGCAGCCAGCATCATGCCGGCCGCAAAACCCAGCATGCTGTCCTGGGTGCGGGGCGATATGCGACCCAAGATGCCCGCCACCAACGCGCCCAATGCGGTGGCGGAAAATCCGGCAAGACCGCCAGCGACCGCCAGCCCCACATGCCCGCGATTGCTTCCCGTAAACGCCTCGTGAATACTGCTGGCGCACAGCCAACCGACAACGAGAACTCCCAGTACCAGTCCTCCGGTGACCAGAGGATGAGACTGGGCCTGCGCCAGCCAGGCACTACGCAGACCGGCGGTGGTGGAACGGGGCATCGGGAATCTCGGACAACTGAGTAGACGCCATCTTGCCAGAGGTGGTTCGATCACGCTCTGTTTGTCTGCTCCCGATATGGGCCAAGCGCCACAGGAGCGTGCCGCCGGGCCTGGCGTTTCAACGCAAAAAACGCTTTTCCAGTTCGCGCATGCCGGCATCCCCTTGCAACGCGATGATTTCCTTGACCGTGGGCAGGTGCGCGTCCACCTCGGCGATGCCGCCTTCGGCGCGGATACGCGCAAAGACCTCGCGCATGGCGCCGACAGCCGCACGTATGGCGTGATTGCCATAAATCACGATACCCACTTTGTGCAACCGCGCAATATCGCTTTCGCGCAATTGCGGGTAGGCAGTGGGCACCAGCACGAGCGGCGCCTGACCACTCCATGCGCGCACGAACTCGAGGATTTCATCAGGCGTCTTCTGCTTGGAATGGATGAGAATCGCATCGGCGCCTGCCTGCACGTAGGCCGTCGCACGTGTCAGGGCCTCGGCCTGGCCCAGGCCCGCGATCAACGCCTCGACGCGTGCGACGATCAATACATCCGGATTCTGCCGGGCCGCCACCGCGGCCTCGATCTTGCCCTGGAAGGTCTCGATGGGCAGCAAGTCCTGCCGCCCCTGCTCGCGCAGGCTGGTGTCTTTAGGGAAGTGCTTGTCCTCCATGACGACAGCCGACACCCCCGCGGCCTCGAACTGCGGCAGGACGTAGGCGACGTTGACGGCATTGCCAAAGCCCGTATCGATGTCGGCGATGACGGGCACGCTCACGCGCGCCACGATGGCCCGCATCATCTCGACATGCACGGAAAGCGACAGAATGCTGGCGTCCGGCACGGCGTAACTGGCGCAGAGCTCGAAACCGCTGCCCCAGATTGCATCAAAGCCGGCCTGCTCGGCAAGCAGCGCCGCCATCGGGTTGTGCGCCGCCATGGCCGATAAGAGACGGCCTTCCTGTAACGCCTGCCGCAATACCTGGTGACGATTCATGCAGAGGCTCCGCGTCGTATGTTGGCGGCCACTGTAAGCCCGACCGGGTTCGGATGCAAACGGCAAGGTTGCATCCAGCTACCACGCGTAACTCCGGGGGCCCTAACACTCACGCTAGGATGAACCTCAAGCCGGTCTGCTTGGCCGGATCGCCAACGTTTCCAGCAAGGAGGACTGTCATGCCCGCCAAATCCAAGGCTCAGCAGATGGCTGCGGGTGCCGCCCTGGCCGCCAAACGACATGAGGCCCCCGTCGGTTCGCTCAAGGGAGCCTCGCGCCAGATGTACGACACCATGACGCAGAAGCAGCTCGAAGAATTCGCCCACACCAAACAACGCGGCAAACCTCGCCACACTTGAATGATTCCCATATTTGAGAAATAATCTCGAATATGGAAGATTCGACGCAAGACCTTGATCAACAACTGGCGCAACGGCTTAAAGGTTTGCGCACGGAAAGGGGTTGGTCATTGGATGAATTGGCCCGGCGCAGTCAGGTTAGCCGGGCCACCCTGTCCAGGCTCGAAAACGCCGAGGTCAGCCCCACCACGCAAGTACTCGGCCGCTTGTGCGCCACGTTCGAAATCACGCTGTCACGGTTATTGCGGATGGTGGAGGAAGAATTTCCGGCCTTCGTACCCCTGTCGGCGCAGGCCGTGTGGCGCGACACCGGTTTCGTGCGCCGCTCGGTTTCCCCTCCGGCGCGCAACCTGGCCGGTGAGGTTCTCGCTTGCGAACTTGTCGCCGGCACCTGCATCAACTACGACGCGCCACCCCGGCCGGGCCTGGAGCATCACCTCGTGCTCGTGCAAGGCGATCTGGAGATGACCGTGGACGGCCGGCTCCATCACCTGGCTCCTGGCGACTGCCTGCGCTACCAGTTGTATGGCGCAAGCCGCTTTCTCACCCAGACGGGCGCGCACTACTTTCTTTTCCTCCTTTGAGCACCGCCCTCCTCATGAGCACGACCCAAACCTGGCGTATCCGCGCCCTGAGCGCTAGCGATCTTGATACCCATCTGACGGCCTTGGCCGACGTGTTGCAGGCCTGTGTAGCCGGCGGCGCAAGCGTGAACTTTCTGCTGCCGTACTCGCTGCAAAGCGCTACCGCATTCTGGCGCGACAAAGTGCGGCCCGGCCTGCAGGACGGCGGCGTGTATCTGCTGGCGGCCTGGCGGGGCGATACGCTGGAGGGCACGGTGCAATTGGATCTCGACACGCCACCCAATCAACCACATCGCGCCGAAATCCGCAAACTTCTCGTGCATCCTCGGGCGCGGCGGCAGGGGCTGGCACGCGCCCTCATGCTGGAAGTCATGGTGACCTGCTCCCCGTGATTAGTACGAAATCGATGTAGAGTCCGTTCCCAAAGGAATGGCAATGAAGAAACGATTTACGGAAGAGCAAATCATCGGCGTGCTCAAGGAAGCCGATGCAGGTGCCAAGCCCGCAGAGTTGTGCCGCAAGCACGGAATCTCCGAGGCAACGTACTACAACTGGAAGGCGAAGTTCGGTGGCATGACGGTGTCGGACGCTCAGAGGCTCAAGGAGCTGGAGCAGGAGAACAACAAGCTCAAGAAGCTGTTGGCCGAGTCGATGCTGGACAAGGCGGCGCTTCAGGATCTGCTAAGCCGAAAGTAGTCAGCCCGCAGGCCAAACGCGAGGCGGTCAGGACATTAATGACCGAGCGCAGCATGGGTGTTACCCGGGCCTGTGGGCTGGTAGGAATTTCGCGGTCGCTGTTTGCCTACGAGAGCACACGCTCAGGCGATGCTGCGCTGACCGAGCGCATGAAAGAGATGGCAGTGGCGAAACGACGCTACGGCTATCGGAGGATCCATGTGCTCTTACGTCGCGAAGGCTGGCAAGCAAATCACAAGCGAATCTGGCGGCTGTACAGTCTGGCAGGGTTAAGCGTGCGAAAACGAAAGCGTAAGCGAATCGCGGCGACCGAGCGCGTGGTTCGCCCAGCGGCAATCGCGCCGAATCAGAGTTGGTCAATGGACTTTGTGGCCGACGGCCTAGCCTATGGCCGCCGATTCCGCTGTTTGACTATCGTCGATGACTACACTCGCGAATGCCTGGCCATCGAGGTCGATACGTCGTTGCCGGGACTGCGTGTTGCCATGGTGCTGCAACGGCTGGCGGAGATGCGTGGCCTGCCGCGATCTATTACCGTGGACAACGGGCCAGAGTTCGCCGGAAGAGCCTTGGACGCCTGGGGGCCTACCAAGCAGGCGTAAAGCTGTCGTTTATTCGGCCGGGTAAGCCGGTGGAGAACGCTTATATCGAAAGTTTCAACGGCAAGTTCCGCGACGAATGCCTTAACGAGCACTGGTTCTTGTCCCTGCGACAGGCTAAAAGCTTGATCGAAAACTGGCGAGTCGAGTACAACACCGATCGGCCTCACAGCGCGCTCGGATATTTAACGCCGGCGCAATTCGTGCAGGCTCATCAGAAAGAAGGTCTTTTACCCCTGGGCTCTATGTCGGTGCCGTACTAAATCTGGGGGCAGGTCAATGGCGCAAGCCCAGCGACGCGGACGTCATCTCTTGACGCTGGACACCGTCAGTGACAGCCCTGCCCAAGCCTTGTATCTCAGCCTCGGGTTCGAGGAGGCTGGGCGTATCCCTGGCTACGCGATCGACCCGCATGGCGCGCGGGCCGAGTCGACCACGCTGATGTTCCGCCGGACATAAGAGACGGGGTCTAGCCGACGGCCTGAGCCAGATAATCCACGAAGGACGTAATGCGAGCCGAAATCGCGGTATTCCGGTAATAAACCGCGTTTATTGGCTGGCGTTCGTCTATCGTGTGCCGGGTCAGAACTTGTTTCAATCGCCCCAGGGCTCGGTCTTGGCCCGTCATGAAATCCGACAGACAGACCAGGCCCATGCCTTGCAAGGCAAGCTGCCTGAGCGTTTCGCCATTGGAGGCCCATATTGTCGGAGTGATATAGCGCCGCTCGCCCGACTCGTCCCGCAACGGCCAATAGTTGAGAGAGTCGGGTTGATTGAAACCGAGCAAGCTGTGGCCGATAGCCAGGTCATCCGGTGAGCGCGGTGTGCCATGGCGAGCAAGATAGTCGGGGCTGGCCAGAATACGCAGCCTGCCACTGCCGATGGCCCGACTGTGCAGCGTGGAGTCCTTGAGGCGGCCTATGCGTATGGCCACATCCGTGCGGTGCTCCAGCAGATCGATATAGCCTTCGCTGCTGTTTAATTCCAGTTCGACTTGCGGATAGCGTTGCCGGTAACCCTTTATCAGCGGCACGATCACATGCAGCATGAAGGGTGTGGCGGCGTCCACCCGAAGGCGTCCCGAGGGCTGCCCGCGCCGGACGGCCATTCCCTCCTCCGCTGCCTCGACCGCGCCGATAATGGCGCGCGCCTGCGCCATGAACGCCCGCCCTTCTTCGGTTAGCTCGATACGTCGGATCGTGCGGTGCAAAAGTGTGGTCTGCAGTTTTTCCTCGAGGCGGCCCAGGGCCCGGCTGGCGCCCGAGACGGTCTGTCCCAGCTGTTGCGCCGCCGACGTGAGCGAACCACTGTCGACCACGGCCAGAAATACCTGGATTTCTTCCAGCGTAATTTTCATTTGTTGATTTTTTATCAAAGTCTTTCGCTTATAACCGTCTTTTTCTGCAAAAGTAAAGACGGCAAACTGCAGCCTTCGTTTATTCAAACCGGAAGTACGTTGATGAACACCCCCTTGCCGGCGGAGCAATCCGGCACCAAGGCCACTCTTCCACTACTGGCGCTGGCCGTCGGCGCCTTTGGAATCGGCACCACAGAATTCGGCCCCATGGGCCTGTTGCCCGTCATTGCCGAAGGCGTAGATGTATCCATCCCCAAAGCCGGCATGCTGGTCAGTGCCTATGCGGTTGGCGTGCTGGTCGGAGCGCCCGTCATGACGCTGGCTCTGGCGCATTGGCCGCGGCGCAAAGCCTTGATGACACTGATGGCCATCTTCACCCTGGGCAATGTGCTCTCTGCAATGGCGCCCGACTACCTCACGCTGCTGCTGGCCCGGTTGGTCACCAGCCTTAACCACGGCGCGTTCTTCGGCCTGGGCTCGCTCGTGGCCGCCAGCCTGGTGCCCCGGCACCGGCAAGCCAGCGCTGTCGCGGCCATGTTCATGGGCCTTACCATCGCCAACATCGGCGGGGTACCGGCGGCGACCTGGCTGGGCCAGACTCTGGGGTGGCGCCTGTCTTTCGCGGCAACAGCCGGGTTGGGTTTGATCGCCATGCTTGGACTGCGCGTGGCCTTGCCGGCCGGTCAAGGCGGCAGCCGCCTGAACATCGGGGCCGAGATTGCTGTACTGACCCGGCCTGCCGTCCTGGCAGCGTTGGCCACCACGGTCCTGGGAGCCGGCGCGATGTTCACGTTGTACACCTATATCGCACCGACCCTGGCGGCGCTGACCGGCGCTTCGCCGGCCTTCATCACCGCAATGCTGGTGCTGATCGGTGTGGGCTTTTCGGTGGGCAATATCGCCGGCGGCCGGCTGGCTGACCGCTCCCTGGACGGCAGTCTCGTCGTATTTCTTTCACTCTTGATCGTGGTCATGCTGGCATTCCCCTGGCTGGCGCAAAGCCACACCGGCGTAGCCATGGCATTGCTGATCTGGGGCATTGCCACCTTTGCCGTGGTGCCTCCGTTGCAGATGCGCGTCATGCGCGCCGCGGCCGAAGCGCCTGGACTGGCATCCTCGGTCAATGTGGGCGCCTTCAATCTGGGCAATGCCCTGGGCGCGGCCGCCGGCGGCGCGGCCCTATCGGCGGGCATGGGTTACTCCGCCGTGCCGCTTGCCGGAGCCCTGATCGCCGGGGCCGGACTGCTGCTGGTGCTCTCGCACATGCTGCGTTCGCGCCGCGCCCCGTCCGCGCAGCGCTGCTGAACCGCGCAGCCAGGCCCGCTATGCCACGGGCTTGGCCCGCCCCGGGGTGAACGTCAGCAGCAGAAGAATGAGTACCAACAGGGCCCCGCCCAGGCTGACCCCAAAGCTCACCGAATAGCCCAACTGTGCGGCCAAGGCGGTCATGCCGGCAGACGCCATGACTTCGCCCAGATCACGTGCGCTTTGCACTGCCGTCATATCCGTGCCGGCCTGCCGGCCGTCTTGCGCAAAGCGCATGGCCAGCGTCATCAACCCGACCGACGCGGCGCCGGCACCGAAAGAAGCCAAGGCTTGCGCCAGGAAGGCTCCCAGAGGCCCCGGCTCGCCGGCTGCCAGGGCGATCCACGCGGTGGCAGCCGCCGCGCTGGCCAACAATCCCAGGCCTAACGCGTTGCGCGGCCCTATACGCTCAGCCAGCCATGCGCCCCCGCCACAACCCAGCAACAACGTGACTGCTCCGCCGGCCAGACCCAGGCGCCCGATCGCCTCGGGCGCCCAACCGGCATCGACCAGCATGAGCTTGGCCAGCCCATAGGGCGCGGCCACGGCCATGGCGGACAAGCCGGCCGCCCACACCAGCGGCCATGCACCCGGGCGCCTCAGAAAACCACGCAGGCAGGCACGATCCTGCCGTGCGAGCTTGACGGGCGGCTCACGCCAGAGGCTGACCATCAACAGGCTGAAGCCCACCAGGCCGGCCAGACCAAGCACCGCACCACGCGAGCCCACATAGGCTCCCAGCGTGAGGCATCCAGGTCCGCCCAGGAAAAACCCCACCATGGTGCCGCCCACCTGTATTGCGTTAGCCCGGGCAAGATCGTCGCTGCTGAAATGCTCGGCGGTCAAACCATCAGTGGCGATATCCTGTGTCGCACTGGCCAGGGAGGCCAAGCCCAAAAGCAGTATCCCCAAGGCGGCATCGTCCGTCCCGACCATGGCCAGAATCAGCAGGCAGCCAAGCGCCAACAACTGCATGGGCAATATCCAACTGCGCCGCCGCCCCCACGCAGGCGACCACCGGTTGTCAACCTGCGATGCCCAAAGAAACTTGAGCACCCAGGGCAGCCCCACCAGGGCAGCCAGGCCAGCGCCTGCAGGGCAGCGCCATCGCGGCGCAATAGCGTCGGCAAGGCTTCCATCGCCAGCCCCAACGGGATGCCTTGCGACAAATACAGGGCGCCAATCATCAGGAACAAACGCGGTCGCGACTGCATAAAAGACATCAAACCTCCTGCTTGCGATGCTCACCGCCCTGGGCGGGCGTGAGAAAAAAAATCTGGCTGGCGCACAAGAGCTCCAGCCGATGCCAAAGGCCGCGTGGCACCAGCAAGCTTTTGCCTGCGGGAAGATCCTCCTGGCCGCTCGTATGCTCCCCATCACACCAGTGCACGACCACGTGATCGGCCACCACACTCAGCAACTCGTCACCGTGTGTGTGGCGCTCCCAGACGTGGCCGTGCACGCTGGCCGTGTCAGCCGCCGTCTTCAGGCCGGCAAGCCAACCCGGCGCCTGGGCCGAGCGCATCAGAGGGCCCAGGCACGACAGCGTGCCGTCGGCCGTGAGCGAGAAAAAATGATCGAAGCTGTCGAATACCTGCGGAGGCCGCAACAATGTGGACATGACGGCGCTGCGCTTCAATACTCGGCACGCAGTGTCAGCATGACATTGCGAGGCTCGCCATAACGGTTGTTCCAACTTGTGCTGGACAAGCTCTGGTAGTAGCGCCGGTCAAAGAGGTTGTTCAGGTTGACAGAGGCCGTCAGATGCTTGTTCACGCGCCAGCCCAAGCGAGCGTCCACCAGCGTGTACCCGCCCTGCCTCAGGGTCGTGCCCGCCGATACGGTGGAAAAATTCGATTGCATGCGCAGGCCACCGCCCACCGACAAACGCCCCTCCCAAACCGCGGGCGTGTACTGCGTCCACAGGCGCAAAATGTGTTTGGGCGTGAAGCGAGCGAAGGGCTGCCCAGCCGAGACCGCATCCTCCAGATACTTGCTGGTGTTGTAGGTGTAACCCGCCGTCACGGTCCAATTGGGCTGGATGCGGCCGGAGGCTTCCAACTCCAGGCCGCGGCTGCGCACTTTGCCACCCGCAATGTAATAGCAGGCGTTGCCCACGCAAGGCCATTGCGGGTCCTGCTGAGCACGATTTTTCTGGTCGATCTGAAACAGCGCCACGGACAGATTCAGGCCGTCCAGATCGCCCTTGACACCGGCTTCGTAACTGCTGCCTCGGATAGGATCCAATGGCTGGCCGTCGAGAGTGAGCTCGCTTTGCGGCTGAAATACCTCGGCATAGCTCGCATAAACAGACCATCGGCTATCGAGGTCGAACACCAAGCCGCCATAAGGGGTGAATTCCGGGTCAATGCGCTGCCCCGCAGTAGGCGCGGATTGGTTCCACCAACTCATGCGCCCGCCCAATACCAGCGTGAGCGGGTCCGCAAGCGAGAACCGCCCCATCGCATACACCCCCTGTTGTTTGACTCGCGTCTCGCCAGGCGACCGGTACGTCCCGGTCGCCGGCTCGGCGACACTGTGCGGGTCCCAGTCGAACACGTTGACAGGCACATTCAGCGCCGGCGAGAACGCGGCGGTGTATTGTTCGGTCGTGACACGCTGCACATTGCCGCCCAACACCACCTCATGCTCTCGCCCGAAGAGGGTCAAGGGTCCGGACAAGTAGGCATCAACGCTAGTCTGGCTGTTGTCGAATTTGTACGCCCCGCCCATCAGGCGCGATCCCAGCCCAGTCTTGCGGTCGATGGCGCCATAAGCCCCCGCGTACTTCAGATGGCTGTCTGACCTCAGGTAATTGAGACTGACTTTGCCACGCCATCCCGACGCAAACTGATGTTCCACGTCGGCAAACCAGCGAGTGGTATCCCAGTTGAAGCGATCCCAGTCGACGTCCAGAAAGGTCGACCGCGACAAGCCGATATCGCCGCCGTCGCTGTATCGTGGCACACCGGCCATATTCGTCGTCGAACGAATGTGCTGGTACTGCACCCCCGCCGTCAACACCGTCGCCGCACCCAGGTCGATCTCGCCCACGCCATAAAAGAGCGTCGACTGCTGGTCCGCCACATCAAAGAAATAACCGCGGTCTTCATAGGCGGCCACCATCCGCCCGCGGACGTTGCCCGCGTCGTTCAAGGGCCCGCCGATATCGGCCTCGGCACGGTAATGATCCCAGCTTCCGGCCTGCAGACTGCCATTGAAGGCAAACTCGCGCTGCGCACGCTTGCGCACCAGGTTGACCGTCGCTGCCAGATTCCCCGAGCCGTGCATCAGGCCATTGGCGCCACGCAGAATTTCCACCCGCTCATAGACAGCCATATCTTGCGGCGAGGCCGCGGTATTGCCCATCAATACGGGTACACCGTCTTGCTCGAAGGAGTCCACTTTGAAACCGTGCGCGTAATAGGCTGTGGTGAGCAATTGATACGGCTGCACCGTGATGCCGGTGGCGTGCTGCATGACCTCGTCCAAGGTCTGCAAGTTCTGCTCGCGCATCTGATCCTGCCCGATCACCGATACCGATTGGGGGATTTCCTGCAACGTAAGCGACTGCTTGCCCAGCGAAACCGTCTGGGCGCTCGGCGCATTCACGCTCACCGCCTGCATCAGCACCACATCCTGCGCCGCCACGGGTAGCGCCATGGCACTTGCCAGGCAGGCTGCGGCTTGCCGCAAGCCGGGCTTTTCCTTGCTGTTTGACACGACCGTTCCTCTTTCCAGTCAATGAGAATAATTCTCACGAGATTCTAGAAAGATGACTCCGGCATGAATGGCGATTGCGGAAGTTTTAATGCCGATCGCGGAAGACTTTACTTACCGTGCCACGTCGCGCGGCAAGACCCCGTAATGGAGATGGAAAACCTTGCTGAAATGCGAATCGGTATAACCACACGCATACGCGGCCTGGCTGACCGTCAGCCGGCCCTCGGCCAACAGCGCATGCGCCTGCGCCATACGCGCCTGCCGCACAAAGGCGTACACGCTCTGTCCGAACAAGCGTCGAAATCCGCTGGTGAGCTTGTTGACGTTAATGCCGACGGCCGCAGCCAGCGCGGGCAGGCTGGGCGGTTGCTGCAGATGGGCCAACAGCTGATCGCGCGCCTGATGCAAGCGCTCGCAGTCGGCAGGAGAAAGGCCGCTGGACGCCGGGCGCGGCAGCAAGGCCGCCAGGGATAACGCGGCCAGTTCACTCGCCTTGGCGGAGAGATAAAGTTCTCGCAGCGCATCGGGTACCGGACAATCCAGCATCTGGCGCGCCAGCGCCATCAGACCAGGAGGGGCAGCCCGATTAGATTCGGCATAGGCATCAGTCCCCGCCCCGAGACGATACGCCAGCTCATCGCCATCGAGGCCGCAACTGCACGCCAACGCATCAAGGGGCAAGCGCACAGATACAAAGCGCAGCTGAGATTGGCTGTCGAACTCATGCTCCATGGACCAGGGCTCGCGACACAGACTGTGATGCACGGCCGGGCCGCACACCGTTGTCACGCGCCCACCTCCCACCCGGTAGCGCAGTCGCCCTTCCAGCAACAGCACCAACTTCCAGCCTGGCGAAAGCGCTTCGGGCATGCGTTCGGCACGCAGAAAACGCAGCGACCCGCCCGCCAACTGCATGGCGGGCCTGGACGCTGGCAAAGACCAGTCCGGCCCAACGGTACTCACGATGCCTCACTCTCAATTGAGAGTGACTATTATTATCTTTTTTGTGCTGAAGGCAAAACACCATCGCCGAGCAAGCGCGCCCGCCCGGCCAACGCCCCGAAACCTGCCATGGCCACGCACAGTACGACCCCGATACCCAGAGGCTGGGTCCAACTGTGCGACCATGCATACGCCTTACCTGCCAGAAGCGGCCCGCTGGCTACCAGCAGATAGCCCAAGCACTGTGCCATGCCGGATAACGCGGCGGCCGTGCGTGGAGTGGCCGCTCGCAGCCCCATGAACATCAACGCCAGAATCAAACCTGCCCCCGAGCCTGCGCCCAGGCAGAAGGCCCACAGGGCGCCCACGCAGGCCAGAACGACAGTCCGAGCAGAGCCAGCGCCAGCGGCCAGCCGCCAACACCGGTCAGCGGCACTGCGCTGGCCGAGGCGATTGCCGCTGCGCCCCCCATGGTCAGCGCGCAGGCGGACGTCACCAGCGCGACTCGCCCTGGAAAGTCGCGTTTGATGATGCTGGGCAGCAGGACATTGCCTAACGCGATGCCCATCCCCGCGAGCAGCGTGCCGGCATAAAGGGCCGAGATGGCGCCGGCAGATCGCAGCAGGACGCCGGCGGCGATCGCCAACAGCGCGACCAGCACCGTGCGCTCCAGGCCATGGGCGCGAGCAATCGCGCCGGCAAACGGCGACACCAGCCCGAACGCCAACAAGGGCAAGGTGGTCAGCAGGCCAGCCTGGGCTGCCGACAGCCGGAACTGCTCCTGCAGAATGGACAGGACCGGCGCCACGGCCGTGACGGGCGCGCGCAGATTGGCGGCCACCAGCAACAGGCCGACAACCAGCCACACCGTGCGGGATCGATTCGACATAAGAGACTCTGATTACGTAAACCAGGAGCCTAGCGTGTCCGGTATCTTCATGAATTAAGCTATATAGACATTAAATCGCTGAATTCCGCCAAATCATGTCCATGTTTGCCCCGCGCTCGGTAGAGCTGGTCCAGGCTCTGCAAGATGTGAATATGGAGACGCTGCGCAGCCCGGCAGTCGGAATACGCGTAGACGTCTCCGATATCCAGAGCGAAGTCCCCGTGCACAGGCATCAGCAGGGGCAACTGGTACTGGCCTTGAAAGGCGCCGCCATCTGCGAGGTAGCCGATGCCTTGTGGATGGTTCCGCCGCACTGCGCGGTCTGGGTGCCTGGCATGATGCCGCACAGTATTCGGGCCACCGCCAACGCTCGGCTGGCCTATCTCTTCGTGCAGCCCGGCGCGGCCGCGTTGCCGGCACGCTGCTGCACACTGGGAATCACGGCACTGGTGCGTGAGCTTGTCCTGGAAATGGCCCGGCTGCCGGCCGACTACCCGGGCGACGGCCCCGAGCAGCGCAAAGCAACCGTGCTGCTGGAAGAGTTGACGCGCATGCCCGTGACGACCTTGCATCTGGCGGTATCCCAGGAGCCTCGCGTGCGCCGCATTGCGCGACGGCTGGCGGAGCACCCTGCCGACCGGCGCAC
Organism: Bordetella holmesii ATCC 51541; assembly: GCA_000612485.1. NCBI lineage: Bacteria > Pseudomonadati > Pseudomonadota > Betaproteobacteria > Burkholderiales > Alcaligenaceae > Bordetella > Bordetella holmesii. The sequence goes on from CP007494.1 coordinate 3,548,625, forward strand.
GTTGGGAGAATGGGCGGCATGGGTCGCGATGAGCGAACGCTCGCTCGCGCGGCTGGTGCAGGCCGAGACCGGTTTGAGCTTTGGTCGGTGGCGTCAGCAGATCCATCTGATCGAAGCACTGCGCCTGTTGGCTAGCGGCCACCGTGTGCAACAGGTCGCCGGCGCGCTAGGCTACGACTCGGTCACGGCCTTTATTTCCATGTTCAAAAAGTCCCTGGGCAAGCCGCCAGCGCGCTACATTGCAGAGATGGGCCTCGACGCGGCGCAGCCATACCGATAGCGCCGAAGGTGGCCAAAAGCCCTGTCCGCGGCAAGGACTTACTTCGCCCTGGCCGTAAAACTCCCTACCATTCGCCTCTTCTGCCTAGGATCGCTCACCATGCCCGCTCACACCGCCGTCTCCTGTCCGGTGCGCCATGTCGGCGCCCCGAGTATCCCCGGACAAGAAGGAGATCGAGATGGCTTACACCCTGCCTAGCCTGCCCTATGCCTACGACGCGCTCGAACCGCATATCGATGCGCAGACCATGGAAATCCACTACACGCGACATCACCAGACGTATATCAACAACCTGAATGCCGCCCTGCAGGCCAAGGGGCTGCCCTTTCCTCCCATCGAAGAACTGGTCGCTGGCATCGAAACACTGCCCCAGGACGTCCGCGCCGCTGTACGCAACAACGGTGGCGGCCATGCCAATCACAGCCTGTTCTGGGAAGTGATGTCGCCCAAGGGCGGCGGAAAGCCGCAAGGCCGTCTGGCCGCCGCGATCGATGCCGACCTGGGAGGACTGGATAGCTTCAAAGAACAGTTCACCAAGGCGGCACTGACGCGCTTCGGTAGCGGTTGGGCCTGGTTGAGCGTGGGGCCGGACAAGAAATTGGTGGTGCAAAGCAGCGCCAATCAGGACAGCCCCCTGATGGAAGGCTATACCCCCATCCTGGGTCTGGATGTCTGGGAGCATGCCTACTACCTGAAGTACCAGAACCGCCGTCCGGACTACATCGCGGCGTTCTACGAGGTCGTCAACTGGCCCGAAGTGCAGCGCCGCTACGAGGCTGCCCTGGCCTGATCATCTTGCTTACTGCGCGCGAGCCCCCGGCTCGCGCGCGCCGCGCTGACCCAGGCCAGCGCGGTTCAGCGAGCACGTTTGCGCATATCGGCCAGGGCCCAGTAATGGGTGGCCAGACCTGCAAGGGCGAGCAGGCCGCCCACCCACCCGGTCGACGACCAGCCCAGCCCGGCGTCGATACTCACGCCGCCAAGCCAGGCGCCCAGCGCGTTGGCCACATTGAACGCCGAATGATTCAGCGCCGCGGCCAGCGTCTGCGCATCGCCGGCCACGTCCATCAGCCGCGTCTGCAAGGTCGAGCCGAGCGCCACGATGGTGCCGATGAGCAACACATTGATCGAACCCAGGATCGCGCTGTGCGAGGTCAGGAAAAAAGCCGTCAGTACGATAGCTGCCCAGATCAGTACATACCGGATGGTCAGTTCAATATTGCGGTCGGCAAAACGCGAGCCGAGCAAATTGCCGCTGACCATGCCCACCCCGAACAGCGCCAGCACGGCCGGCACCCAGGCCTCTGGCATGTGCGCGACCTCGATCATGGTCCGTTTGATGTAGCTGAAGACAGAGAAGATCCCGCCTGAACCGATCGCGCCGATGGCCAGGGTCAGAATGACCTGTTTGCGGCGCAACGCATCCAGCTCACGCAAGGGGCTGGCGGCCTTGTTACCCGGCATGTATGGCACCCAGCGCCAGACCAGCAAGGCCGTCAGCAGGCCGATGGCGCCCACGATGGCAAACGCCGATCGCCACCCCAGCCACTGCCCGATGGCCGCGGCGATGGGCACGCCCACCAACGTGGCGATGGTCAGGCCCAGCAACACCATGGCGACGGCCTGCGTTCGTTTATAGATCGGCACCAGACCGGCTGCGACCAACGCGGCAACGCCAAAAAACGTGCCATGCGGAAAACCGGTGAAAAAACGCGCGGTCGCCATGGAGGCAAAGCCCGGGGCTGCGGCGCTGACAAAATTACCCAAGGCGAACACCAGCATCAAACCGATCAGAAAGCTGCGCCGTGGCCAGCGCGCCCCCAGCACTGCAAGCAGTGGCGCTCCTATGACGACGCCCAAGGCGTAGATGCTGATGAGGTGGCCTGCCTGGGGAATGGACACTCCCAGATCGCTGGCGGCGTCGGGCAGCAGGCCCATGATGACGAATTCGCCGGTGCCGATGCCAAAGCCGCCCACCCCCAAGGCAAAGAGGGCTCGGCGGGTTTGGGCGGGAGAAAGTTCAGGAGACGCTGCGGCAAGGTCGTCGACGATGCCTGGAGAAATGGACATATAACGGGTGCTACCAAAAAACGGAAGACGGCCGGCGCCGAGGCAGCCTAGCCTGCCTCCATGTTAAGCCATGGCGGCGACCCGTGCCCAACGCTCCAGGCGCGTGCAGGGCTGCGTTGCAGCGGCTGCCGCAGCGCGATCCCCGATTTTCTGCCCGCTTTTCCCCGCCTCGGCCCCGACCACCATGACGCCCCGCGCTTTTACGCGCCTGGCCGCAGCAACTCATGCTGGCTTGCCCGCCGCATGGGTTTCGCGCCCGGCCACGCAGGTCTGGCTGGTCGGCGGCCCGCCAAATGCTTGGCGGGCCGCGAGCTGCGACGCCGTCGCGTCGGTCTACTGCTATCGCGCCGCCGTGGCACGCGCCACGGCGGCGCAGGCCCGGCGACGGATCATCCTGGCAGACCTTCGCACTCTCGGGCAAGCCGCGAACATCGAGATCGTGCTGGCCAGAACCGAAGCCTGCGCGTAGGCGTCAGAACGCGCGACGGAACAGGCCGCGGAAATCCGCCTCGGTCGTGTGGCGCGGATTCCAGCGGTTGTAATCCGCCGCATAGCTGCGCCGCGCCAGTTCGTCGAGCGCATCCTCCGCCACCCCTGCATCGCGCAACCGCACAGGCACGCCCAGATCCGCACATAGCTCACGTATCGCACCCACCGCCAGCCTCGCGGCCGCCAACGGCGGCACGCCGCGGCAGTCCAGGCCGAAGATGGCCGCCACATCGGCATAACGCGCCGGGTTGGCCATCAGATTGAACTCGGCCACTGTCGGCAGACACAAGGCGTTGGCCAAACCGTGCGGTATATGGAACAGCGCCCCCAAGGGCATGGCCATGCAGTGCACGTTGCCCAGGCCCGTGACGCCAAAGGACATCGCCGCCATCGAGGATCCGCACAACATGTCCATGGCTGCGGCCGTATTGCGCCGATTGGCCACGAACTGGCGGATACTGCCGACGATCAGCTTCATGGCGTGCAGATTCACGGCATCCGAAAAAGGATTGGCCAACTTGGACAAGTACGATTCGAATGCATGCACAAAGGCATCGATACCCGCATGAGCGGCCACATGCGCAGGCATGGAACTGACGGCCAGCGGATCGAGGATAGCCACCTGGGCAGGACTGAAGGCCGCATGCCGGATGGCCATCTTGACGTTGCGCGCCGTATCCGTGACCACGCAGGCGCCGGAAACCTCGGAGCCCGTCCCCGCGGTGGTCGGCACCGCGTACAGCGGCATGGGCGGGATGCTGAACTTCTCTATGCCTTCGTAATCGGCAATGCGTCCGCCGTTGGTCATCAGAATCGCCACCGACTTGGCAACATCGATGGTACTGCCCCCGCCAATGGCGATGATGGCCTGGCTTTGCCGGGCGCGGCACAGATCGTAGGCAGCGTGCACCGTGGTGTCACTGGGGTCGGGTTCGACCTCGGCGAACACTGCCAGCGACAACTGCCGCTCGTTCAGGCTGGCCATGATGGCTCGCGTGATGTCTGCCTGCGCCAGCGCCGGATCCACGACCAGGAACACCCGTTGCGCGCCTGCGCCAGCCACGATGGCCGGCAGTTGCTGATGGGCGTTCACGCCAAAAACCAAACGGGTCGGGCAGGAAAAACTCGAGACTGTGTACATGACAGAGACCTAGATTCGGATGCAGATGTTCTTGACCTGGGTGTATGACAGTAACGCGTCCAGGCCCTTTTCACGCCCGAAGCCGGACTTACGGTAGCCGCCAAAGGGCAGTTCCACCCCGCCACCGGCGCCATAGCAATTGACGAAGACCTGTCCGGCCTGCACCCGTTGCGCCAGGCGGTGCGTGCGGCTGACATCGCGCCCCCAGATGCCTGCGACCAATCCGTACTCCGTGCCATTGGCAATATCGACCGCCTCGTCGATATCATCGAAAGGCAGCAGCGTCAGCACGGGCCCGAAGATCTCTTCCTGGTGCACCCGCATCTGCGCGTGGGCACCATCGAGCAATGTCGGCATCACGAAGTTGCCGGCGTCGAGGTCGGCGCCGGCAACCGGCTGCCCGCCCGCAATGACGTCCACCCCCTCCCGACGGCCGATCTCGATGTAGCCCTGCACTTTGCGTTGCTGATCGCGGCTGACCAGCGCCCCGATGTCGGGGTCGCTTAACCCGGGCCCGACCCGCAGTTGGCCGACCAACGCCGTCAAGCGTTCGCGCAGGGCCGCGTGTGCGCCGCGCTGCACGAGAATGCGCGTGCCCGCCGAGCACGTCTGACCCGCGTGCGGAAAGGCGGCTTTCAGCAGCAGCGGCGCAGCCATGTCCAGATCGGCATCGTCCAGCACGATATTAGGCGACTTGCCTCCCAGCTCCAACAGCACGGGCACAATATTCTCGGCGGCTGCCTTCATCACCCCTTTGCCGGTCGCAACCGAACCGGTAAAGACCACCAGCCCGACGCCAGGATGCGCGGCCAGGGCGGCTCCCGACTCATGGCCCAAGCCGGTCACGACGTTGAGAACACCAGCGGGCAGGCCTGCCTCGTGGCAGATGCGCGTGAGTTCCAGCACGCTCAGGCAGGCCAGCTCGGCTGGCTTCATCACCACCGTATTGCCGGTCGCCAAGGCCGGCGCCAGGCCGCGCGAGGCGATCTGCAAGGGATAGTTCCAGGGCACGATCTGCGCGGTCACCCCCATGGGTTCGCGCACGGTGAAATCAAAATACTCCGCCCCCAAGGGGATCGAGGTTCCGAGCACCTTGTCTGCCACCCCCGCGTAGTATTCAAAAACCGGGCGGCGGCCACGGCATCGGCCTGTGCCTGTTTGAGCGGCTTACCCGTGTCCTGGCATTCCAAACGGGCCAGATGGTCCTGCTCCAGAGTGATGCGCCGGGCAATCTCGGCCAATATGCGGGCGCGCTGCACAGGCGGGCACTCCGCCCAACCGCGCAAGGCGCGCCGCGCGCTCTGCACCGCGGCGTCGACCTCCCCGGCCTGGCCGCGTGCAATCCGAGCGATCGGTTCTCCGGTGGCCGGGTCCAGCACATCGAGCATTTCGCCCGAACCGGCAGCCCCCCATACGCCGTCGATAAAGCAACCATATTGAGCCAGCGTCATGGCAATTCCTTATTCAATGAAGTCAATGGACGGCCTCGGGCGCGAACTCGCCGCCCAGATAGGCCTCGCGTATGCGCGGGTCGCGGCGCAAGTCAGCAGCCAGACCCTGCAGCGTCATCGTTCCGCCTTCGAGCACATAGGCCGGATCGGCAATAGCCAGCGCCTGATTGGCCATCTGCTCAACCAGCAGTATTGTCATGCCCGCATCGCGCAGGCGTTTGAGGCCTCGAAAAATGTCGGCCGTCACCAGGGGTGCCAGCCCCAACGACGGTTCGTCGAGAATCAACAGGCACGGGTTGGACATCAGCGCCCGCGCAATGGCCAGCATCTGCTGCTCGCCACCGCTGAGCGTGCCTGCCACCTGTTCACGGCGCTCTCTGAGCCGGGGGAACATCTCGAAATAGCCTTCAATCTGCCGGGCCAGGCGGGGCCGGTCGTGACGTATCAGATAGCCGCCAAGCAGCAGGTTCTCGTGCACGGTCTGATCCGTAAACACCTGCCGGCCTTCAGGCGCCATGGCCAGTCCGGCCATGACCCGTTCGGGTGTAGACAGGCCGCACAGATCTCGGCCCTCAAAACGCAACGCGCCCGCCGCCGGCATCAAACCCATGATGCCGCGCAGCAGGCTGCTCTTGCCCGCGCCATTGGCGCCTAGCAAAGCCACGATCTCGCCCTGCCCGATATGCATGGATACCCCGCGCAAGGCACGCATGGGCCCATAGGAGATCGCCATATCCTCGATAGCCAGCATCAGTCCTCCCATCCCGTATCGGTGCCCAGATAGGCTTCGATGACGCGCGGATCGTGCTGAATCTGCCGGGGATTACCCTCGGCGATGACGATGCCGCGATCGAGCACCACGATGTGATCCGAAATATTCATCACCAGACTCATATCATGCTCGACCAAGAGCACCGCCACGCCAAGGGCGCCAATGCGGCGCACCAGTTGACCCAGCTCGCGCGTCTCCTGGGGGTTAAGACCGGCGGCGGGCTCATCCAGCAACAACAGCGCGGGACGGCTGGCCAGGGCGCGCGCCAGTTCGACTCTGCGCTGCACGCCATAGGGCAGACTGCCGGCCACGGCCTGCGCGTAACCGGACAAGCCCGTAAATGCCAGGACATCCAGTGCTTCCTGCCGTGCCTGGGCTTCCGAAACGCCCTGCTCCAGACGGGTGTGCGCACCAACGAGCACGTTATCCAGCACGGACAACACGCCAAAAAGACGCAGGTTCTGAAACGTGCGCGCCACCCCGGCGGCGGCCAGTTTGTGCGCACCCGCATGCGTCATGTCGCGGCCTTGCAGCATCAGCGTGCCTGCGCTCGGCGCGATCACGCCGGTCAGGATGTTGATCAAGGTGCTCTTGCCCGCCCCGTTGGGCCCGATCAGCGCATGAATGTGCCTGGGCTGCAAGACCAGATCGATGTTCTGCGCCGTCATCACGCCGCCAAAGTTCTTGCATATGCCTTTGAGCTGCAACAACGGCACGTCCGCGGCCACATGCCGATGCGGCAACGCTGGCTCGCAGGTCTGCACGCCCGTCGGTCCGGCCGCTGGTGTGCGCCGTCTGTCGAACAGGCCAACAATGCCCCGCGGCATGAGATACAACGCGAACAAGAGCATCGCACCATAGATGAAATGCTGCGCAAATGGCCTCTGAGCCAGGAATACCTCAGCCAGCGTCAATACGACGGCGCCGGCCAAAGGGCCATAGATCGTACCGGCGCCACCGAGCAAGACCAGCAGCAAGATGAACACCGACAGATGAAATGTGATGAAGTCAGAATTGAAGTATTGGTTCTGCTGCGCCACCAACGCCCCGGCCAGACCGCACAAGGCCGCGGCCACCATGAACGCCAGCGTCTTGTAACGATATACCGCAATACCAGAACAGGCCGCTGCAATCTCATCAAACTGCAAGGACAACAATGCCCGACCGAACCTGCCTTGCAACACCCGTTTGAGCACAAGGTGAACCAAAAGGCTCAGACCGAGCACCAGCCACACCCACTGCTGCAGGCTAAACGGTGCATCGGCCCAGGCCAGCGGCGCGATGCCATAAATACCCTGGGCACCACCAAACACATCGGTCCACTCTGTCACGAGTTTTTCAACGACGATGCCAAAGGCCAGGGTCACCAATGCCAGGCTCGGTCCCTTGACGCGTAGCGATGGCAAGGCAATCAACAACCCCACCAGCGCGGCCGCCAGCGGCGCGGCCAACAGCGCCCAGGCCGGATGCCAACCCCAACGCGTGGTAAGCAAAGCCGCGGCGTACGCGCCCGCAGCAAACAAGCCTGCCTGGCCGAGCGACTTCTGCCCGGCATATCCGGCCAGCACATTCATGCCTGCGGCGCACAGGTAATAGACGCCACACATGAACAGAATGCGCAGATAGAAATCATTGGTCAGCACCATGGCCAGGACGGCCAGAAGCGCCGTCGTCGCCACCGCGGCGAAAGGCGGCATGCGCGGGCCGGCTGCGGGCGGCGCCTGAGTTTGTGCGACGCTCATACTTTTTCCACCAGTGTCTTGCCGAACAGGCCGTTAGGAAAGGCAGCCAGCACCGCAAGCACATAGGCCCACGGCGAGGTGGCCGGATCGATGGCCAGCGCGCTGGCCACCAGGCCGACCGCAGCCAGGCCCACGAAAGCGCCCACGGACACGAAGTCGCCTTGCGCGAAATTCAATGTGCGCGTGGTCGTGTAGGTCAGGCTGAAACCCAGGGCGATCAATGCGTAGATGCCGCCCATGGTCAACCCGCCGATCAAGGCCTGAAGTAGGGTCGTCGACATGCCCGGATCCTTACTTCTTGAAGTCGGCGGCGGTCATGGCGTCGAGCACCGGATCCGCAAAGTCCACGACACTGCCGCCCTGCCAGCGCGACCAATGGTAGTCCTGCGCCTGCAGGCCCTCGTGATTGGTGGCCGTAAAAGGTTTCTGGTATTGCTTGACCAGACCATCGACGGGCTGCTGCAGATCCTCCATGGCCGCTCGCACGGCCGCGCCATCCAGGCTCTTGGCCTGCTCGGCCGCCGCCGCCCAGACCAGCACCGTGTCGTATGCCTGGCTGGCGGCCCAGAACATCGACGGGTTGGCCAACTTCGGACCGATACGCTCGAGCAAGGACTTCGCTGCCGGTGACTTGGCCTGGCTGGACGTGGTGAGAAACACCGGCCATTCCATCAATTTATTGCCGGCAACCTGCGGAAAACCGCTGAACGACGCCGCCCAGGTCGTCAGTACGCGGGGCATGTAATCGATCTTCTCCATGCTGCGCACCAGATGCCCCAGCGGCGCGGCCTGCGCCCACACCACCAAGGTATCTACGCCGGCGGCTTTGGCCTTGCCCAACTGCGAGGTCATGTCCGTGTCGCGCGCGTCAAACTTTTCGATCACCACCGGCTTGATGCCGTGCAGTGCCGCGATCTGCTCCATATCCTTCAGACCCGCTTGCCCGTAGCCCGTAGTCTCGACAAAAAACCCGATTTTTTTTTGCTTGAGGGCTTTTGGCGGCATAGGCGATCAGGGCGGCTGCCTGGTCGCGGTCCACCATCGAAATGCGGAACAGATAGTTGGGATTGTTGCCCGCCGGCTCGGTGATCGCCGTACTTGAGGCGCTGGAGACCAGGACCGGCATCTTTTTCTGGTTGGCGATATGCTTCCAGGCCAGGGCATTGCCGGAATTGGTCGGCCCGAAGACGACGGCCACTTTCTCGCGGTCGATCAGATCGGTCATGTTCTGGATGGACTTGGGCGGCTGGCCCAGATCATCACGCACCAGAAATTCAAGCTTGCGGCCCAATACACCGCCGCGCTTGTTGATGTCCTCGACAGCGGCGGCGATCCCCATCACGCCGATCTGGCCTGATTCCGCTGAAGGCGAGCCCGAAATATCGCCGTTATAGGCGATCTTGATGTTCTCGGCGTGGGCGGTGCAGGCCACGATGGCGCTTGCCGCCACCAACCAATGCTTGACTGTCTTCATATGTCTCCTCCGATGGATGGGTAAGCCGTACGTAGCGGCTTGTTGTGGGCAGTGAGTGTCAGCCCGGCGCAGCGCCGGGCAGGTCGATCTCCAGGTCCAGCAGATACCCCGCCAGCGACTTACCGTGCGAATCCAGATTGAGCGAGTCATTCACTCCTCCGTCCAACACGTCGTCGATGACGAAATTCATGGCCGCCAATTGCGGCAACAGATAGCGGCGGATGGCGCCAGGCCGCCGATGCGCGAATACACGTCTGACCGCTTCTTCGGTTACCTGATCCACCAGGCTGTCGTAAAGTGCCGGGTCATAGGCAATGACGCTGATGTTGGAGCGATTGCCTTTGTCGCCCGTACGCCCATGCGCCACTTCAAAGAGGTGAACGCGCCTGCCGTTCGTCATGCCAGCACCTCGTGGGTTGCGTTGACCAGATTGCGGTCGATATAGGCCGAGCGCGTTTCCAGGCGCCGGCGCACCGCGCTGCGAACTCCGCCTCCGCCGGCCGGGCAGCAGCAATACAAGGCGTTGACTTCGCGTGCCAGGGTGTCGGCTTCCTCGCGTGCGGAGTATTTGCCCGCCACGCGCAGGCGTACATCACGCGCGCCGCCATCGGCCAGGACACTCATGAAACGTCCCTCATCATCGGCCAGCAGGCTCTGCACTCCGATGAGGTCGACCCGCAACTCGCCACCCAGGCGGCGCCGGATGACGTCGGCGGCCAGCCGCGCGCGCGTTTCGGCGCGCGGGCCGCCATAAGAAATCTCGGCCTCGCCCAGCCATCCCCCTTCATAGAAAGCGCGGACTTTCAAGGTGTCAGGACGACGATGGCCCCGCACCCCTGCCAGCGCGACACGATCTGCCCCCAGGTCGGTGAGCGTCGCCACGCTGATATCTGCCGTCACGTCCGGAGTCAGGTAAGCGGCCGGATCGTGCAATTCGTAGAGCAATTGCTCAGTGACCGTGCGGCGGTCGACGATTCCGCCCGTATCGTCGGCCTTGCCCACGATGCAGTGCCCGTCGGGCAGGATCTCGGCGACAGGAAAACCCAGATTCCACAAATCGGGTACATCCTTGAAACCCGGGTCGGCAAAATAGCCTCCCGTCACCTGCGAGCCGCACTCAAGCAGGTGTCCGGCCATCGTCGCAGGCCCAAGTCGATCCCAATCCTGCGGCGACCACCCGTAATGGGCCAGCGCGGGTCCGCAAACCAGCGACGGGTCCGCCACGCGACCCGTCACCACGATATCGGCGCCGTCGAGCAAGGCCGCCGCGATGGCTTCGGCGCCAAGATACACGTTGGCACTGACCAGGGCTGCCGGGCGGGCCAACCCGGCCTGCGCGATCAGCGTCTGAGCGTCTGCCCGCGCCAGCAGATCGTCGCCATGCACGATGGCGACTTTGGGCGCGCGCAGGTTCATGGCCTTGGCCAACCGCAGGATGTGTTGCGCCGCCCCCGAGGGATTGGCCGCGCCGAAGTTACTGACAATGGCGATGCGCTCGGTCAGGCAGAGCTCCAGCACCGGGCGCAGCAAGGGTTCGAGCAACGGCTCATAACCGGCCTGCGGATTCTCGCGGCGCGCCAGTTGTGCCAACGCCAGGGTCCGTTCGGCCAGGGTTTCCAGAATCAGGACGCGCCGGCCTGGCCGCCGGGCCAAGGTGCGCACCACGGGCAAGGCCGCGTCCAGGCGGTCCCCCGAAAATCCGGCCCCACAACCAATCCAGAGCGGCGTCACCATTGTCTCTTTGCATTGTTGGAATGGGCGAATTGTGGGCGGCGCCAACTCAGAAGTAAAATCGAAATTTCAAAACAACTAATCCAATATTCAAATCAATAGATGAACGTCTCCACGCGCCAGTTGCGCGCCTTTGTCAGCGCCGCCGACCAGCAGAACTTCACCCGTGCCGCAACCGAGATCGGGCTGTCGCAGCCGGCTTTCAGCGCCCTGATCAAGTCGCTGGAGGAAGAACTCGATGCGCAGCTTTTTGTGCGCAATACACGCAATATCGAGCTTTCGCCGTTTGGCAAGCTATTCGAATCCTTTGCCCGCCGCTCGCTCAACGAAACCACGACAGCCCTCCAACACCTGCAGGACTATGCCGCTGGCCGCATCGGCTCGGTTCAGGTTGCCGCCCTGCCCTCGGTGGCCGCCAGTTGGCTGCCGCCGGTATTTCGCCAGTTCCGTACCCAATACCCCGGCGTGACCACAGTGCTGCGCGATGGGATGTCGCAGAATTGTGTGGAGCTTTTGGCCGCCGGGGACATCGACTTCGCCATCGCCACGGAAGATCGCCATACCGCCAAGCTCGAACGCCAGTTGCTATGGCAGGACCAGCTCCATCTGGTCTGCCCGCCCGATCATCCGCTGGCCCGGCAGCGCAAACGCGTCACGCTGGAGCAGATAGTGCAATATCCCATCGTCAACTTCGTCAGCCACAGCAGCGTGCGCCAGCATGTGGACGCCGCGTTCAGCCCCTACCCGCTCAACACCGTGCTGGAGGTCGAGCATCTGGCCACGGCCAGCGCCATGGTCGAAAGCGGCGTCGGCCTGACTATCGTTCCTTCGCTGACGCTCTATCAATTCCGCCGGCCGTCGCTGGCCATCGTCCCGATTGAAGACAGCAGCTTCAAGCGCGAGGTCTTCATCCTCACTCACAAAAACAAACTGCTTGCGCTGCCCGCGCGCGCCATGCGCGATATGGTGATTGCGCATGTGGCGGGTTTGAAACGCGGAAGCTGACACCCTGGCACGCTATGAGGTCCGAAAATGGCGAGAAACCTGCGGCGGCAGGGTTTAGAGTGGATGACATGGATACCCAGCCAATGACCGGTGACGCACGCCAAGCGTGCTACAGCGCACTGAAAGCGAAAGATGCGCGGTTCGATGGACGCTTCTTCGTCGGCGTGTCTTCCACCGGCATTTACTGCCGGCCCGTTTGCCCGGTGCGCGTGCCAAAACTGGAAAACTGCAGTTTTCACCATACCGCCGCCGCAGCCGAACAAGCCGGCTTTCGCCCCTGCCTGTTGTGCCGCCCGGAACTGGCGCCCGGCCACTCGCCTATGGACGCCCGCACATCGCTGGCGCGGCGCGCGGCCAGGTTGATGGACGATCATGGCGGCCGCCACGCCAGCGTACGTGCGTTGGCGCAAGAGCTGGGCTGCACCGACCGCCATCTGCGCCGGGTCTTTATGGCCGAGTTCGGCGTCAACCCGATCCAATACCTGCAAACTAGCCGCCTGCTGCTGGCCAAGAACCTTCTCACCGATACCGACCTAGGTGTGAACTGTCAATAGGTTGTATTCGTCCAGGTTGAGTCTGGAGATGGGTACAGCGCGCCCGATGCCTTGGTGGGGTCGATGCCAGTTGTAGTGGTGTAGCCAGGATTTCATGGCATCGGCTCGGTGTTGGGAGTTCTGGTAGGTGTGAGCGTAAGCCCACTCACGCAAGGCCGACTGGATGAAGCGTTCGGCCTTGCCATTGGTCTGTGGGCGGTAAGGTCGGGTAAAGCGGTGCTTGATGCCCAGCTCATGGCACAGCGCGGCGAAGGCGCGGCTGCGAAAGGCCGAGCCATTGTCGGTGAGCAAGCGCTGGATGGTCACGCCCAGGCGCTGGTAGTAGGCCACTGCGTCCTTGAGGAACTGGACGGCGCTGGGGAAGCGCTCGTCGGGGTGGATGTCGGTGAAGGCCACGCGGGCGTGGTCATCGATGGCCACGAAGACGAAGTCCCAGCCGGCCCCCTCAACGGTATCGCGTCGGTTGCCCGTGACCCGGTGGCCAGGGCGCTGGATACGTCCCAGCTTCTTGATGTCGATGTGCAGCAGATCGCCGGGGGCCTGATGCTCGTAGCGCACCACCGGCTCGGCCGGCTCCAGGTCGGCCAGGTGCGACAGACCGGCGCGGGCCAGGACGCGGCTGACGGTGCTGGCTGACACGCCCAGCGCCTGGGCGATGCGCGCTTGGGTCAGCCGCTTGCGGCGCAGCTCCACGATAGCCAGCGCCTTGGCCGGCGCAATCGCTCGGGGCGAGACCGTCGGGCGCGAGGACGCATCGGCCAAGCCCGCCTGGCCCTGAGCCAGGAAGCGGCCCAGCCATTTGCGCACAGTCGGCGCGGTGACCCCATAGGCGCGGGCCGCTTCAGGCACACAAACTTGATGGGCGATCAATTGCTGGACCATTTCGAGGCGACGTAGGAAGGTCAATCGGGCATGCTTATGGGTGTTCATCCGGCCGGGCTCCTTGAGTGAACTGGGGGGTTGGCGATTTCCAGTTTCTCAAATCCGGTTCGGATGAACCATGCATACAACCTATTGAATCTTCACACCTAGCCGTGGTGGACGTGGCCCTGGCCGCCGGCTTTGGCAGTCTGAGGCGATTCAATGCGCTCTTTCAGGCGCGCTACCGCCTGGCGCCGACGGCGCTGCGTCGCCGCAAACGGGCCGAGCCCTCCAGCCAGATCCGGCTCAAGCTGAGTTACCGCCCCCCTACCGATGGGAGACCATGCTCGGTTTTCTGGCGTCGCGCGCCATCCCGGGCATAGAAATCGTCGATGCACAACGCTACGCCCGCGCCGTGGCGCTTACCGGCACCGACGGCGGCATGCATACCGGCTGGATAAGCGTGCGCCACTTACCCGCGCGGCACGCGCTCGACCTCGAGGTGTCGCTGACCCTGTTACCCGTGCTTCCCATTGTGCTGGCCCGCGTGCGTCACCTCTTTGACCTGACCTGCGACCCTCATCCCGTGCACGAAGGCCTGGCCGGCATGAATACTCTGGCCGAGTCCATGCAAATTCTCGGCACCCGCCTGCCTGGCAGCTTCGATCCCTTTGAGATGGCGGTGCGCGCCGTCCTCGGCCAGCAGATCACCGTCGGAGCCGCCCGGACTCTGGCCAGCAGGATGGTCAGCCATTACGGCATCGCCGTGGAAACAGGCGTGCCGGGCTTAAGCCATGCCTTCCCGTCACCCGAGCGTATTCTGGAGCTGAATGGCGACATCGAGACCCACCTGGGGCCGCTGGGCATCATTCGTACGCGTGCACGCACGATCCGGGCCTTGGCCCACGCGCTTAGCACCGGCGAGCTGGACTTCGGGCCCGGCGCCATTGCCGAAGATGAAGTTCAAAAATTACTTACGCTGCCGGGCATCGGCCCCTGGACCGCCCAGTACATCGCCATGCGGGCCATGGCCTGGACGGATGCCTTCATGCCGACCGACTTTGGCGTGAAGAAGGCGCTGGCGCCACGCACAGCCGGCCAGATTCGTGAGCTGGCTCAGGCCTGGCAACCCTGGCGCAGTTACGCCACAATCAATCTCTGGAATGCTCTTCACTGAACGCGATGATGTACAGCCACGACTACCTTTCTCCACTGGGTCCGCTGCTTCTGACCAGTGATGGCCACCATCTGACAGGCTTGTGGATCGCGGGCCAGAAGTACCATGGAGGCTCGATCCGTGCTCCCTTGACGCCCGCCCCGGACCGGGCGGAGTTCAAACGTGTCGAACATTGGCTTGACGCCTACTTTCGCGGTGCAAAGCCTGCGCTCGCCGATCTTGACCTCGCTCCTCAGGGAACGCCGTTTCGGCAATGCGTCTGGCAGGCGCTGCGCGAGATTCCTTATGGCCAGACCACCACCTATGGCGCCATCGCGCGGCAGATTGCAGAGCAGACCGGCAATCGGCCTGTCGCCGGCCAGGCCGTGGGCGGCGCCGTTGGCCACAACCCGATCTCCATCATCATCCCGTGCCACCGCGTCGTGGGCAGCAGTGGCAGCCTGACGGGATATGCGGGCGGTCTGCACAGAAAACTACGCCTGCTCGCCCTAGAAGGCGTAGACACGACAGCATTTTTCTTGCCCAGAAAGAGCACGGCCGCCTGACGCCCCCGGCTGCCTGCGGCATCACGGGCTTGCCCGCGAGATCTTCGACCCCTCCAGACCCATACCCGCCATCAAGCCCTGGCCCCCGAAAGGCACGGCAAAAACATCCTGAGAGAGAGTGGTCGTCGAAACACTGGACGCAAACGACTTATCCCACAGCACCACACTCGGTCCGCTACCCAGTGCCCAGCCATCACTTTTGGCCAGATAGTCCAACGACGTGCGATTCATGAAGAACAGTGCGTAGGAAAACATCTGCGCGCCGGCTTGCAGACCGACGGACATCGCGGAGATGTCGTAGTAGCCCACCACTTCCTTACCCTTGAACAGCACGCCCTTGCCGTGCTCGCCTCCGACCACGAAACCGGCCTTGTATATCTTGGGAAACACCAGGACGGCCTCGGCCTTCTCTCCCAGCTCGGCGCTGCCGGGCACCTTGACGTACAGATGCTGCAAGGCCTGCGCGGCCTGAGCACGCAGCTGCTGGCCGTTGTCGGCTGCCATCGCCACGGCACCCTGCACAAACACCACCAGCGCCATCAGGGCGGACAACGACACACGCGCCAGCACGCGGCGCACACTCACCACTCCAACATGACTTGCCACCCGCATGAAACACCTCTGATCTGCTTGGTTGTCTCGTCGCATACGGCGACGCGGCGCAAGTATTGAGACCGGCCATGCCGCTGTCAACAAAACCAAACCGTACTTGGCGCCAAAGCCACAACCGCTTCAGGTTGACGCCGAAAGGCAAGCTGCCAGACGCGTAAACCACTAACCTTGCGCCGCCCTGTCGGCTTACACTAGCGCCGCAGAGTGCAAGACCAGACAGAAGCCATGGGCCATGGATCACGAACTCCAGGCTTCGGGCCCAACGACCGCCAGGAGCCCGGCGCTTTGTCCCGCGCGCATCCGGGCGGCACGCGCCCCCATCGCCTGCTGCTTGCGTCTACGCCTCTGCGATGCCGGGGCCGGGATCTCCCCCGCGCATCTGCCACCGCCCGGGATCCCGCAGCCCTCGCACCCCTGCCCGCCTCATGCCCAGCGTCCAGCCCGCCATCCTGCTGCGCAGCTTTTTGCAGATCGCCCCCTATCTGGCAAGCCGGGGCATCTCGCCGCTGGAATTTTTTCAACGCGCCGGCATTTCTCCCAATATTTTTCAGACCCCCGATATCTGGTTGCCGCGCACACTGTGCTTTCGCATCGCCAACCAGATGGCCGCGATCGCGCAGGATCCCTTTGGCGGCGCTCATGTGGGTCGTCTGATGGAGTTGCGCGCCCTGGGCCCCTGGGGAAAACATGTCTTGAGTTCGGCCAATGTGGCGCAAGCCTGCGCCATGGCAGCCACGCGGGCAGCGATGCTGCATCAAGGCGGAGACATCCGTATCGTGACCGAGGGCCGCACGACGCGGCTTATCCATCGCTTCACCGCCCCCCTTGAAGAAGACCCGCAACAGTTCACGCTCGGCACCCTGGCAGTGCTGCGCAAGGTGGCCCTGCTGGCCGGCGCGCCTGCTGCCGTGCGTGTGCACCTGAAAGCCGCCCGCTCCCCGGGCGACGAAGCGCTGGAGGAAAGCCTCGGGCCCAATATCGAAACTGGTGCCGAGTTCGACATGATCGAGTTCGACCGCGACCTCCTGGATATCCCGCTACAGGGATACCGGGACGAAGCACGCAAAGTGACCGAAGCTCTGCAATCCACCATCCGCACTGCCGGCCTGCTCATCGACCACATTGCCGATCAGCAAGACATCAAGTTGCAGTCCGTGGCCAGGCACATCGGGCTTTCTCCGCGCACCTTGCAGCGGCGCCTCAAAAGCAGCGGCGTCGACTTCGAGGAACTGCGCGACGAAACCCGCCGCAGCGAAGCGCTACGGCTGATGCAGCTGCGCCGCTATTCCGCCACCGAAATCGCCTACATGGTGGGCTACAGCGACCCCGCACACTTTACCCGTGCCTTCAAGCGCTGGACTGGGCAGGCCCCCTCGCGATTCCTCCGTCAGGCCAAGGACTGCCCCCCGAAAGCGACTTTGGCACCAAATGGCAAGCCGTGACGGAAGTTTCTTTGTAGCCTCTGCACGCGCGGTCTGGGCAACCCGCCCATCTGCCTCTGCACACCGGTGCAGACACCCTCACAGCGTTGGCTGCCCCGCTCGACGCGCTTCCTAGTAGTCATTTCGCGACCATGCCATCACGTCTTCGATATTCCCTGCTTATCTGCCTGAGTGCAGGATTCGCCGCGCACGCCTTCGCAGCCGACAAGGACAGCGCCCTGCCGCCAGCCGTCAGCGACCCCCACTTCCAGCTTGCCCCCGGCTATCTCAAGCAGACAAACCTGCCCGATAGCCTTCAATTGCTGGGCCGCCGCCCACGGTCGGCAGCCCGTCGCTGGCTCGCGACGAACAAGCCGGGCAAGCCACGCTGCCCCTGCGCGGCACGGCCCGCTGGGAACTCGCACGCACGGATGCCGACCTGAGTTTTCCTCAGCCCGCCAAGAACTTCTCCTGCGCCATGGGCCTGCAGATAGACGCGACAACCACGCCACATCTCTACACCCTCATGCAACGCATTCTTACCGACGCGGGTCTGTCCACCTACGGCGTAAAAGATAAGTACCAGCGCACGCGGCCCTTTGTCATACACAACGAAGGCACGTGCCGGCCCGACCAGGAAGCGCTGCTGCGCAATGACGGCTCCTACCCTTCCGGCCATACGGCTGCTGGTTGGGCCTGGGCGCTGGTGCTGGCCGAAATCCATCCCCAGCGCGCCAATACCTTGCTGAGCCGCGGGATTTCCTTCGGCCAGAGCCGGGTCATCTGCAACGCGCACTGGCAAAGCGACGTCGACGCCGGACGCATAATGGGCGCGGCCACGGTGGCCCGTCTGCACGCCGACCCGACTTTCCTCGCTGATCTCGAACTGGCCCGCAAAGAGGTCATCGCGGCCACCGCCCAGCACCCCGCCATGGAGTGCAGCAGCGAAACCGCTGCCTTATCCGGAACCCCTTGAACCATGCGCTTTAGCCGCCTTCTCTCCCTCCTGACCACAGTACTGCCTGGCGCCGTACTGGCCGGCCAGCAAGCTGCTGCCGCCGACGCTGGCTGGACGTTCTCCTTCAGCCCCTATGCCTGGGCCTCGGGCATCAGCGGCACGTCAGGACAAGCTCCGCTACCGGCCGCTGACATCAAATCCAGCTTCGGCGATATCTGGGATAACCTCGACATCGCCATCATGGGTGCCTTTGATGCCAGAAAAGGCCGCTACAGCATCGTCGGCGACCTGCTCTATGCAAAGACCTCGGTCACCGACCATAACGGCAACGGCATCTTGCGCAAAAACATCGATGTCACCTCGGAGACCTTTTCCACCATGGTTGGCGGCGGATACAGCCTGCTGCAAGGCGCCAACGGCAATCTCGATGTCATCGCCGGCGCCCGCCTCTGGTCGGTAAGCACCCGGCTGTCCATCGAAGGCGGCTACCTCGACGGCCGCCGCAAAAGCGGCAGCGCCACCTGGGTCGACGCCGTCGGCGGCGTCAAAGGCAGCTACCACCTCACCGACCGGACTTACCTCACTGGCTGGGCCCTGGTCGGCGGTGGTGCGGCCAAGCTCGACTGGGACCTCATGGGAGCGGTTGGCTACCAGGCAAGCAAGCACATCTCCGTGGCCCTGGGCTACCGCGCCCTGGGCGTGGACTACCGCCATGACGGCTTCGTCTACGACGTCGTGCAGCGCGGCCCCATGCTGGGCATGACCTATCAATTCTGAACGCTGCCACTGAGCGCACCCGGTTGCCCAACCAAGGCTCGACGCAGTACAAATGGCGGACCTCATCCCCTGGACCGCCATGCAGACCTCCTCCTTCCAGCCCACTGCCCAAGAACGCATCCACGGTTATTCGGTGCAGCGCCTGTCGGCTTTCGCCGCAGGCGACACGGGTGGCAACCCCGCTGGCGTCGTCATCAGCGAACACCTGCCTGACGCCGCCACGATGCAGGCCATCGCGGCCGACGTCGGCTATTCCGAGACCGCGTTCGCCGCGCCCGAAGCCGGCGTTTGGCGGGTCCGCTACTTCGCTCCCGAAATCGAAATTCCCTTCTGCGGCCACGCTACGATTGCCCTGGGCGCCGCGTTGGCCGCGCGCCACGGAGAAGGCCGCTACGCCCTGCAAATCAACGACGCCTTGATCAGCGTGCAAGCCCACCGGCACGACGGCCAACTCCAGGTCGCCCTGCAATCGCCGCCGACCCGCAGCCAGCCCGCAGAGGCAGAGCTCATCGAAGCCAGCCTTCAACTCTTTGGCTACACCCATGACGACCTGGACCCGCGACTACCTCCCGCCCTGGCGCAGGGCGGCGCACACCACCTCATCCTGGCCCTCAACAACCGTCAGCGCCTGACCGGCATGCGCTATGACCAATCCGCCGGCCGGCAACTCATGCTCGCTCAAGGCTTTGCTACCATTGCCATCGTCTACGCCGAAACCGCGCAACGCTTCCACGCACGCAACCCCTTCGCCTCGGGCGGTGTCTACGAGGATCCAGCCACGGGGGCTGCCGCCGCAGCCTTAGGCGGCTATCTGCGCGATCAACAATGGCCGCATGGTGGCGCCATCGACATCATTCAGGGCGAAGACATGGGCATGCCCAGTTACCTGCATGCCGAGATCTCACCGGAAACAGGCGGCAGCATCCGGGTATCAGGAACCGTGCGCAGTCTGGCCGGCTGAAGGCGGGGCCCATAACAGGCCCGCTCTTGCGGGCCGGCCCCGGACGTCACGACGGTCATGTGCCTCTTGATCATGCCTGGCGGCGTGCAAACTCCCGCAGCGCCATCAGCACGGGCATAAGCGCCCGCCCGGCATCGGTAAGCGAATACTCCACATGCGGCGGTTGCGACCCGAAATCGCGTCGGGCCACCAGCCCGTCGCGCTCGAGCTGACGCAGATGTTGGGTCAACATCTTGGCTGAGAGCCCCGGCATGTCGCGCAACAGATGTGCCGTCCGCCACGAAGGCTCGGCGAACAGCCGAAACAGAATCGGCAGCTTCCAACGACCGCTCAGCATGCGCAACGCCCGCGTCACCTGCGCGACCGAGCCATCCACACCCAGGCAGGCGGCACGTTCTTCGGGAGTCACAGGCACTTTAAAGTGCGTAATTGCCTCGCCCATGATCCTGTCCTTTAATCAAACAACGACGCTAACACGAGATGACTCATGGACTTGAAATTAACTGGCAAGGTGGCCCTTGTCACCGGCAGCAGCCGGGGTATCGGCGAAGCGGTGGCCCGTGGCCTGGCGCGTGAAGGCGCGACCGTCATCATCCATGGCCGCAACCCATCACGGACTGCCAGCGTGGTGCAAGACATCCTCGCCCAAGGCGGGCAGGCGCATGGCGTCACAGGCGACCTGACAGATGAGAATCAAACCGCGCACCTGCTCGATCAGGCCAAGAGCCTGGGCGTAGACATCCTGGTGAACAACGCGGGCGGATCCGGCCAACCTGAAGACTGGACAGACACGCGAACCGACTCCTGGGCCGCAAGTTTTGACAGAAACGTGCTGGCCGCCGTGCGGGCTATCTCTGCCCTCCTGCCTGGCATGCGGGCCGCGCGCTGGGGCAGAATCGTCAACATTTCGAGCATGGCGGCACTAATGCCTGCGGCGAGCCGGCCGGACTACTCAGCAGCCAAGGCCGCCATGCATGCCATGACAGCGTCGCTCGCCAAGACCGTGGCCAGCGAAGGCATCACCGTAAACACCCTATCGCCTGGCACCATCCATAGTGAGAGCCTCGACCGGGCCTTCCGTCAGGCAGCCGCCGAGCGCGGCATGGACGCCGATGCACCGTGGCCAGACATCGAGCGCGCCATGCTCCCCGTCTTTGCACCGATCCCCATGGGCCGCGTCGGCACTCTCGAAGAAATCACCGACGCCATTGCCTTTCTGGTGAGTCCGCGGGCGGCTTACATCACAGGCGCTAACCTGCGTCTCGATGGCGGCATGTGGCCAGGCCTCTGATTACGCCCACAGCGCGTGAGCGACGCGCAGGACGAAAAAATGTCGTAACACCCCCGAGGACCCCAAAGTCGCGCACAGGACATATACTCATGAGACTTATTCTCATTAATGAGCATAGAACACGATGCCTGCCCGCCAGTTGCCATCCCGCCCCGGCGCCGCCACACCGCGTCGCGGTCTCAATAACTCACCGTTGGCTATCGTTTTATCGCCAGCGTGCGTGTTGCTGATCGCCGCCGCCCTCCTCGCCTATGCCCTGCGCTGGCGCGCCAGCGGCTGGGGCGCGCTGGTCTGGCTGGCCTGCTTC
This sequence comes from Bordetella holmesii ATCC 51541, assembly GCA_000612485.1. Taxonomy (NCBI): domain Bacteria; kingdom Pseudomonadati; phylum Pseudomonadota; class Betaproteobacteria; order Burkholderiales; family Alcaligenaceae; genus Bordetella; species Bordetella holmesii. The sequence goes on from CP007494.1 coordinate 3,570,244, forward strand.
GTTGCCATGTTTGCGATTCGAACGCCGCACAGCATTCGCAATCGTGCCAACGTCATCGTCGGTGCTCGCAAAGGTCTGGACGAACGCCTGCTGCTATCGGGCATGTTCATCACGATGATGGTTCTGCCGCTACTGCAACTGGCCACAGGTGCCTTCGGATTTGCGGATTACCGCCTGCCATCCTGGGCAACATGGACGGGCGCCCTGCTCCAACTGCCTTGTCTCTGGCTCTTTTGGCGCAGCCACGCCGATCTGGGCCGCAATTGGAGCCCCGGACTGGAAGTGCGCCAGGAGCATCAACTCATTACGGCAGGCGTCTACCGGCGTATTCGCCACCCCATGTATGCAGCGATCTGGATCGCTGCCCTGACCCAGCCCCTGCTGATCCATAACTGGATTGCCGGAGCCCTGGTCATACCGGCCTTCGCGGCCATGTGGCTGATCCGCGTCCCGAGCGAAGAAGCCATGATGCGCGCCGAATTCGGCTCCGCCTATGATGACTACTGCCTGCGGGCGGGCCGGCTGCTGCCACGGTGAGAAACCCGCCGCATAAGCGATCGCTAAAAATGGGGGAATTACCCAGCACGTTGTCGCAATCGCCACCGATAGCCACCATGACGTTCGTTGCGAACACATGGAATCTGGACGGTGGCTTCCGACTCAGAACCGCTCAGCACCTCTGCACAACCCACTGCTTCCCTCCCCGGCACCGAGCAGTACGCTGAGCTTCCGCTGTTCCCGAAGGGCTCGCCGCTGCCTTTTCGCCGCACGATCCGCCGCCGCGGACTGCATCAGATCGCGCCCTTGGCTGAAATCACCATCTACGAGATGGAGCAACGCGATGAGTTTCCCCGGCGCTTCCAGCTGACGCCGCGCTGCGTGGTCTGGGATCTGGAAGAAGTCGAGGCCTGGATCGAAGGCCGCAAGCAAGCCTCGCGATCAGCAGAGACCGACATATCGCCCGGCCCGGACGTGAGGCTGCGTCGGCATCACCCTGTTCGATGAAATCGCCGTCTAGCGTCCACGGCGACTACCCGGCATCCACCCTGACCAGTTCTGCCCCGGGCAGCACCTGTGCCATCTGAGCCGAGGCAAGCGCGACCGCAGCATCGCGGCCCATTGCCTCCCGGCTGAAGGCCAGCGCAACGTGCCCAGGCTAACCCCAGCTCACCGTGGCGTCGGCACAATCGCTGCTGGCCAGCCGGCTCAGGACCTCATCCTGCAAATCCAACTCAGGACTCAACGCATATATCAGTGTGAAATCGTGAGCCATCGCGATCACCCGATCGCCTTTGTATTACCCGCTGCGTCAGCGCGCCTTGATGCGCGCCAGCACGTCCGCCAACTGACCAAGATCCGCCGCGCGTTTGGCGGCCGTGCGTTGTGCCAGGTTGTACAGCTTGCGCCGCACCCCCGGCAGATCGGCCGCATGGGCAAGGCCGATCAACCCGAAATTCGGCTGCTCATCCTCGACCGATTGCAGAAAGGCGCACGACGGCTCGTCCAGCCAATGCGCCACGCGCGCCAACAGACGTTTGCGACTCTCCAGCAAGGCCGCCGCTTCAATGGGCTCAGACGTCATGCCCTTGAAATGAGCCTCGAAGGTGGCCTCAAAATCCGCAGGTACGCGAGGCGCCAGTATCTCCCACGCCGGCTTGGGGCTGCACGTCAGGTACACGAGAAAGGTTCGCCAGAGACCTACATCCGCCCGCGCATCCTCCAGCAGCATGCCCACGTCGAACAGATCGCGCGGATGCTGCCGCGACAATGCCGCCGCCAGCGTTCCTGCATACAGGTCCGCGAAATCCAGCACCTGCACTTCGGCGAAGCCGAACGCCTCCTCCACCTTCGGGCGCACGACCATGGTCCGCACCGGATGCACCGCACCGCGCATGACCGGCGTCGTCTCGATCTGCACCCGCGCGCGGCCGCGACTGGCTACCAGCCGGGTGACCGCCCCGCCTTCGCCCGCTGAAGCTTGCACCTGCAATTGCAAAGGCCGGGCGCGCATCGCGTCGCCCAGTCGTCCGAGTGCTTCGGCGATCAGCTTCGCATCCTCGGCATAGTCGTGCACCGGCAGCCAGGCCAGGTCGATGTCCACCGACAGGCGCGGCAGGTCATGCTCGAACAGGTTGATGGCGGTGCCGCCCTTGAGCGCGAAGCGCGGCTCCTGGGCCAGCACCGGCAGGATCTCGACCAGCAGCCGCACACGGTCGGTGTAGCGCCGATCCCACCGATCAAGCCAGGTGCTCATCGAGGTCTCCTGGCAAGGTGATCTGGTAGGCCGGATGCAGGCGCCCGCCGGGCACCAGCGCACGCTTGCCCCGGCCCAGATCGACGCCATCCAACGGCGCATGCGCCAGCCACGCATGCCGATGGCGATCGGCCAGCGCCAGGAACAGCCGCTTGGCCTTGATGCTGCGGTAGTGACGCAGCAGCAAGCCGACGCGCTGCGGGCGCAGCGTGGTCATGGCCTGCATCAGCGCATCGGCCTCATAGACCCCTGCCGCACTCGATACGCCATCGCACAACTCCAGCATGGCCCGCTCGGGCGTCGAGCACACCAGGGCATCGACACCAGGCGTAGCGGGATGCCAGGCCAGACCCACCTTGGATAGCGCCGTCTCGGAGACTTCCGCCGTGAAGGACACGGCCGGCAGATCGAACGGCCCTTTGCCCTGGTACTCGACGCGCTGCTCCATGGATAGTTTGCCGACCCAGCCCGGCGGAGCTGCTGGCCCGTAAAGCGTGATCGTCCCGGCATCGCCCAAACGCAAGTAGTGCTCGTGCCCTTGCAGAGCCAGAGCAAAGCGTCCCCCGACATGCAGTGGCATGCCCTCCCCGACCTGCAGGCTGCGGACCACCCCATCCCATTGCAGCCGCCCGCCCGCGCGCATGTACACGCCGCGCGCCGGCGACACCAGCCAGCCGCTGCCGACATAGCGCGCGACCAGACTGTTGGAGTAGTCATGCGCGCGCAGCCAGCGGCTGGACACCAGGCGCGTATCGCCCAGTTCGGCCAGCAAACGGTTCAATTTTCCTGAATTTTGAGCATCCATAGTGCTCAAAATATCATATTTATAAACCACCACCAAGGACGATAAGTTTGAAAATTCAGGGAAAGGATCATCCAGAGTGATCTTCTTTGGAAAAATGCAAACCCGAGGCTACCCGCCCGAAGCCATTCCCGGCACTTCAGGCGTAAGGCTGGAAGTCGTTGTTGTCGCGGCTAATCAATTGCATCAGCTTGGGATGTATGAAGAGCTTTTCCTTGCCAACCTGCATTTCGCGCAGCACACCTAGGCTGGCCAAGTCGTGCAGGTAGCGCGAGGCAGCCTGGCGTTGGGCAATTCCTTTTTCCACCAGGTTGCCGATGCGGCAATAGGGCTGTTCAAAGATGACATCCACCAATTCGCGGGTGTAGATCTTGGGCAGGCGTGTGCGCACGTACTCGGTGGTGTGTTCGGCCAGCCCGCGAATGGCCGCGATCTTCCCTGTGGTCCATTTGGACGTATCGGCGACGGCCTGCAGCATGAACAGCAGCCAGGGTTCCCAGGCGCCATCTCGCGTCACACTGAGCAGCAGGCGGTAGTAGTCGGCCTTGTGGGCAATCACATGGCGACTGAGATACAGGATAGGCAGATTCAGCAGCTCTTCCTGGATAAGGTAGAGGATATTGATCACGCGGCCGGTACGGCCGTTGCCGTCGGTGAATGGGTGGATGGCCTCGAACTGGTAGTGGCCCACGGCCATGCGGATCAGCGGATCCAGGTCGACCTGGTTGTGCAGGAAGCGCTCCCAGTTGGCCAGCATGTCACGCAAGCGGGCCTCGCCTTCGGGCGGGGTGTAGACCACCTCCCCCGTGCGGTCGTTGGCGAGTTGCGTGCCCGGGGTGTGGCGGATGTCCATGTCCACCCCCTTGAGGGTGCGGCAGACATCCACGGCGGTGGTGGTACACAACGGTCGCGCCTTGAGCGACTGAAAGCCTTGGTGCAGCGCAGTGCGGTAACGCAGCGCCTCCTTGGTGGCAGGATCGGCGTTGTCGTGGCCCTGCGCGTACTGGAACAGTTGGTCGGTGGTGGTGACGATGTTCTCGATTTCCGAGCTGTCCTTGGCCTCCAGCAACGGAATGGTATTGATCAGCATCGCCTGGTTGGGAATCAACTCGGCCGCCTGCTTGAGTTCGGCCAACGCGGCACGGGCCTCGATACAGGCCTTGAGCACGGGCCGGGTCTCCAGTTCCTGCGCCGGGGGAGCGCTGGTAGTTGGTTGTGAGGCTGCTCTGGATGCCAGGCAAGTGCAATATCATTCATGATGCAAAAATACCATTTTGACGACACGTTCTCAGCTTATGTCGCTGCTGGCGACACGTCAACGAGTCATGTTCTTATTTCATCGAAATAGCGACACCTAAGGTGCTCATGTCGTTCTTGATGACATGAGCGCCTCACCATGTCCCCAAATCACAGATTTAAAACATCAGACCGTAGGACTCAGGACCGGCACGGTCACGTCCTCCGGCACCAGCTTCGGCACATGCGTGCGCCCATCGATCCACGCCTCCACCATGTCGGCCCACTCCTGGAGCATGTGCCGCCGCGGCCCGGCGTACTCGGCCTTGTTGTAGACCGACCGCGACGTCCGCTGTCTTCTTCGTGCGCCAGGCACTTCTCGATCCAGTCTGCGTTGAAGCCCACCTCGTTGAGCAGCGTGGACGCGGTGCGCCGCAGGTCGTGCACCGTGAAAGGCTCCAACGGCAACTCGGCTTCCTTCGCGCGTGAACCAATGAGCTGGGTCACCCGGTTGAGCGTTGCATGGGACATGCACCGGTCGGGGTCATAGCGCGACGGCAAAACGAACCGTGAGCCCGCTGCGCAGGTGTGCAAGGCTACGAAGATGTCCATCGCCTGCCGCGACAGGTAGACCACGTGCGGCGTGCGCCCCTTCATCCGCACCTTCGGAATCGTCCAGGTGGCGTTCTCGAAATCCACCTCGCTCCAGGTCGCCTCGACCAGTTCGCTCTTGCGCACCATCGTCAGCAGGATCAGGCGCAAGGCCAACCGGATGGTCGGATAAGCCGCGATAGTCTCCAGTTGGTGGAAGGCCAACCGGATCTCGGCTGGCGAAAGCGCCCGGTCCTTGGGAACGAAGGTCGCGATCGAAGCCGCCTTCACGTCGTCGGCCGGGTTGGTAAGCCGCTCGCCATGCAGGATGGCGAAGGCATAGACCTGCTTTACGATGTCGCGGACGTGGATGGCCGTGGCCGGTGCGCCGCGCGCCTTTACCTTGTTGTACAGCGCCCGCAGGTCGTCGGGGGTGACTTCCTTCAGCTTCCGGTTCTGGAAGACCGGCAGGATGTCACGGTCGATGATGTGCTTGCGCATCGCCCGCGTGCTGTCGGCCATGCGGGCATCGGCCAGCCAGCGTTCCGTCATCTGGCCGAAGGTCTTGGCGGCCGTCAGCCTCCGCTTGGCCCGCTGCTTCTCCAGCGCCGGGGAAAGGCCCTGATCGACCGAGCGCTTGGCGTCGAGCAGCCGCTCTCGCTCCATGGCCAGCGACATACCGGCCGGCCCGTACCGTCCGAGGGTCAGCGTCTCGCGGCGCCCGTTGAGACGGTAGTCGTAGCGGAAGGTGATGGTACCGGCGGTCGATACCGCCACGTACATGCCATCGCGGTCAAAAACCTTATAAATCTTGGACTTAGGCTTGAGATTGCGCAGTGCTGTGTCGGTGAGCATTGAGGGTGTTCCTCCTGTTCGTGACGGCTTTTACCGTCAGGGACCTGGAGACCCGTTGATGCTCGGAAAGCCGCATGAAATAAGCTTTCCTCAGGAGTTTTTTTACCGTCAAAGACCGGTTCGGTCTAAATAGTAAACAGGAAGGTCTGGATCCGACCTCCGGGGCGTACCGTCAGTTCTGTCGCCGACCCGTTCTGCTGGCCGGCGATAGCCACCGATAGAAAACGCAACTTATACTTTTAAAATCAACAAGTTAAGTCACCCCTACCGATACCTGGCGATAGCCCCCGAAAGACGCTCCGTCATTCCCACTCGATCGTCGCCGGCGGTTTGCTGGACACGTCGTACACCACACGGTTGATGCCGCGGACTTCGTTGATGATGCGTGATGAGACACGGGCCAGCAGCGGGTGCGGCAGGGGTGCCCAGTCGGCGGTCATGAAATCGAAGGTTTGCACCGCGCGCAGGGCAACTACGTATTCGTAGGTGCGGCCGTCGCCCATGACGCCTACGGATTTGACCGGCAGGAAGACGGCGAAGGCCTGGGAGGTCAGGTCGTACCAGCTCAGGTCGCTGGCCGGGTCTTTGGTGTTGCGCAATTCTTCGATGAAGATGGCATCGGCGCGGCGCAGGAGTTCGGCGTACTCGTGTTTGACTTCGCCCAGGATACGCACGCCCAGGCCCGGGCCGGGGAAGGGATGGCGGTAGACCATCTGCGGCGGCAGGCCGAGAGCGACGCCCAGCTCACGCACTTCGTCTTTGAAGAGTTCGCGCAGGGGCTCGAGCAGTTGCAGGTTGAGGGTATCCGGCAGACCGCCGACGTTGTGATGCGATTTGATCGCAGCGGCTTTGCCGGTCTTGGCACCCGCCGATTCGATGACGTCAGGGTAGATGGTTCCCTGAGCCAGCCATTTGGCGCCTTTGAGCTTGCCGGCTTCGACCTGGAAGACTTCGACGAACTCGCGGCCGATGATTTTGCGCTTGGCTTCGGGGTCGGCAACGCCGGCCAGTTTGCCCATGAACTGGTCGGTGGCATCGACGTGAATGATTTTCACGCCCATGTTGTCGGCGAAGGTCTGCATGACTTGCTGGCCTTCGTTCAGGCGCAGCAAGCCGTGGTCGACAAACACGCAGGTGAGTTTGTCACCGATGGCACGATGGATGAGCGCGGCCGCCACGGACGAGTCGACGCCGCCGGACAGGCCGAGGATGACTTCATCGCTGCCGACTTGTTCGCGAATGCGCGCGACGGCTTCGGAGATGTAGTCGGGCATGTTCCAGTCACCTTCGCAGCCGCAGATTTCGCGCACGAAGCGCGAAATCATGGCCTTGCCTTGGACGGTGTGGGTGACTTCGGGGTGGAACTGCACTGCGTAATAGCCGCGCGCTTCGTCGGCCATGCCGGCGATGGGGCAGGACGGCGTGGAGGCCATGAGGCTAAAGCCCGGTGGCAGTTCGGTGACTTTGTCGCCGTGGCTCATCCAGACTTTGAAGCGGTCCTGGCCGGCGTCGTCCTGGAAATCGGCCAGGCCCGCCAGCAACTTGGTGCTGCCGTGCGCGGAGACTTCGGCATAGCCGAATTCGCGGTGGTCGCTGAAGCTGACTTTGCCGCCGAGTTGCTGCGCCATGGCTTGCATGCCATAGCAGATGCCCAATACGGGCAGGCCCTGCTCGAAGACCGAGGCCGGCACGCGCATGGAACCTTCTTCGTAGGCCGATGCGTGGCTGCCGGACAGGATGATGCCTTTGAGCCCCTGGGCAGCCTGTTCGCGCACGAAGGCGTCGTCCACGTCGCCGGGGTGGATTTCAGAGTAGACGCCAGCTTCGCGTACGCGGCGGGCGATCAGTTGGGTGACTTGCGAACCGTAGTCGAGAATGAGGATGCGCTGATGCATGGTGACTCTGCCGGTTGGAAATAAAAGCGCACCGGCCAGAACGTTTCAGGGTTCTGCCGGTGCGCGATGCATTGCGGGGTTGACGATCCGGGGATCAGTCGGCGCGATAGTTAGGCGCCTCCTTGGTGATCTGGACGTCGTGGACGTGCGATTCACGCACACCCGCCGAAGTGATCTCGACGAAGTGCGTTTTGGTACGCATGTCGTCGATGGTGGCGCAACCGCAATACCCCATGGAGGCGCGGATGCCGCCGACCAGCTGATAAATGATAGCCAGCACGCTGCCTTTGTAGGGCACGCGGCCTTCGATGCCTTCGGGCACGAGCTTGTCGGCGTTGTTGGCCGGATCCTGGAAGTAGCGGTCGGCCGAGCCATCGGCCATGGCGCCCAGGCTGCCCATGCCGCGGTACGACTTGTACGAACGGCCCTGGAAGAGCACGACTTCGCCGGGCGCTTCTTCGGTACCGGCGAACATGCCGCCCATCATGCAGGAAAAGGCGCCTGCTGCCAGGGCCTTGGCCACGTCACCCGAGTACCGGATGCCACCGTCGGCGATAAGAGGCACACCGGTGCCTTCGAGCGCCTTGGCCACATCGGAGATGGCGGTGATCTGCGGCACGCCTACGCCAGCCACAATACGGGTGGTGCAGATCGATCCAGGGCCGATACCGACTTTGACGCCGTCGGCGCCAGCCTCGACCAATGCCAGCGCCGCAGCCGCAGTGGCAATGTTGCCGCCGATGACTTCGACCTTGGGGAAATTCTGCTTGACCCACCGCACGCGCTCGATCACGCCCGACGAATGTCCGTGCGCGGTATCGACGATGATGACGTCGACACCGGCGGCCACGAGTTTTTCGACACGCTCTTCGGTGCCGGCACCCACGCCGACGGCCGCGCCCACGCGCAACTGGCCCTGGGCGTCCTTGCAGGCATAGGGATGCTCAGTATTTTTGACGATGTCCTTGACCGTCGCCAGGCCACGCAGCTCGAAACCATCGTTGACGATGAGCACGCGCTCGAGGCGATGCTTGTGCATCAGGGTCTGGGCTTCGTCCAGCGTGGCGCCTTCATGCATGGTGACCAGGCGGTCGCGCGGGGTCATGACGTTGCGCAGCGGCTGATCCAGGCGGTCTTCGAAGCGCAGATCACGGTTGGTGACGATGCCGACCAGTTTGCCGCCCTCGACCACGGGCAGGCCCGAGATGCCATGCTGGCGCTGCAAGGCGATGGCGTCGCGCACTTTCATGTCGGGCGTGACCGTGACCGGATCGATCACGATGCCGAACTCGTGGCGCTTGACGCGTGCGACTTCGCGAGCCTGGTCGTCGGCGCTGAGATTCTTGTGAATGATGCCTATCCCGCCCTCTTGCGCCATGGCGATGGCCAGGCGCGACTCGGTCACGGTGTCCATGGCGGCAGACACAAGCGGAATATTGAGGGTGATATTACGGGTAAGGCGGGTGCTGAGCGAAGTGTCGCGCGGCAACACTTCGGAATACGCAGGCACCAACAACACGTCGTCGAAGGTGAGCGCTTTTTGGACGAGACGCATGGGGAACTCCGGGCGCAAAGCAAGATTATACGCCGATCAGCCACCGTGACTAGGTGTTAGCCCTAGGTTTTTCCCGTAATGTGGTGTAGACGTCAAGGGCCAAGCGTCGGATCTTGCCGGCAGGGCTTGTGGTCCGAACACGACATTTATACCCGGGCTTTATTGACATCCACACCCGGGCCTGCCCATACTGGCGAAACTATTTTTACCCGGGTACATGTATGACGCAGCAGTTCACGGCGTTTGATGGCATGCGCCGCGTGGCACAAGGCAGCTTGGCCGAGGTGGCACTGGCGTTGCACGACAGGCCGAAAGGCCAGGTGCTGGTGTTCAACGATCACACCGGCCGCCAGATCGATCTGGATCCACGGCTGACCGCAACCAGCGCCACGTTTGCCCCCCTCGCCCTGGCCGATCCGGCCCAAGAAGGCGCAGCGTTTGGCCGAGGCCGTGGCAGGCCGCGCTTGGGGTGGTCGCCCGCGAGGTCACGCTCCTGCCGCGCCACTGGGATTGGCTGGCGCAACAACCCGGCGGCGCGTCGGTGACGCTGCGCAAGCTGGTCGAAGAAGCCCGCAAGCGGGATAAGGGTGTCAGCGATCGGCGCGAACGCCAGGACGCCACCTATCATTTTCTGCACGCCGTAGCGGGCAATCTGCCCGCCTATGAAGAGGCGCTTCGCGGCCTGTATGCCGGCGACCGCGCCGCGCTGGTGGCCTGCATGCAAGGTTGGCCACCGGATATCGTGGACTACGCGCTCGCCTTGCATGACAGGGATTGAGCGACCAGAGAGCACGACGACACGCCGCAAGGCGTGTTTTTTTTGGCAGCACTTCAGCATGTTCAGTATATCTTAAGATATATATCTTAAGATATATTAATGGCATCATCCTGCTTTCTGGCCCTTACCCAATGAAGGAGGCCCTTATGCGCCACCCTGCACCCGGCCGCGGCGAGCCCGGCGAGGCTGACATGACCCGAGGCCGCAAGGTCAGCGCCGAAGACCTGCAACTCATCCTGCTTGCCCTGCTCGAGCTCAACCCCAGCCATGGCTATGAGCTCATCAAGGCGATAGGCGCACTGAGCAAAGCCTATTACACGCCCAGTCCGGGCATGGTCTACCCCGCGCTCACCTATCTCGAAGAACTGGGTCTGGTGACCGTAGAACCCCAAGGCAGCAAAAAGCGCTATCACCTCACCACCGATGGCCTGGCGCATCTGTCAGCCAACCGTGCACAGGCAGAACTCCTGCTCGAAAGGTTGCGTCACATCGGCCGCAAAATGGAATGGATGCGCCAGGCCTGGAGCGCCGAACCGCGGCAGACGGGCCCGCAAGGTGAAGATCTCGCTACGGGATGGGTGCCGGAGTTCGTCGAAGCGCGGCAGGCCCTGCGCCAGGCACTGTTGCTCAAAAGCGGAGCCAGCCCGGCCGAGCAGCGCCGCGTCGCGGCCATCTTGCGGCGTACCGCCCAAGAGATCGACCACCCACCCTGTTCTCGATAGACCCGTATTCGATTTCCGTAAGGAGTTCCCATGACCCGCCCCAACCTGCACGTCGAGCGCGTGCGCCACACCCTGAAACTGCGGCAGCTCACCGTCAGCCGCGTCGAACATCTGGCTGCCGGCCTGCTGGCGCGCATCACATTCTCGGGCGAAGACCTGCATGATTTTGTCTCCGCCTCGTTTGATGACCACGTCAAAGTGTTCTTTCCTTCCGTGCCCGGCCAGGCCGTGGTGCTGCCGGAAGTCGGTACGGATGGCGTGCGCTTTGCCGAAGGTCAACCACGGCCGGCCGCGCGCGATTACACGCCGCGCCACTTCAACCGCGACACCGGCGAACTGGTGTTGGACTTCGTGTTGCATGGAGAAGGCCCCGCCGGCAGTTGGGCCGCTCAGGCGCAAGTGGGCCAGCAACTGGCCATCGGCGGGCCACGTGGCTCGTTCGTGGTGCCCCCAGAGTTTGACTGGCATGTGCTCATCGGTGACGAAACCGCCCTGCCCGCCATTGCCCGCCGCCTTGAAGAGCTGCCTGCCAGCACACAAGCCCTGGTCCTGATGGAAGTCCCTTCGCACACCAACCAATTGCCGTTGACGTCGGCAGCCCGCCTGCAAGTACGTTGGCTGGCGCGGGATGCGGGGATCCGAGCCTGGCCGACGCTGCCGCGGCGCTGCAACTGCCCGCCGGAGAAGGCTATATGTGGGTGGCCGCCGAGTCCGCCATCGCCAAGGCGGTACGTACCCGCATGGTCGAGCAGCACGGCATCGACAAAAACCGCATCCGAGCCGCGAGCTACTGGAAGCGCGGCGCCGTGGCCGTGCACGAATCCCACGACGATTGAGCGTGGCGCTCGGCGCAGGCCCTCGATACCCGGGTTATTACTAGCCCGGGTATTTGCTTATGCCCTTTAAGTATTTGTATTGCGCATACTAAGCGCGTAAGAATTCGCTTAAAGCATAAAAGCAATGTCATGGAATTACGCCAACTCGAGGCCTTTGCCGCTGTCATGAGCAGCGGCAGTATTACTGCCGCAGGCCGGCTGCTGGGCCGCTCGCAACCCTCCATCACCCGTTCCATCCAGGAGCTCGAGGCGGAAATCGGCTACCCGCTGTTTTTGCGCAGCGGGCCGCGCGTCACGCCAACCGAACAGGGTTTCCTGTTGTACGAAGATGTGGCGCATGCGCTGTCCAGCCTGCGACATATCCAGACGCGGGCACACGACATCGCCCAGGGCAAGCAGCAGCCCTTGCGCCTGGCGGCGACCTCCGCACTGGCGGCTGGGTTGCTGCCCCACGCCATCGCGCGCGCCGAGGCCAATTACGGCGTGCGCGCCATGCAGGTGCGCAGCGTCTCGCCCGAACAGGTTCTGCACGCCGTACTGACGGGTTCGGCGCAACTGGGGTTGACCAGTTTGCCGTTGGAGCACCGCGGGTTGGACGTGCATTGGATAGGCCAGGCCGCCTGCGTGGTGGCGCTGCCCGACGTCGATCCCTTGGCGCAGCACGCTACCGTGCCCGTGGCGGCACTGGCCGGACGGCGTTTCATTACGCTGGCCAACCCCTATCGTTTGCGCGGACGCCTGGACCGTGCACTGGCCCAGGCTGCCGCCGGCCTGATCGAGAGCAATTCTTCGTTGAACGCCCTGGCCGCCGTACGCGCCGGGCTGGGCGTGGCGATTCTCGAGCCCGTCTCGGCGCTAGGTCTGCCCGTGCAGGGCGTGGCCATACGCGCCATTGACCAGAACATCCCATTCTTTTTCGGCGTGGTCACGCCGCAGTCCACCCCCATCGCACCGACCGTCGCGGCGATGGCCGAGGCGCTGGCGCAGACCGCCGCCACGCTGCTGCCCGGCTTTATCCGCCATGAGGCCAGCGCCCACGCCGGATTGCTACACAGCATCCACGGCAAAGACGATTTTTCGACGGACCCGATATGAGTTTTTCTATTGCCCACCCACCGTTAGGCCTGACCGAGCTGGAGGCACGGCTACGTCAGGATCTGGCCTGGCTCGATCTACCTGCCCGCGACTGGGTACCTGCCCGCCAGTCGGAGGGACACACGCTTTTCGAGGTGGTGATCATTGGGGCCGGCATGGCCGGCATGGCCGCCTGTGCTGCCCTCAAGCAACATGGCGTGCGCGCGGTCTGCCTGGACCGCTCGCCTCAGGGCTGCGAGGGGCCTTGGGCGACCACGGCCCGCATGCAGACGCTGCGCTCACCCAAGCAGCTGACCGGCCCGGCGCTGGGCTTGCCCGCGCTGACCTTCCGCGCATGGTTCGAGGCCCAATATGGTGCCACCGCCTGGCAAGCGCTGGACAAGATCCCGCGCCTGCAATGGATGGACTACCTGCGCTGGTACCGCCGCGTGCTGGAGCTGGACATACGCAACGACCACCGGGTCGCCGCCGTGTTGCCGCGCCCCGATGGCGTCGTGGAGCTGGCCGTAGAAAGCCCTCAAGGCGTGCAGCAGATGCTGGCGCGCCACGTGGTGGTGGCGACTGGCCGTGACGGGTTGGGCGGGCCAGCACTGCCCGCCTTCGCGCAGCGCCTGCCGCGCGCGTGCTGGGCGCATTCTTCCGATGCCATGGACTACCAAACGCTGGCTGGCAAGCGTGTCGCGGTCATTGGTGCGGGCGCCTCGGCCATGGATAGCGCCGCCACCGCACTCGAAGCCGGTGCGGTCAGCGTGGATATGCTCATCCGCCGTGACGACATCCCGCGTGTGAACAAGGGCAAAGGCGCTGGCAACCCCGGGCTGACGCATGGCCATCTATCCCTGCCCGACGAATGGAAGTGGCGCTTCCGGCATTACATCAACACGCAGCAGGTGCCGCCACCCCGCGGCAGCACCTTGCGCGTGTCGCAGCATGCCAACGCCCGCTTCAACCTTGGCTGCCCCATTGTCGACGTCCATGCCGACGTCAGCGGTATACATCTGACCACGCCCAAAGGTGTGTTCGAGGTGGACTTCGTCATTTTCTCCACCGGCTTCAAGCTTGACTGGCAGGCCCACCCCGAATTCGCCGCCATCGCACCGCATATTCGTCTGTGGGGCGACCGCTATCAGCCGGCCCCGGGTGCCGAAGACCAGGAACTGCAGGACTCGCCCGATCTCGGCCCCGTCTTCGAGTTCCAGGAAAAGTCACCGGGCGCCTGTCCAGGCCTGGAACGCGTGCACTGCTTTTGCTACTCAGCCGCCTTGTCACACGGCAGTGTGTCGGGAGACATTCCCGCCGTCAGTGAGGGCGCGCGCCGGCTGGCGCAGGGCATCGCGGGGCAGTTCTATGCCGAGGATGTGGAGCACCACTTCGCCAACATGCTGGCGTATGCCGAGCCGGAAGTCTTCGGCGACGAGTGGACGGCGGCCCCGCCGCCAGGAGCCCGCTCATGACACTGTGGTTTTTGCGCCGCCTGGCCCAAGCGGTGGTGGTCGTGCTGCTGATGACCCTCATCGTCTTCGTCGGCCTGCATGCGATTGGCAACCCGGTCGACATCCTGATCGGCCAGGACGTCGACCAAGTCGATCGCGCCCGCATCATCGCCGAGCTGGGCCTGGACCAGCCACTGTGGCGGCAATACCTGGCCTTTTTGAACGGCGCGCTGCACGGCAACCTGGGCAACAGCTTTGTCTACAACATTCCGGCCGTGCAACTCATTCTGCAACGCATGCCAGCCACGCTGGAGCTTGCTTTTGCCGCGCTGTTTCTGGCGGTGCTGATCGGAGTGCCGCTAGGCCTGTATGCCGGCCTGTACCCCGAGCATCCCGTCTCCAAAGCCATCATGACGGGCAGCATCGTGGGGTTTTCTCTGCCGACCTTCTGGGTCGGGCTGATGCTCATCATGGCGTTTAGCGTCTCCCTGGGCTGGCTGCCCGCCAGCGGCCGGGACCAGACGGTGGAGGTCGCCGGCGCACAGTGGTCGTGGCTGACGGCAGACGGCTTGCGGCATCTGCTGCTGCCTGCCATCAATCTGTCGCTCTTCAAGATGTCGCTCGTCATTCGCCTGACCCGGGCGGGTGTACGTGAAGTCCTGCCCCAGGAATTCGTCAAATTCGCACGCGCCAAAGGCTTGTCGCCCATGCGCGTGGTGGTGATGCACATCCTGCGCAACACCATGATCCCGCTGGTCACGGTATTGGGGTTGGAGTTGGGCTCGACCATTGCGTTTGCGGTGGTGACCGAAAGCATCTTCGCCTGGCCAGGTGCCGGCAAACTCATTCTGGACAGCATCAACGCACTGGATCGCCCCGTTATCGTCTCCTACCTGGTGGTCGTGGTGTACCTGTTCGTCATGCTCAATCTCATCGTGGACATTCTGTACAAGATGCTCGACCCGCGAGTCAGGCTGGAGGGCGCGCAATGACTCAGACGCTTGCTCCCGCGCTCAAGCGCGAATCGCCCTGGCGGCGCAATGCGGCCGAGTTCTTCGCCTCCAGGACCGCCGTGTTCGGGCTGGTGGTAACGGTACTGCTCTTTCTGGCTGCGGCGCTGGTGACCTGCTCCCCGTGATTAGTACGAAATCGATGTAGAGTCCGTTCCCAAAGGAATGGCAATGAAGAAACGATTTACGGAAGAGCAAATCATCGGCGTGCTCAAGGAAGCCGATGCAGGTGCCAAGCCCGCAGAGTTGTGCCGCAAGCACGGAATCTCCGAGGCAACGTACTACAACTGGAAGGCGAAGTTCGGTGGCATGACGGTGTCGGACGCTCAGAGGCTCAAGGAGCTGGAGCAGGAGAACAACAAGCTCAAGAAGCTGTTGGCCGAGTCGATGCTGGACAAGGCGGCGCTTCAGGATCTGCTAAGCCGAAAGTAGTCAGCCCGCAGGCCAAACGCGAGGCGGTCAGGACATTAATGACCGAGCGCAGCATGGGTGTTACCCGGGCCTGTGGGCTGGTAGGAATTTCGCGGTCGCTGTTTGCCTACGAGAGCACACGCTCAGGCGATGCTGCGCTGACCGAGCGCATGAAAGAGATGGCAGTGGCGAAACGACGCTACGGCTATCGGAGGATCCATGTGCTCTTACGTCGCGAAGGCTGGCAAGCAAATCACAAGCGAATCTGGCGGCTGTACAGTCTGGCAGGGTTAAGCGTGCGAAAACGAAAGCGTAAGCGAATCGCGGCGACCGAGCGCGTGGTTCGCCCAGCGGCAATCGCGCCGAATCAGAGTTGGTCAATGGACTTTGTGGCCGACGGCCTAGCCTATGGCCGCCGATTCCGCTGTTTGACTATCGTCGATGACTACACTCGCGAATGCCTGGCCATCGAGGTCGATACGTCGTTGCCGGGACTGCGTGTTGCCATGGTGCTGCAACGGCTGGCGGAGATGCGTGGCCTGCCGCG
The DNA here is from genome assembly GCA_000612485.1 of Bordetella holmesii ATCC 51541. NCBI lineage: Bacteria > Pseudomonadati > Pseudomonadota > Betaproteobacteria > Burkholderiales > Alcaligenaceae > Bordetella > Bordetella holmesii. Next base: position 3,586,264 of record CP007494.1, read on the forward strand.
ATCTATTACCGTGGACAACGGGCCAGAGTTCGCCGGAAGAGCCTTGGACGCCTGGGGGCCTACCAAGCAGGCGTAAAGCTGTCGTTTATTCGGCCGGGTAAGCCGGTGGAGAACGCTTATATCGAAAGTTTCAACGGCAAGTTCCGCGACGAATGCCTTAACTAGCACTGGTTCTTGTCCCTGCGACAGGCTAAAAGCTTGATCGAAAACTGGCGAGTCGAGTACAACACCGATCGGCCTCACAGCGCGCTCGGATATTTAACGCCGGCGCAATTCGTGCAGGCTCATCAGAAAGAAGGTCTTTTACCCCTGGGCTCTATGTCGGTGCCGTACTAAATCTGGGGGCAGGTCACTGGCTCCCTGGATCACTCCGCAAAATCCCTATGACCTGCTCCAACTGGACGTGCTCGATGCACGCCTGCCGCCCGGCTCGGCCAATGGCATGGACAGCTACAACTACTTATTGGGCACCGATGGCCAGGGCCGCGACCTGTACTCGGCCATTCTGTATGGCTTGCGTATCAGCCTCATCGTAGGCGTGGGTTCGGCGCTGATCGCCGCGGTGATAGGCACCCTGCTTGGCCTGCTTGCCGCGTACGCGGGTGGCAAAACCGACACCATCATCATGCGGTTGGTGGATTTGATTCTGTCGTTTCCGTCGATCCTGGTGGCGATGATGATCCTGGCCTACCTCGGCAAAGGCGTGGGCAATGTCGTCCTGACCCTGGTCATTCTGGAGTGGGCCTATTACGCGCGAACGGCCCGGGGCCAGGCTTTGGTCGAACGACGGCGCGAATATGTCGAAGCCGCCCGCTGCCTGGACATCCCGAACTGGCGCATCATGTTGCGGCACATACTGCCCAACTGCCTGCCGCCGCTCATCGTGATTGCCACGTTGCAGATCGCCCGTGCCATCACCCTGGAGGCCACGCTGAGCTTTTTGGGACTGGGCGTGCCGGTGACCGAGCCGTCGTTGGGTCTGCTGATCGCCAACGGTTTTCAGACGATGCTCTCCGGCCAATACTGGATCAGTTTTTATCCCGGCATCGCGTTGTTGGTCACCATCGTGGCGATCAATCTGGTGGGCGACCGCCTGCGCGATGTGCTCAACCCGAGGACGCACCGATGACCGCCGCCACGCAATCTCTGGCGCCGCTCACGCTGGAGGTGCGCAACCTGCGCACCCACTTCCAGACCCGTGCCGGTACCCTGCCCGCGGTGGACGATGTGTCGTTCCGGCTCGAGCGCGGCAAGATCCTGGGGTTGGTGGGCGAGTCCGGCTCGGGCAAGTCCGTGACGGGGTTTTCGATCATGGGTCTGGTCGCCCCCCGGGCCGCGTGGTCGATGGCAGCATTCTGTTCCAGGGCTGCGACCTGACGCGGATGCGCCCGCGTGAACTGCGGCAACTGCAAGGCAATCGGATTGCGATGATTTTTCAGGATCCGATGATGACGCTCAATCCCGTCTTGCGCGTCGACGCGCAGATGATCGAGGCCGTGCGCGCCCACACGCGCGTCAGCCACGCTCAGGCGCGCGAGCGTGCCCGCGAGACGCTGGGCATGATGGGGATACCCAGCCCCGAGGAAAGACTGCTGGCGTATCCGCACCAGCTCTCTGGCGGGATGCGTCAGCGCGTAGCCATCGCTATTGCCATGTTGCATCGCCCGGATCTCATCATCGCCGATGAACCCACCACGGCATTGGACGCCACCATCCAGGCTCAAATCCTGTCCGAGGTACAAAAACTCGCTCGCCAACACGGCACCAGTTTGATCTGGATCACTCACGACCTGTCCGTGGTGGCCGGCTTGGCCGACGAGGTCGCCGTCATGTATGCCGGGCGCATCGTCGAGCACGGGCCGGTCGATGCGGTGCTCGATACGCCCATGCATCCCTACACGGCCGGGCTCATCAGCAGCCTGCCCAGCAACAATGTGCGCGGCCAGCGGCTGCGACAGATCCCCGGCATGACACCCAATCTGCTGTCCCTGCCCGAAGGCTGTGCTTTCGCCTCGCGCTGTGAGCGCGTCTCGACCGCCTGTGGGCAGCGCCCCCCGCTGTCCGCACCCGTGACCCAGCGTCTGGTGCGCTGCTTTCACCCCGCGCTGGAGATTGCAGCATGAGCGATGTGGCCACACCTTTGGTAGACCTGCGTGGCGTGAGCAAACGCTTTGGCGAGCGGCGCGAGACAGCCGTGTCACGTGCATTGCAATCCTTGGGACTGTCCCGGCCGCCCGCCGTCACACGCGCCGTGGACAACGTGGACTTGTTGGTGCGCCCGGGCGAAGTCGTGGGCCTGGTCGGCGAGTCCGGTTGCGGCAAATCCACGCTGGGCCGCATCGCGGCAGGCATCATGCCGCCCAGCGATGGAGACGTTCGCGTCAACGGCCGACTGCCTGGCGAGATGAGCCCGCAGGAGGCGCAACGCGCCCGCCTGAAAGTCCAGATGATTTTTCAAGACCCCTACGCCAGCCTGAACCCGCGTCTGCGAGTCGACGAAATCGTGGGCGAGGCCGCCCGCATTCATGGGCTGGTCGATCGCAGCGGCTTTGATGACTACGTCAGCGAAAAATTGCAGCGCGCGGGTCTGGATCCCGCACTGCGCCAGCGTTATCCGCATCAGTTCTCGGGCGGGCAGCGCCAGCGCATCGGCATTGCCCGCGCCCTGGCCGTGCGGCCCGATATGCTGGTCTGCGACGAAGCAGTGGCCGCGCTGGATGTCTCCATCCAGGCGCAGATCCTCAACCTGTTCATGTATCTGCGTGCCGAGCTCGACCTTACCTATCTGTTCATCAGCCACGATCTGGGCGTGGTGGAACACATCTCTGACCGGGTCGTCATCATGTATTTGGGCCGAGTGGTCGAATCGGCCTCGGTCGATGAGGTGTTCCGGCACGCCAATCATCCTTACACCCAGGCACTACTGGCCGAGATTCCACGGCTGGACACCCGCCACAAGACATTTACCGCCATCAAGGGCGAAATCCCCAGCCCTCTGGCGCCGCCTTCGGGCTGTCATTTCCATCCCCGCTGTCCCCACGTCATGCCGCGCTGCAAGACCGAAGCGCCGCAACTCAAGGGCATCGCCATTGATCATCTGAGCGTCTGTCATCTGAACGATGGACGCTAACCTCCCACACACTTATCAGGACTACGCACCATGAAACGAGTGCTCCTCACCACCCTGGCCGCCGCCCTCGTGGCCGCGGCCGCCCGGTGTCCGCCGAGAACCTCTCCATCGGGTTCGCCGACCCGTTGTCCTCGCTGGACCCGCAGTTGAACAACCATGCCGGCGACCGCTCGGTGGCCCTGCACTTCTGGGACCTGCTGGTCGAGAACAAATGGAACAAGTTGCAGCCTGGCCTGGCACTGTTCTGGAAGCCCCTGGACAGCACCACGTGGGAATTCAAGCTGCGCCCTGGCGTCAAGTGGCAGGACGGCACGCCGTTTACCGCCGATGACCTGATTTACTCCTACACCCGTGCCCGCGCCGTACCGGGTAGCGTTGCCACCTATGCGGGGTATCTGCGCACCATCGAATCCATGAGCGCACCAGATCCGCTCACCTTCGTGGTCAAGACCAAGACGCCCAATCCCGACCTGCCGCTGAATCTGGCATCGGTGCACGTCGTCAGCAAACACGTGGGTGAGAAGTCCGCCACCGAAGACTACAACTCGGGCAAGGCCATGGTCGGTACGGGTCCGTATAAGTTCGTCTCCTACACACCGGGCGACCGGGTCGTCATGGAGCGCAACGACGATTATTGGGGCGGCAAGCAACCCTGGGACAAGATCAACTATCGCTACATCAACAATGCGGCCGCGCGCAGCGCCGCCCTGCTGGCCGGTGACGTTGACGTCATCGACAAAGTCTCGGTCTCGGATCTGGACAAGCTGAAGCAGGCACCGAACATCTCGGTCTATCCCTACGATGGCCTGCGCGTCATGCTCTTGCAGCCCAACTTCAATCCCGCTCCCAGCCCCTTCATCACCGACAACGCCGGCAAACCGCTGGACAAGAATCCGCTGCTGGATGTGCGCGTGCGCCAAGCCATGAATCTGGCCATCAACCGTCCCGCCATTACCGACCGCATCCTGCAAGGCGCGGCCACCGAGGCCAATCAATGGATGCCCAAGGGTACGTTTGGCTATAACCCCGATATCAAGAACATCCCCTACGACGCCGCACGTGCCAAGAAGCTGCTGGCCGAAGCCGGCTACCCGGACGGCTTCAAACTGACCATGCACGTGCCCAACGATCGCTACCCGCAAGGTGCCGAGACGGCGCAAGCCATCGCACAATTCTGGACGCGCATCGGCATCAAGACCCAGGTCGAGGTCGTGCCATGGGCTGTTTACTCCGGCCGAGCCAATAAGAACGAATATGCCGTAAGCATGCTGGCCTGGGGCAATGGCACCGGCGAAGCCAGCTACGCCCTGGTCAATATCCTGGCCACCGTGTCACCGCAAAAAGGCCTGGGCGCCTCCAACTGGGGCCATTACAGCAACCCCAAGGTCGATGCGGCCCTGGACGCCTCCACGTCCGAGTTTGACGTGGCCAAGCGTGAAGCCATCCTGCGCGACTCGGCCACGATCGTCAGTGATGACGTGGGCATCATCCCCCTCTTTCACTACAAGAACATCTGGGCCGCGCGCAAAGGCCTGAAGGTCGAACCGATGACCAGTGACCGCACGGCCGCCCAGATGGTCAGCAAGGACGCCAAGTAATGGCCGGCCTCAGCCTGTCGATCGAACCAGCCGACGCGCTCATCGATGTGCCGCGGCGCATCGTGGTGCGCGGCGCCCAACCCGGCGCAGAGGTCAGCCTGCAGACCGCAACCTCGCGCGCCGGCGTCACCTGGCGAGCCCAGGCCAGCTTCGTGGCCGATGCCCAGGGCTCGGTGGACACCACCCGCGACGCGCCCATCCGCGGCAGCTATGAGGGCGTCTCGCCCATGGGGCTGATCTGGTCCCAGGCGCCCGAGGTGGCCGGACGCCGCGAGACCTTCAACCAGCCGGTCACCGAAGCGCTTGCCACCGAGGTTCTGGCCAGTACCCAGGACATGCACGCCAGCGGCCATTTCGTGCAGCGTCTGGCAGCCGCCGGCGTGACGCGGCGCGAGGTGCGTGAAGACGGTTTGGTGGGCACGCTTTATCTGCCTGCTGGAGAAGGACCGCATCCCGCCATCATGATTCTCAACGGCTCGGGTGGTGGCATCAATGAGCCGCGCGCCGCACTATATGCGTCGCACGGATACGCAGCCTTTGCCTTGGGCTACTTCAAAGCGCCTGGCCTGTCCGACTACATCTCGAATACACCGCTGGAGTACTTCCAACGCGGCCTGCAATGGCTGCGCCGTGAAGTCCGCCCCGCACACGACTTCGTCGCCCTCAGCGGTCAGTCGCGGGGAGGCGAACTGGTGCTTCTGCTGGGTGCGACGTTTGCTAAAGACGTCTCCGCCGTGATTGCCTATGTGCCTGGCGCGGTGGTTCACAGCGGCCAGAACGCGGCCGACCCCAAGGTGGGCCGCGAAGGCCCGACCTGGCTGCTCGAGGGCAAAGCGTTACCCCACGTCTGGGAGAACAACCGCACAGCCAGCTGGAAGCCTTTCGACGATGGCCCGGCACCGCCTCGCCATGAGCTCGCCTTCCTCACCGCCTTGCAGGATCCGGACGCCGTGGCTCGTGCTCGCATTCCGGTCGAACGCATACAGGGGCCGGTCATGCTCCTGTCGGCCACCGATGACGGTTCCTGGCCATCGTCGCTGTACTCGCGCATGGTGCGCGACAAACTGACCGAAACCGGCCAGCCCCACGATGTTCGCTGGCTGGATTTCGAAAATGGCGGACACCTGATCGTGTTCCCGTATGTGCCCACCACGCAGATGGTCTACGCCCATCCGGTGTCGGGCAAGATCAGCACCAGCGGTGGCAACCCGCGCGATAACGCCCACGCCGATGAGGCGTCCTGGGCGGGCGTGCTGCAGTTCCTGCGCGGCGCCGTGGCGGCCAAGGCTCAAGGAGATACACAATGAATCAGCAAGACCTCGTCGACCGGCTGGTCGGCATTGACGCAGACGATGCGCTCTACACTGTGCGCCATCAGCGCGAGAAAGTCGTCGCCGCCACCCAGGGCAGCCTGGAAGCTTTGTTCGATCCCGCGCTGCCCGGCCTGTCCTTGGTCGAGCGGCTGGCTGTCGCCGTGCATGCCTGCAGGCTGACGCCCTCGCCCGAATTGGCCGACTACTACCAACAACGTCTGGTTGCCGAGAAGGCGGATCCTGCCGTGCTCGACGCACTGGCTCAGGGCGCGCCCCAGGCCGCCGGCGTGCCGCGCCTGGACGCCATGCTGGAGTTCACGCGCAAGCTGATCCAGAACCCGGTCGAGGGCGACCGGGCCGCACTTGAAGCCTTGCCTGCGGCCGGTCTATCCACCTCCGAGGTGGTGACGCTGTCTCAATTGATCGCCTTTCTGTCATATCAGGTGCGCCTGGTCGCGGGCCTGAAGGCCATGAAATCGCTGGAGCACGCTGCATGACTACCCCGATCAAAGCACATGGCTTCACCAATGAAGTCCTCGAATGGAAAGCCTGGCTCGACACGGTGAACGTCGAGCAGGCCACGGCCCAACAGATTGCCGTGCTGGAAGAAAGCCATCCCAAAGCCAAAACCTCCGACTACTATCTGTTCCTGATTCACCAGCCGGAAATCCTGCGCCAACGCTCCACGGCCTTCAACGCCATCATGTATGCGCCGGGCGGGCTGTCGCGCGCAGAACGCGAGCTTGGCGCCACGGTGGTGTCGCGCGTCAATGGTTGCGTCTATTGCGCCTCGGTGCACGCGCAGCGCTTCGAACAATTGGCCAAACGCACTGACGTGATCGCGGAAGTGTTCGAGAATCCGCGCCGAGCCGGCACAACGCCGCGCGAACGCGCCATCGCCGAGTTTTCCGTCAAAATCACCGAGCACTCGGCCGCATTGCAGGCGTCGGATATCCAGGCACTCAAGGATGTAGGCCTGACCGAAGGCGAAATCCTGGATCTGCTGCACGCCGATGCCATCTTCGCCTGGGCCAACCGGCTGATGCTGAATCTGGGCGAACCGGTGTTTGCGCAGCCCTGAACGCACGCCCCAAGGCGCGCGCCACGCCTGCCCACCGGATTTCGGTACACTGCGGGTTTGGTGGCCACGCCTGCCCTCGTTGTACCGATGTCCAAGACTTACGATATCCGCCCCGACCAGTCGGTCGAACTGCTCAAAGCGCTCCACATCCTGACCCGCGACGGCAAGATGAATCAGGATAGCCGGCGCAAGCTCAAGCAGGTCTACCACTTGTTTCAGTTCATCGAGCCGCTGCTGGCTGAGGTGAAGTCGCGCCGTGGCCGGGTCACGCTGGCCGACCATGGCGCGGGCAAGTCGTATTTGGGCTTCATTCTCTACGACCTGTATTTCAAGCAACTGGCCGATGACTCGCACATCTACGGGATAGAGACGCGGGAAGCTTTGGTACAAAGCTCGCAGGACCTGGCGCAACGCGCCGGCTTTGCTGGCATGTCCTTTCTCAATCTGTCGGTGGCCGAGTCCATCGTCTCGCCGCTACTGCCCGAGACCATCGACGTTGTTACCGCCCTGCACGCCTGCAATACGGCGACCGACGACGCCATCCGCTTTGCGCTGACCAAGCGCGCCGACCATATTGTGCTGGTGCCCTGTTGCCAAGCCGAGATCGCCGCCGCCCTGAGACAGAACAAGGGCGCATCGCTGGGTGACGCCGCCGAACTCTGGCGTCATCCGCTTCATACACGCGAATTCGGCAGCCAATTGACCAACGTCCTGCGCTGCCTGCAACTCGAGGCTCACGGCTACCAGGTCAGCGTGACCGAACTGGTCGGCTGGGAGCACTCCATGAAAAACGAACTCATCATCGCGCAGCACAAGCCCGATCGGCCCCGCCGCAAGGCTGCCCAGCGCCTCCATGAGATTCTGGATCGGGTGGGCCTGCCGCAATTGCGCGAGCGCTTTACCGTCCCTGCTGACCTCTGAGTCCAGCATTATGACGATGCTCTTGCGCGCCGCCATGCCGCTGACGGCGGCCGCCATTTCCCTGACCGCGCTGCCCGCCAGGGGCGATGACTGTGGCACGCCACTGGCAGAGTAACGCTATCAAGCCCAGGTCTGCGCGCAAGCCGCGCTGGCCGAGCGCCAGGCCGCGATGTTCGCTCGCTATGACGCGTTGCGCCGGCAACTGCCCGACGATGAAGCCGCCTCTCTGGCCAACGACCAAGACAAGTGGCAGGGCTACATCGAGGCCGACTGCGCGGTGTATGCCGATATGGCTGGGCGCGACAATGATGCCTGGCGCCTGACTTGGGGCGAAGTCGCCCTGGCCTCATGCCGGGCCGACATGATCGCCGCCCGCGAGGACAGACTACGCCAGTACCAGGCCCTCATCGCACGCCGCAGCGCGCAACGCGCGTCCATCCTCGCGCCCTGAGGGGTTCGTTCAGTGGGTGCCCTTGTCGCTGCCCTCATCCATCAGGCGCTGCCAGCCATCGTGACCCAGAGCGCGCATCGTTTCGATGTTCTTCTCATAAATCTCGGCGGCGTCCGGAAATGCCTCGACGGCCCGGTCGATGCTTTCTTCGCGCAACAGATGCAAAATGGGATAAGGCGAACGATTGGTGTAGTTCTCAATATCGTCCGGATCGGTCTCGGCGAACTGAAACAAGGGATGGAAGGTGGCGACCTGCAACTCGCCCACCAGTCGCATGCGCTTTAGCATGCCGCTCCGACAACTCTTCGAAGTCGTTGAAATCATAAAAATCGGGTAACGCCTCGGGCAGAATCAACAACGTGGTGTCCACGCTGTCGGGGTCGGTCTGCGATAACAGCAGGAGCTCGGCTTCCAGGTCCTGCAGCACGCCCTCCTCGTCGGTGGCATCGCTGACGGCATAACGGACCTGGCCTTTGACCTGCACAGCCTTGGCGAAAGGACAGAGATTAAGGCCGATGACGGCGCTATCCAGCCAGCGGCGCACTTCGCCGGCAACGGCCTGCGCCGCGGAAGTTTCCAGAATCATACGGACCTCAGGCGCCAGGCATGGCAGCCATGGTCTGCGCCACCGCTGCGGTCAATTTCTTGCCGTAAGGCACGTGCAGAAACTCGTTCGGGCCATGCGCGTTGGACTTGGGCCCCAACACGCCGCACACCATGAACTGCGCCTTGGGAAAACCCTTTTGCAGCATGCTCATCAGTGGAATCGTGCCGCCTTGACCGATATAGCCGCAAGGCGCGCCGTAGTAGTCCTGCGAGGCCAGGTCCAGCGCCTGAGACAACCACGCTGCCGACGACGGTGCGTTCCAGCCGGTTGCCGCGCCCTCGTTAGCGTGGAATATGACCTTCGCGTTATAGGGCGAGTCCGCTTCCAGCAGCGCCTTGATCTCCTGCGACGCGGCGACCGCATCGATAAGCGGCGGCAAGCGCAGCGACAGCTTGAACGCCGTACGCGGACGCAGCACATTACCCGCGCTGGATAAAGGAGGCAGGCCTTCGGCGCCCGTAACCGACAGCGTCGGGCGCCAGGTACGGTTGAGCAGCGCCTGTTCCGGCTCGGTGGTCATGGGCAGCACAAAGCCAGCCTCGGCGCCACAGCTCCAGGGAAAACGCCGCCAGACTTCGTCGCCCAGAATCTGCGCCGTGGCTTTGACCTGATCGATACGATCGGCCGGAATCTCGCAATGCAGGCTCTGCGGCAACAGGCGGCCGGTGCCACTGTCTTCGAGGCGATCGAGCAGATGACGCAGGATACGGAAACTCGAGGGCACCACCCCGCTGGAGTCGCCCGAGTGCACACCCTCGTCCAGTACCTGGACCTCGAGCGTACCGGAGACCATGCCGCGCAACGACGTTGTCATCCAAAGCTGGTCGTAGTTGCCCGCCCCTGAATCCAGACAGACCACCAGTGCCACATTGCCCAGACGATCGCGCAGCGCATCCACATAAGGCAGCAGGTCATAGCTGCCGGACTCCTCACAGGTCTCGACGATGCCCACGCAGCGCGGGCGCGGCACACCCTGTTTGTCCAGCGCCATGATGGCCGTCAATGACGCGTAGATGGCGTAGCCATCGTCCGCGCCGCCGCGGCCATACAACTTGCCGTTTTCGTACTTGGGGGTCCAGGGGCCAAGATCCGAACGCCAGCCCGAGAACTCAGGTTGCTTGTCCAGGTGGCCGTAGAGCAGCACGGTGTCGCCGTTGTCCTTGCGCGTGGCAGGCACATCAAAAAAGATGACGGGGGTGCGGCCAGGCAAACGCACCACTTCCACCGTCATGCCGTGGATCTTCTGCGCCTGCACCCACTGAGCAGCGTCGCGCACCACCCGTTCGATATAGGCGTTTTTTTCCCAATCGGCGTCAAACGCCGGGCTCTTGGCCGGAATGGCGATGTACTCGGTCAGCGCGGGGATAATTTCGGTATCCCATTTGTCATCGACAAAAGCCTGCAAGGCTTTCGGATCCAGAGTGGGAGGCAGGGCGTCGTCAGGGACACGGGCGTTCATGAGCGGTTCTCCGTTTGGGAGCAGGCATAGCGCGAAGCCGTTATTTTAAGCCGCAATCCGTCTGGCCGCGCGTTTCGCCTAGCGGGGCTTGCTCATAAAAAACCCGGCAAGCGGCTGGTGGCCGCTTGCCGGGTTTGCGATAAGAGGATGCAGGAATCAGCCCAACCACACTCGCGCATTGCGGAAAAAGCGCATCCACGGCGTAAACGCGCCGCCGCTGTCTTTCTCGCCCCATTGCTGCGGCGCCCAGGACATCATGACATTACGCGTCACGCGTTCGGGATGCGGCATCAGCACGGTGAAGCGGCCATCGGCCGTGGTCACCGAGGTCAGGCCTTGCGGACTGCCGTTAGGGTTAAAGGGATAGACCTCGGTAGGCTTGCCGTGATTGTCGATGTAGCGGGCCGACGCCAGAACGCGGCTGGCATCGCCTTGCTGCGAGAAGTCGGCATAGCCTTCGCCGTGGGCCACCGCCACCGGGATGCGCGCGCCTTCCATGCCGGCAAAAAAGATGGAGGGCGATGCCTGCACTTCCACCAGGGACAGACGCGCCTCGTACTTCTCGGATTGATTGCGCGTAAAGCGCGGCCAGAACTCGGCTCCGGGGATCATGGGCGCCAGTGCAGCCATCATCTGGCAACCGTTGCACACGCCCAAACCAAAGGTATCCGGACGGGCAAAGTAAGCGGCAAACTGATCCGACAGCTTGCTGTTAAAGCGGATGGTACGGGCCCAGCCCTCGCCGGCGCCCAGCACATCGCCATAGCTGAAGCCGCCCACTGCAACCAGGCCCTGCATGCCGGCCAGGTCGATGCGGCCAGACAGCAGATCGGTCATGTGTACGTCGACCGCCTCGAAACCCGACGTATCGAAGGCCCAGGCCATTTCAACCTGGCTATTGCAACCTTGCTCGCGCAAGATGGCTACCCGCGGACGCTTGCCCGTGGCGATGAACGGAGCCGCGACATCTTCCTGCGGATTGAAGGCGACACGCGGCGACAGGCCGGGATCGGTCGTGTCGTTCCAGACATCGAGTTCGGCCTGCGCGCAAGCGGGATTGTCGCGGCGCGCCATGATGCGGTAGCTGACCTCGCTCCAGGCGCGGCCCAATTCGGCGCGCGGTTGGCCCCAGATCTTCTTGCCATCGCGGAAAAACTCAATCTCGTCGCCACCGTTGAGACCACCGATGACATGCGAATGCGCTGACAGACCCGCGCCGCGCAGCACCTGCATGACGGCATCGCGCTCAGAGGCGGAAACCTGAATGACCGCGCCGGCCTCTTCGGAGAACAGGGCCTTGAGCGTGAGTTCATCGCGCTGCACGGCCACCTGCTCGGGGCGGATCTTGTAGTCGCCCCAATCGGCCGACTGCGGATCGAAGGTCAGCATGTCGAGATTGACCGACACCCCCGTACGGCCGGCAAAGGCCATCTCGGCGATCGTGGCAAACAGGCCACCGTCGGAGCGATCATGGTAGGCCAGAATGGAGCCAGCCTCGGCCAGCGTGCGGATAGTCACGAAAAACGCACGCAGATCCTGCGGTTGATCGATATCCGGGACGGTCTGGCCCACCTGGTTGTATACCTGCGCGAGAATGGAGCCGCCCATGCGATGGCGGCCGCACCCGAGGTCGATGAAAATCAGCACGCTGTCGCCCGCCTCGCCGCGCAATTGCGGCGTCAGGCTGGCGCGCACGTCCCCCACCAGCGAGAAGGCCGTCACGATGAGCGAGACGGGCGAGATGACCTGCCGCGACTCGCCATCTTCGGCCCAGGTGGTCTTCATGGACAGCGAGTCCTTGCCCACCGGGATGGATAGACCAACGGCCTGGCACAACTCACTGACGGCACTGACGGTGTCATACAGCGCCGCATCTTGGCCCGGCACTCCGCAGGCCGCCATCCAGTTGGCCGACAGCTTGATGTCCTCCATGCGCGCCACATCGGCCGAGGCCAGATTGGTCAGCGCTTCGGCCACCGCCATGCGGCCCGAGGCCGGCGCGTCCAGCATGGCCAGCGGCGTACGCTCACCCATGGACATCGCTTCACCGCGGAACCCTTCGTAGTCGGCCAGCGTGACGGCGGCGTCGGCCACCGGAATCTGCCAGGGACCGACCATCTGGTCACGGCTGGACAACCCGCCCACCGTACGGTCGCCAATGGTGATGAGGAAGCTCTTGTTGGCCACGGTCGGGTGGCGCAGCACGCGATAGGCTGCCTCGGTCAGATCGATACCGGCCAGATCCAGCGGTGCGGACACGCCCGGCAGGCGCTGTACGTCACGCGTCATGCGGGGGGCTTGCCCAGAATGACATCGATGGGGACATCGACCGGGCGAACCTCGTCGGCACGCTGCGCGCGCACGGCATCCAGGCCCGGCAGGCCTTCGCCATCGACCACGCGCAACTGGCGCTCTTCAGTGGCCACGCCCACGACGGCAAACGGGCAGCGTTCACGCCGGGCGATGGCTTCAAAGCGCGGCAGATCCTGCGGCAAGATGGCAAGCACGTAACGCTCTTGCGATTCATTGCTCCAGATCTCGGCCGGCGACAAGCCGGACTCTTCCAGCGGAACGCGCGTCAAATCAAACGTGGCGCCCCGCCCGGCATCGTTGACCAGCTCGGGGAAGGCATTGGAAAGGCCGCCTGCCCCCACGTCGTGGATAGCCAGAATGGGTTCTCGGCGCCTTGCTGCCAGCAGCGGTCGATGACTTCCTGGGCACGGCGCTCCAGCTCGGGGTTGCCGCGTTGCACGCTGTCGAAATCCAGTTCGGCCGAATTGCTACCCACACTCATGCTGGAAGCCGCGCCGCCGCCCATGCCGATGCGGAAACCCGGTCCCCCCAATTGCATCAGCAGCGCGCCCGGCGGCAATGGATCCTTGTGGGTCAGGCCAGCATCGATGCTGCCCAGACCACCCGCGATCATGATGGGCTTGTGATAGCCCCAGCGCGTACCACCGGCGGTCTGCTCGAAGCTGCGGAAATAACCCAGCAGATTGGGGCGGCCGAACTCATTGTTAAATGCGGCTCCACCGATGGGGCCATCGATCATGATGGACAGCGGCGAGGCGATCCGATCCGGCAGGCCGTGGTGATCGGCCTCCCAAGATTGCAAGGCGTCGTCAAAGCGCAGGTGCGACACGGTAAAGCCGGTCAGGCCCGCCTTGGGCTTGGAGCCTCGGCCGGTGGCGCCTTCATCGCGAATTTCGCCGCCCGCGCCCGTTGCCGCACCCGGGAAAGGCGCTATTGCGGTGGGGTGATTGTGGGTTTCGACCTTCATGAGCGTATGCATGATCGCATCGCGGCGCACATAGCGCGCGCCTTCGGCGCCCTCGCCTGCCTGACCCGGCAGGCCCGCCTGGAAGCGTTGCGCCGGGCCGCCCTCCATGATGGCAGCGTTGTCCGAATACGCCACGACCGTACCCTGAGGCTGAGCCTTGTGCGTCGCACGGATCATGCCAAACAGCGTGTTGGGCTGCTCCTGGCCATCGATGACCCAGTCGGCGTTGAAAATCTTGTGCCGGCAATGTTCGCTATTGGCCTGGGCGAACATCATCAACTCCACATCGGTGGGGTCGCGATCCAGGTCGCCAAAGGCCTTGGTGAGATAGTCGATCTCGTCTTCCGACAAAGCCAGACCCAGGCTGGTGTTGGCCGCTTCCAGCGCAGCGCGTCCTTCGGCCTTGACCGCCACGGTGCGCATGGGCTTGCCGGCCAGCGGCGTAAACAGCGCCTGGCCATCGAAATCGGCCTGTACGACCGTCTCGGTCATGCGGTCATGCAGGCAATCCGCCGCGCGCGCCAGCATGTCCGCGTCAAAGGACTTGCTGCCAAGCAAACCACGCTCAGGGGTGATGAGGTAACGCACCCCGCGCTCGATGCGGTGCACGCTGTCCAGGCCACAGTTGTGCGCGATGTCGGTGGCCTTGCTGGCCCAGGGCGAAATCGTGCCAAGACGGGGGATGACCAATAGCGCCAGGCCCTTGGCGGCAGGTTCGCCGGCAACGGGCGTGCCGTAATCCAGCAGTTGAACGAGGTGAGTCTGCTGCTCGGCCGACAAAGCCTTGTCGGTTTGCACGAAGTGTTCGTAGCGGGCGGATATGTCCGCCACCGGCAGGCCGGCCTTTTTCAGTTGCGTGAGAAGTCGCTCACGGCGAAATGAGGACAGGACGGAGGAACCGGGCAGATGCTGGACAAGGGACACGATGCGGGCGCCGTAGGGAAGAAAGAGGATCAAAACATGATTTTACCTGCTTGGCGGGGGTAAACCCGGACCAATTCCCAACTCGGGTGAATTAGTGCTCTGCCAGCGAGGTCGGCAGCAGCGTTACAAAATCCCGTTCGGCTCGCCAAACCGGCATGCTGCGATGCAACGTGCGACCCCAACAGGCCCGGGATGTCACGGTGTTCCCTTTCCGTGAATGGCCGATTCAGCCAACCGTCAGCGTCATTTGCTGCCGCGCAACATGTTGCAATCGCCCCGCACCGCGGGAAAACACGAAGACATGCCGGGATTCGGCGACGGTAGGATGCAGCCTCCTCTTACCCACAAGAGCTGCCCAACAGCCTTAGACGCCGTTCGTGATGCACCGCCCCCAAGAAGAGCCGCTCGAACCCATACTCCCGGCAGAAACCGCCCCCCCGGTCAAAGTGCCTCTGGCCATCGAGGACTGGCTGGCCGTGATTCTGCTGGCCGCTCTGGCCCTGATCACCTTCGGCAATGTCCTGGTCCGTTATCTGACCGACCAGTCCTTTGCCTGGACAGAAGAGATTTCCGTTTTTCTGCTGATTGTCCTGACCATGGCCGGCGGCAGCCTGGCGTTTGTACGCAATCATCACATCCGCATCGAAATCCTCGCCGACAACGGCAGCCCCCGGCGCCAGCGCATACTGGGTTTGATCTCCAACGTCTGCGTGCTGTTTTTCTTTGCTTTGCTGACCGTGCTCTCGACGCGGCTGGTCTATGACTGACCTGCCCCCAGATTTAGTACGGCACCGACATAGAGCCCAGGGGTAAAAGACCTTCTTTCTGATGAGCCTGCACGAATTGCGCCGGCGTTAAATATCCGAGCGCGCTGTGAGGCCGATCGGTGTTGTACTCGACTCGCCAGTTTTCGATCAAGCTTTTAGCCTGTCGCAGGGACAAGAACCAGTGCTAGTTAAGGCATTCGTCGCGGAACTTGCCGTTGAAACTTTCGATATAAGCGTTCTCCACCGGCTTACCCGGCCGAATAAACGACAGCTTTACGCCTGCTTGGTAGGCCCCCAGGCGTCCAAGGCTCTTCCGGCGAACTCTGGCCCGTTGTCCACGGTAATAGATCGCGGCAGGCCACGCATCTCCGCCAGCCGTTGCAGCACCATGGCAACACGCAGTCCCGGCAACGACGTATCGACCTCGATGGCCAGGCATTCGCGAGTGTAGTCATCGACGATAGTCAAACAGCGGAATCGGCGGCCATAGGCTAGGCCGTCGGCCACAAAGTCCATTGACCAACTCTGATTCGGCGCGATTGCCGCTGGGCGAACCACGCGCTCGGTCGCCGCGATTCGCTTACGCTTTCGTTTTCGCACGCTTAACCCTGCCAGACTGTACAGCCGCCAGATTCGCTTGTGATTTGCTTGCCAGCCTTCGCGACGTAAGAGCACATGGATCCTCCGATAGCCGTAGCGTCGTTTCGCCACTGCCATCTCTTTCATGCGCTCGGTCAGCGCAGCATCGCCTGAGCGTGTGCTCTCGTAGGCAAACAGCGACCGCGAAATTCCTACCAGCCCACAGGCCCGGGTAACACCCATGCTGCGCTCGGTCATTAATGTCCTGACCGCCTCGCGTTTGGCCTGCGGGCTGACTACTTTCGGCTTAGCAGATCCTGAAGCGCCGCCTTGTCCAGCATCGACTCGGCCAACAGCTTCTTGAGCTTGTTGTTCTCCTGCTCCAGCTCCTTGAGCCTCTGAGCGTCCGACACCGTCATGCCACCGAACTTCGCCTTCCAGTTGTAGTACGTTGCCTCGGAGATTCCGTGCTTGCGGCACAACTCTGCGGGCTTGGCACCTGCATCGGCTTCCTTGAGCACGCCGATGATTTGCTCTTCCGTAAATCGTTTCTTCATTGCCATTCCTTTGGGAACGGACTCTACATCGATTTCGTACTAATCACGGGGAGCAGGTCATGACGAGTTCAGGTTTGAAGAAACCTCTCCGGCCATTGGTCTGCCCACGTGGTGGTACTCGATCTGGTTGCCCATCTTCTCGGCCGGCATCACCCTGCGCGTTCTGGGATCGTTGATTCGTCTAGCGCGCCGGCGCCAGGAGACCGGGCCATGATCGCCACCCTGCTGTTTGTGGTCTTCATCGGGCTGATGGTCATCGGCGTGCCGGTTGGCGTAGCCCTGGGTCTGGCCGGCACCCTGGCCATCGTCCTGTCCAACACCGATGTCGCCTGGTTCGGCCTGCTGGCCGTGCCTCAGAACTTCTACGCCGGCCTGGCGAAGTATCCCCTGTTGGCCATTCCGATGTTCGTGCTGGTCGGATCGATCTTCGATCGCTCGGGCGTGGCCAAGCGGTTGGTGGACTTCGCCATTTCCATCTTTGGCCGCAGCCCCGGCATGCTGCCCATGATATCCATCTTCGTGGCGATGTTTCTGGGCGGTATTTCGGGCTCAGGGCCGGCCTGTGCCGCCGCCGTGGGCGCAGTGATGATCACTGCCATGTCACGTGCAGGCTACCCCAAACCCTATTCGGCCGCCGTCGTGGCTGCCGGCGCGGCCACCGACATTCTCATCCCACCGTCTGTCGCCTTCATCATTTACTCCGTGCTGGTTCCGGAAGCGTCGGTGCCCGCACTCTTTGCCGCCGGCATGGTGCCGGGCATTCTGGCCGGGCTGGCACTCATCGTTCCTGCGGTCTGGATGGCGCGCCGCCACGGTATGGGGCAGTTGGAAGTCAAGCTGCCCCGCCCGCCGTTCTGGCAAAGCCTGCGCGATGTGCTATGGGGTCTGGCCGCGCCGGTTCTCATCCTCGGCGGCATGCGCCTGGGTTGGTTCACGCCGACCGAAGCGGCCGTGGTGGCGGTCTTCTACGGGTTGTTCGTCGGCATGTGCGTACATCGCACGATCAAAGTCAGAGATCTGTTTCCCATTCTGCGCGAGGCGGCCGAATTATCCGCCGTCATCATGATGGTCGTGACGCTGGCAGGCATTTTTGCCTGGGCACTGTCGACGCTGAGCGTCATCGATCCCACCACCAACGCCATCGTGCACTCGGGCCTTGGCGAGTATGGCGTGCTCGCGTTGTTGATCGTGCTGCTGATGACGGTGGGGATGTTCCTGGATGGTATTTCCATCTTCCTGATCTTCGTGCCCCTGCTGATGCCGATCGCAAAAGCCTATGGCTGGGACCCGGTTTGGTTCGGCGTCATCCTCACCTTGAAGGTCGCGCTTGGGCAGTTCACCCCGCCGCTGGCCGTCAACCTGATGGTGTCGTGCCGCATCGCGCGCGTACCGATGGAATCGACCATTCCCTGGGTAATCTGGCTGCTGGCCGGGATGATGGTGGTACTGATAGCTGTCCTGGCTTACCCGCAATTGGCACTCTGGTTGCCGCATCGGCTGGGCTATTGAGCCCGGCCCCATAACAAAGCAAGCACAAACCGAGGAGACTCCATGAAGCTATCCCGTCTTTTGAGCGCGGCCCTGCTGACCGCCACCACCCTGGCGTTGCCCCACGCTCAAGCGCAGAACTACAAGCCGGAGTACAAGCTCTCCATCGTGGTGGGCACGAGCTTTCCGTGGGGCCAGGGGGCCGAGATCTGGGCCAAGCTGGTGCGCGAGCGTACCGATGGCCGTATCAACATCAAGGTGTATCCCGGCACCTCGCTCGTGCAGGGCGACCAGACGCGCGAATTCACGGCCATCCGTCAAGGCGTGATCGACATGGCCGTGGGCTCGACCATCAACTGGTCGCCGCAGGTCAAACAGCTCAATCTGTTTTCCTTGCCCTTCCTCATGCCTGACTACGCCGCCATCGACGCATTGGTGCAAGGCGAAGTGGGCAAGGAGATATTCAAGTACATCGAAAAAGCCGGCGTCGTCCCACTGGCCTGGGGCGAGAATGGCTACCGCCAGCTCTCGAACTCCAAGCACGTCATCAAGATGCCCGCAGACATGAAGGGGCTGAAACTGCGCGTGGTCGGCTCGCCGCTATACATCGACACGTTCACCGCCCTGGGAGCCAATCCCACGCAGATGAGCTGGGCCGATGCACAACCCGCGCTGGCCAGCGGCGCCGTCGATGGGCAGGAAAACCCTCTGTCGATTTATACCGGCTCCAAGCTCTACACTGTGGGCCAGAAATACCTGACGCTGTGGAACTACGTGGCCGACCCTCTCATCTACGTGGTCAACCGTGACGTCTGGAACTCATGGAGCGAAAAAGATCGCGAGATCGTGCGTCAGGCGGCGCTGGACTCTGGCAAGCAGGAGATCGTCATTGCACGCAAGGGTGTCACGCCACAGGACCCCTCGCTGCTCAAGGAGATCGAGAGCCACGGCGTGACCATTACCAATCTGGATGCCAGCCAGCACGCCGCCTTTGTAGACGCCACCAAGAGCGTCTACACCAAATGGAAGAAACAGATCGGCGAGGATCTGGTCAATCTGGCCGAGAAGTCCGTCGCCGAACGCAAGCAATAAGCAGCAGCCCAAGGGGAACGGTGGCTCCGGCCACCGACGCAAGGCAAGGGCGTCAATAATCCCTTCCAAACCACGGGCGCTGGCCACAAGCCAGCGCCCGTTTCTTTTGGGCAATCAGTCCTGCCGGGGCGGATAGCGGACCTCGAGGATGTCCAGCTCCTGAATCCCACCAGGCGTGCGCAGTACCACCGTATCGCCCTCACGCGCTTTGATGAGCGCCCGCGCCACGGGCGAAATCCAGCTGATCTTACCGCCCAGCGGCTCGGCCTCATCCACCCCGACGATACTCACGGTGTGCTCTTCGCCGGTCTTGTCGGCATAGATCACCGTCGCACCGAAAAATACCTGGTCACGGTTGGGCTGCAACGATGCGTCGACCACCTCGGCCAGCTCGAGCCGTTTGGTCAGAAAACGCATCCGCCGGTCTATCTCGCGCAAGCGCTTCTTGCCATAAAGATAGTCGCCGTTTTCAGAGCGGTCGCCGTTGGACGCCGCCCAGGACACGATCTGCACCACGCTGGGTCTTTCGACCGTCATCAGATGCGCCAGCTCGTCACGCAGCCGCGCATAGCCTTCGGGCGTCATATAGTTGCGCGTACCCGCGGGCAGCGCCTGCGCCTGCGCCTGCGGCAAGTCATCGTCATCGTCACGATCGGATTCTTTGACAAAAGCCTTGTTCATGGCAAACCCAATGAAGACGCGGCACCCGCGGGGCACCCATTCAGGATGAAAGACAGGTTTAGAGCCAGTCGTGCCAGACTGGCGTCAAATCGTCAGGCAAGGCGGGCAGCCGGCCAAGGTCAGCTTTGCTTTCGCCCACGCTATGGAAATCCGACCCCCGCGAGGCCAGAAACCCATAACGCCGCGCCACGCCGGCATACAGCACCGCCTCCTGAGCCGTGTGGCTACCGGTGACCACCTCGATGCCCTCGCCGCCCAACTGCAAAAACTCATCGAACAGGGCGGCAAACTGCAAGGGGCTGTACTTGTAGCGTCCGGGGTGCGCAATAACGGCGCGGCCACCCGCGCCGCAGATCCAGCCCACCGCCTCGGCCAGAGTAGCCCATTGCATGGGCTCATGTCCGGGGCAATCGTCGCCCAGGTATTTGTTGAATACCGTTTGGACGTCCGGGCAATAGCCTGCCTCGACAAGATAGCGCGCAAAATGAGTGCGGCTGATGAGTTCGGGATTGCCGGCAAAGGGCAAGGCTCCCTCGTAGGCACCCGGCATGCCCAGGGCCGCCAGGCGCTCGCCGATACGCCGCGCCCGACCGGCGCGGCCCGAGCGGGTCGTGCGCAAGCCTTCCACCAGGGCGCAGTCTTTGTCGTCAAAGCACAGACCTACCACATGCACCGTCTGGCCTGCCCAAGTCACGGAGATCTCCGCACCGGTGAAATATCGCAGCCCGACCTCAGCGGCGGCCGCACGCGCCTCGTCGATCCCTCCGACCTCATCATGGTCGGTAAGTGCCCATACATCGACCCCATTGGCGCGCGCACGGCGCGCCACCTCGGCGGGCGGCAACATACCGTCAGACACCGTGGAATGGCAATGCAGGTCAATATTCAGGCGGGAACTAGGCATGGAGGGTATTGTAGGCGCAGCTCCGCAGGTGTGTAAGCCCCTGGCAGCTCTGGCGCCTCAGCCGCGCAGCAGAAAATCAGCCACCGGCTGCACCTGGTCGGCCGACATCAAGGTGGGGGCATGCCCAACCCCGCTAAAGACCACTTCTTCGGTACGCGGATTACGCTGCTGCATTTCCTGCACGGTCTGGGCGCTGAGCAGATCCGAATCTGCCCCTCGCAACACCAGAACCGGGCACCCCAGGCCATCGTACGCGTGCCAGAGCAACTGTTCGCCCGCCTCATAGGCCTGCGGGTTGGCCTGCGCCGCCAGCGCCAATGCGATGTTCGGGTCGTAGCGTTTGACCCAATGCCCGCCTTCGCTGACATAGCTGTTGTCGGCCAACTCGCGCCAATGCTCCTCGCTGTGGGGCCCGAAAGTGGCGCAGGACACTTTAGTTGCCTGCAGCGCCTCATCAAAGGTATTGAATACCGCACGCGCGCCGACGTTCTCGCAGATACGTTCAAGCGCCACACGCTGCAGGCGGGGCCCTACATCATTGAGCACCATGCGCTCGATACTCAACTCGTGAGAGGGTGGCAGCGGCAAGCCGGCATGCGACTGTGCGGCATGCGCCTGGCGCGCCATGCCCAGCGCACCCGCCAGGCCCAGGCCGATCAAGCCTCCCATCGACGTACCGACCCAAGCCAAGCGCGCGGGGCGCAATCGCGCCAGCAGCGTCATCATGTCCGACGCATATTGGGCGATGGTGTAATACATGGGGTTGGTCAGCCAATCCGACTGCCCCCGCCCCACGACATCCGGGCACACCACACGGTAGTGCGGCGCCAGACGCCGTGCCAGATGATCGAAGTCACGGCCATTTCGCGTCAGGCCGTGCACGCACAGCAGCACCCGGGCGTTGGCCGGATCGCCCCACTCCCAATATGCCATGCGATGAAACCCTGCGGGACTGACGCAGGTGACGGAATCCAAACGCGGGTCTGACATGAGAGGGCCTGTCTGCAAAAGGGATCGGGGTTCATCTTACCCCTGCCCGGGTTGCCTGACCCGCCGGTGTCTTACGTCCGGTCCTGAAGCCTTGGCTCAGCACCAGGCAAGGCCGGGCCCGCGTCCTATCAGAGGCACAAGCGCGGCCTGCCGCCCCCTCGCCGTTGGCCGCCGCGCACGGCGCACACCTGGCCCTACGTGTCCTGCGACGCGTCAGAAGGCGATTTTTCACGGGTCAAGGCAAACAGCACGACCATCGTGATTGCATAGATCGGGACACTACGCATATTGCGGAACATCATTTCCGTCAGGCTGAACACCGCATATCCCAAGGTAAACAGCAGCCCGATACGGGCCCCCTCGCGCACCAGATTATCAGTGCTGCGCAGGCGCCGAAGAAATACCAGCGCCGGCACGAAATAAAGCGCCAAAAAGCTCAACAGGCCGATCAGGCCATAGCAGGCCAAGGCAGCCAGATAATCATTGTGCGGCTCGCCATAGTCTATCGCCACACGCGGTGTGACAATACCTCTTTGCTCGAAGCGAGCGAGTTCGTCACGGAAATTGGGCGCGCCCACGCCCACAAGCGGATGCTCCTTGAACATCAACCAGGACGCATGCCACAACTGCATGCGGATACCTGTGGAAGTATCCCGATCCTGATGCTCGTAGCGTTTGATTTCCGACCACACTTCGCTCATGCGGCTGCCGCTGGAATTCCAGGAAAACACCAGGCCAGCCAGCATGAAGGCCGCCACCCCAGCGACGAAAACCGCTTTGATGCGGCGGCTCCAGTGTCGGTTATCCAAAAAAAAGGTTCATCGAGGAATACCGGGGAATGCAGACCGGATCTTGAGGAAGAAGTACTCCTGATCGCGGTAGCCGTAGGCGCGGCGCTTGATGACTTTGATGGTGTTGTTGATGCCCTCGACGATGCTGGTGTTGAGCCGGTGGCGACAGCGAGACAGAATCCCGTGCAGATAGGCTTTTAGCTTGAGCGCGAAGTGAGCCAAGGCGGCGATGCCGCTGCCCTGAGCCTGTTGCAGCCAGTGATCCCATGCCTGGCGGGCGTAGCCGGGGTGTTGGTAGAACCACAGCTGTTTGAGCTCATCGCGCATCAGATAAGCGGTGAGCAAAGGCTGGTTGGCCTGGAGCAACTCGTCCAACTTTACCGATTGGCACGGATCGAGGTTTTTGCGATTGCGCAGCAGTAGCCAGCGACTGGACTTGATCACCCGGCGGGCCGGCTTGTCGTGCCGCAACTGGTTCGCTTGGTCTACACGCACCCGGTCTATCACTTCACGGCCGTACTTGGCCACGACGTGGAACAGGTCGTAGACGATCTCGGCGTTGGGGCAGTTGGCCTGGATCTCCAGCTCATAGGCCGTCGTCATGTCGATCGCTACGGCCCGGATCTGCTGGGCAACCCCAGTTGGCAGTTGTTCGAAGAAGGCTCTGGCCGTCTCGCGCGAGCGGCCATCACCGATCCATAGCACCTGACGGCGGATCGGATCGACAACGACCGTGGCATAACGATGGCCCTTGTGTAGAGCGAACTCGTCCATCGCTAGGTAGTGGATCTGGCTCCAGTCCGGCTCTTGGATCGCCCGTCGCAGCAGGGCCTTGTCCAGCGCCTTGACCGTGTGCCAACCCAGTTGGAAGAAGCGCGCCACGGCCAGAATGTTGCTGGACTCAAGCAACTGGCTGACCGCCTCGGCCAGCCGGTCGGTCACTCGCTGGTAACGGCCCAGCCAGCTCAGCCTCTCCAGATGCGGTCCACCGCACTGCTCGCACCAGACCCGCCGACGCGGCACTACCAGCGTCACTCGCAGCGCCATTAGCGGCAGATCCCGCACCCGGCGCGTGGTCGTCTCATGCACCTGCCGACATCGGTTGCCGCAGTGCTCGCAGTGCATCGTTCGCGCTGAAGGCTTCAGGTAAATCGTGACCGTCCGGCTCTCACCTTCAGGCCACACGACCCGCTCCACCCGATAACCTTCCCACCCACCCAACCTCTCGATCGTCTTGCGGTCCAGCATGATCCCGGCCTTGATCCTTGAAAAATCAAGGATCAAGCGTAACGGCAATCAAGCACGGCTCCACGCTATTCCGCGATGAACCAAAAAAATGACCAGGCCCAGCACGCCAAAAAGAATCCAGCTACTGCGGGTTTCCGAGACCCACACCGCATAAACGGACAAGGGCACGGCCAGTATCTTGACCGCTGCCTCCAGACGTGGCCAGGTCGACTGCGACCAAGGCAGGCAAAGCGCCGAGGCAAAACCAAAAAACAGGGTCAAATCAGCAAACGCTACCGCATTGTATTTGCCACCGAACTCCGAGACCGCCATGCGGCCCAGTCCTGGCGTGCCAACAATGGCCAAC
Organism: Bordetella holmesii ATCC 51541; assembly: GCA_000612485.1. Taxonomy (NCBI): domain Bacteria; kingdom Pseudomonadati; phylum Pseudomonadota; class Betaproteobacteria; order Burkholderiales; family Alcaligenaceae; genus Bordetella; species Bordetella holmesii. The sequence continues at coordinate 3,610,471 of CP007494.1, forward strand.
AACATGATCGAGCCCGCGTACGCACTGAAAATCAGGGACCACTGCACATTGCGTAACCATTGCCGCCGGCACGCAGCAGCATCCACGCAATAGGTACGCACAGGGCAAAACGCAGCAGCTTCTCCTGCTCGGAAGAGCTCCAGGCTCCATGCACGGAATTGGTGATCAGCATCGCGCCCAACGGCGACATCAGGGCGACGGCGACAGCAGCAAGGCTACGAAAATCGAAAGGCTCGCGCCGGGTAAAGGCGTTGACGCCCCAGGCGCACAAGCCCAAAAAGGACGTCAGATAGAGGATGGCTGGACCGCCATCGGCGCTGATCAGGGCCAAGGCGGGAACGAGCAAGGCCAACAATGTGACCACCATCAAGAAGCTTCTAGACAACACACCCTCACCTACACAAACTGACCCGGTCACGCTTGGCGGAATCCGCCATCCGTTGACGACTGTCCCGAAGACTGGGCCGTATTATTGCACTCCTGCACCAATCGCTTGAAAGCCCGCATGACGTGCGAAGGCAGCAACCATTTTCGCCACAGCCGATCGCGCCAACGCCCCCCGGGATATAGGCCGGGTAGACAATGCGCGAAGGCGCCCAGGCCGGGCGCCAGGCTCGGGTTCGGGTGGGCCGGCCGGTCAAGGTCAGTGTGGGAATACCGACATTGGAAGCCAGGTGGCCAATGCCCGATTCGTTTCCGATGAACCAACCGCACTCGTGGATGAAATGCGCCACGTCTAATAGAGAGGGCGATTGTTGGATGGGCAGCCCCTGCTCTTCCAGGCAGCGCCACTGTTCGCGCTCGTGCGCGGCCAGAATGTAATAAGGTTCGTACCCCTGGCGTTGCAGACGCTTGCCCAGGTCAACGAAGTGGGCCTGGGCCCAGCACCGTTGCTCACTGGTGGAACTCGGATGGATTGCCACGCGCCGGGGATATTTACGAAACACCCAGTGCGCGGGCGGCCGCAGACCGTTGTCCTGCGTACAGTCGGGCAAGCCGATGGCATCGTGGCAGAAATCGCGGATCTGCTCCAGTTTGACGAAGCCCTTGCCCGTTATCACCACGTGCGCGTCGTAATAGAAATAATGCTTGGCGTAGTCATGCAGCGGATAGGGCCAGCCCACGTGCATTTGCACGGCGCAATCGAAATCGGCCAGCACCGCCTTGGCCTGGCCTTCTGCGAGCGAGGGGCGCACATCCATGCCGGCAAAAGCCTCGCGCATGCCATAGATGAAATCGCCAAACACCACCACCTCGCGTCCATTGCGGGCGAGGTTGGCGGCCATGGCCATCATCAACGCGCTGTCACCCAGACGCGGCGCCATCAATACGGCAATGCGCCTTGCCTGCCTGAGCTCGTCCAGATGGAGGGCGGCGTCATAGGCGACGGTGTCGGATCGAGGTGTCATGGTGTCTTTGCGTGTGGACGAGGATCAAAGCGGGCCGGGAGCCGCCCGCGGCGTCCGTGAAATGTCGGCCGCCAGAATGGCACAAAGCCAATGAAAACCTCACAAAACGGTTGCCTTTTTAACACACGCCTCTTTCCCTGACACCGTACGGATGCGCGCCTCATGGCCCCATAAAACGCCCCTCACACCCAGTCGCACCTGCGGACTTCCCGGCCAACAAGTGTTGTCACTGCCCCGTTACTCGATCGCACCAAACCCAGAGCCTGGCGCCGCCTCAAACGCGAATAATATCGCGGCGTTCTCGCGCAAAGGGGCAGTTGCGTCTGTCAGGCGTACCGAAACGTCTGCGTCGCCAAACGATTTCGCTTGCAACGGTGTCAGAATCGCGGACCACGAGGCACCAGGCCAGGCGCGCAGTCAATCTTGCTGCGGGGACCCTGCCTCGGTCAATGGAAAGCCATCCCAGCGTATCTGGCGCCATGCGGACACCTGCAAAGACTTGCCTGACTCTACGACAACCGCACCATCGCGATCGGTACGCCAGACCGTCGCCCCAGCGCGCTCCCACCGCCTGACCGCAGCGGCCGCTGGATGCCCAAAGCGGCTGAACCGGCCGGCCTGGGCGATGACATGGCTTGCCCGCGCCGCGGCCACCAAGGCGGGGCTGGACGACGACGCCGAACCATGGTGCGGCGCCAACACCACATCGACGGCCGGCAGGTCAGCGACCCAAGCCGACTCTTGCGCCGCCGCGACATCACCCGGCAGCAATGCTCGGTGCGCGACTCCCTCGATGAGCAACACGCAACTGCGGGCATTGTTGCCCTTGGGCCAAAGCGCACGCTCCGGCCCGGGGTGCAGAAACCGCAGCCTCACGCCGTCCATCTCCCAACCCAGCCCCGCGCGACACTCGTGCAGATTGAGTGGCATGGCCAGTTTGGCTGGCAGCGCATAGCCATCGCGTTCGCGCAAGCGCTGCTCGCGCGCCAGCCACGCCGGCAGAGCAAATGAGGACCAATATCGCGCCACCGGCATCGCCGCCAGGATGGCGGGCACGCCGCCCGCATGATCGAGATCGGCGTGCGACACCACTAAATGATCGAGCCGCCTAATGCCGCGTGCCCGCAAATAAGGCAGTACGATCCGTTCGCCCGCGTCCCAGGACTGATAATGCCGGGGACCGGTGTCATAAAGAAGCACGTGATGGGCGGTCTCCAGGACCACGGCCGTGCCTTGCCCCACATCGAGTGCCGTAAGCCGCCAATAGCCAGGCTGCGGACGTTCGGGCCGCCACATCACCATGGGCAGCACACATAGCCAGCACACATAGCCAGCCCACCCAGCGCGCCGGCCATCCGCGGCCTTGTAGCGCCCATATCACGCCAGCGAGGGCAAGCAACCCGATCCAGCCAGGCGATGCCGCCACTGGCAGTGTCCCCCAAGGCCACTTAGCCAGCCATGACAACGGCTGCATCAGCACAGCCAGGCTGGCGTGCGCGGCCCACCCCAGTGAACCGGCGATGGCCCAGGCCCACTGGCCAGCCAACGCAGCCGTCACCCCGGTCAACAGCGCCAGCGGCGTAACCACCAGGCTTACCCACGGAATCGCCAGCGCATTGGCCAACGGCGACACCAGCGACACCTCACCGACCCAGAAGGCCAGCACGGGCACAAGTCCCAAGGTGACGGCCATCTGCATACGGCAAAAATCCGCCACCACCGCCTGCACCCGAGCGCGCCAGTTGCCCCGCCGCGCAGTGAGCGCCACCCGCATCAGGATCGCCACCGCCGCGAACGAGAGCCAGAATCCGGGCGTCATCACGGCCCACGGATCGAGCATCACGACAGCCATCGCCGCCAACAGCACGATCGCCGCCGGCCGCAATGGCACCCGGGCCTGCAGCGCCCATGCCACCACAGCCAGCATGAAAAACGTGCGGCGAGTTGGCACCCCCCACCCTGCCAACAAACAGTACGCCAAGGCAACCAGCACCGCCACCATTGCCGCGACGCGCTGCGCGGCCCAGATCTCAGCCAGAAAATAGCCGCGCCAACGCAAGCGTGGCCACAAACCCCGCGCCACCGCCGCTGCCAGCCCGGCGAGCATCGTCACATGCAGACCGCTGATGGAAACCAGATGCGTGATGCCGGTTCGATTGAAAACGTGCCAATCCTCGCGGCGCACCGACTGCTGGTCGCCCATCACGAGGGCAATGATCACTGCAGCGTAGGGACGCTCACCCAACACCGCGGCCAGCCGCTCGCGCAAATCGTGCCGCGCACGCTCCAACCAATGACCTTGCGGTGGCGCCAGCAAGCGTGGCTGCCCGCGCACCGTGGCCGTCGCACCCACCCTCTCGGCATGCAGCCGCCGCTCGTGATGTGGCCCGTACGGATTGGCCGGCCCGTAAGGGCGGCGCAGCACCAACGCCATACGCCAGCGCTGCCCCGGAACCAGCTCTGACACCTGCCCACCTGGCAATGCGCGCCAACTGACCCGTACCTGTTCAGGCAGCCCCTGCGGCCGCTTGGCATCGAGTTGCGCCGTAAACGTCCGGCTATGGCCATCGCCCCGTGCCAGGCTGGCAACGGTGATAGGCAACACGAATATCTGATTGTCATGCTGCGCCGCCAGCAAGGCAGAATCCCACGTAAGCGCCCGCCACACGGCCAGCCCTGCGGCCAGCAGCATCAGCCAAGCCATCAAGCCTCTCTCCGTCACACGCCCCGCCACACACGCATCGCCTCGCCCAAACGTCGCAGTCTGCTGCAATGCCTCTCGGCAAGGCGCCACGTGTGAAGGCCAATGAGACTGCGTAGAGGTACTCGGCAAAAATAGAGAGATGACGCCGGGAACCGTGTTTGTCTCACCATTAACTACTACTCGGCCGATCTCCGTTTTTCGATCGCCGCCCTCTCGAGCTCGGCGTTGTATGTTTTTTCACCGTCGATTTTTCGCAAGGCACACCCTCGACGTCCGGTCGCTTTCGGGCCGCCATCAACGGGCGTCCGAAGCCCTATCGGGCCCGAATCTCTTCTTGCATCACCAAGCCGGCAGCCGCCGCTCACGCGCGCTGCCACCCCCAACGGGGCTAATAGGCCGGCGACAGGCGTCTCTGCGTTAGAAAGAAGGTGCTTCGCGATATCCGCGCGATCCCGTCGCCGCATTACCGCTCCTAAACTCCGGAGGGTTGTTCGCGGTAAGAACCGAGCACTTCGACAAGATTGGCGGTGTGCGCAGGTAGTAACGGCACGGTTTGGACACAGAGATGCAGTTGCCTGATTGCCCACGAGTCTGTCAGATGGATAATGCGGATCTGCATATCCTTGGCGAATGAGGTTGCTGCGTCCAGCGGCATGAATCCCACTCCCAGTCTTGCCTCAACCAATCGCGCCAGCACGTAAAAGCTCTTGACCTGGGTTCGAAGCCTCACCGTCTTTTCCAGCGACCTAGCCTCTCGCTCCAACAGGGCCATCAATGCCGTGTTGCTCTCCAGGCCGATAAGGTCGTAATCGAGCAAATCGCTCAGGCTGCACGCGTCATGGGCGGCCCCATGAGACAGATCGACGATCGCTACCAACTGCGAGGTCTTATAAGGCAGGTACGTAAGTCCGTCGTCCTCGGATGCCGTTGAGAATGTGACCGCAACATCGGCCAGTCCCAGTTGCACTGCCGCTACCGCCTCGAATGAGTGCTTCTCCTCGAGCTGAACGCCCACCTCCGGATACAACTCGCTATAGCGCCGCAGGTCCGTCGGCAACTGCCTGCTCAGTGCGGAAGCGACAGCATAAATTCGCACTATCCCCCGCATACCTCTTGCGTGATCCTGCAGATCAAGGTTCATCTGGCCAACCTGGCGCAACAGGCTTCTGGCGTGGAACAACATTGCCTCGCCAGCCGGCGTCGCCGCCACGCCTCTGGCGCCGCGGATCAGCAACGGTGTCCCTACGCTCTCTTCCAGCAGCGCGAGCCGTCGACTTGCGGCTGAAACCACCATATTCGATGCCTTCGCCGCCCGAGTAATGCTACCCGCCTCCACGGTATCGATAAACAGGACCAGCGTTCTCAAATCCGGAATCACAGTAGGCATTTTGCGGTTTATTACCCAACAAACGAGGCAAGCTTTCTAATTTTTAGAAGGGTGCTTCGAGAATAACCGCTCCACGCTCATCAGGACAATCGCATACTGGTCGCCAGAGCGGTACTCATAACCGCTTTCATAAAATCAGGAGACCACAGATGAGAACCACTGTTCTTGCCGCTTTGCTTGCCGCCTCCAGCGCTGCTGCCGCGGCGTACCCGGAAAGGCCGATAACGATGATCGTTCCTTTCGCAGCGGGCCAATCCGCGGACATCTTCGCTCGCGCGTTTGCCGCAGAGCTCGGCAAGAAGCTCGGTCAGTCCATCGTCGTAGACAACAAGTCCGGCGCCGGCAGTAACCTCGGTATCGCTGCCGCAGCGCGCTCGAGCGCCGACGGCTACACGCTCTTGATGGCCGGTAGTTCGATGGCGGTCAATCAGACGCTCTACCCTAAAGAACGGCTCGGCTACGACCTTAAGAAGGACTTCACGCCCATCACCGGCATTTACACCGTACCGCTGATGTTCGCATCGAATCCCGCCTCGCAAATTGCGTCGCTCCAGCAGTACGTCGATAAGGCCAAGGGCGCGCCAGGAAAACTCTCCTATGCGAGCGCGGGCGTGGGTGGCACTCAGCATCTGGCCGCCGCGATGCTCAATCATGCGATGCAGATAGATGTGCAGCACATCCCTTATCGCGGCAGCCCGGCTGCGCAAGCCGACGTCGTCGGTGGGCAGCTACCCATCATTGCTGACGCCCTGCCCGCAATTCTTCCTCTCATCCAGTCCAAGAAGCTGACACCGCTAGCGGTAACCACGGCCAAACGGCTGGAGCAACTACCGGACGTACCCACCGTTGCCGAAATCACGGGGCGGAAGTTTGAGGCGATCGGGTGGGGAATGCTCCTGACGCCGGCTGCAGTGCCACAGGACATCAAAACCAAGATATCCCAAGCAAGCCAAGAAGTATTGAACAGTCCCGCAATGGCGAAGTTCATGAGGGACCGCGCCAGCGGTGTCCTTTCCCAGACTCCTGAACAAGCGCAGAGATTCCTGGATCAAGAAGTCACGAAGTGGCCGAAGCGGTCACGATCTCCGGTGCCACGCCGGAATAACTCGGTATAGGTAAAAAATGAGCCAATCCAAACAGCAGTACGACGAAGCCGAAAAATTCAAAGCCGGGTTGCAGGTGCGAGAGGCGGTCCTTGGTAAGGACAAGGTCAAGCAAGCACTCTGGGACGCTGACGCATTCAACGCACCCATGCAGCAATTTGCCACCGAGTTCTGCTGGGGAGCATCCTGGGCTCGACCGGGCCTGGCCCATAGGACCCGAAGTCTGCTTAACATCGCCATGCTGGCAGCGTTGAACCGCCCCAAAGAACTCGAGACCCACGTGCGAGGCGCTCTGGTCAACGGTTGCTCGATCGAGGAGATCCAGGAGACGCTGCTCCAGGCAGCCGTCTATGCCGGCGTCCCAGCGGGGATCGAAGGCTTCCGCACCGCCACGCCGGTCATCCGCGAGCACCTGATTAACGAGACCGCCAAATGAGCTCAGGCCCCATCGGATTCATTGGCCTAGGCAGCATGGGGGCACCCATCGCCAGGCGCCTCCTGGACAGTGGGCGCGATCTTGTCGTTTTCGACGTCTCGAAGGACAAGCTCGACGAGTACGCGGTGCTAGGCGCTCAAATAGCGGCAAGCCCTGCAGACGTCGCGTCTCGCGCTGAACTCGTCATGGTCAGCTTGCCCACCCCTGACGTAGTCCGGCAGGTAGCTCTCGGACCCGAAGGTATCATCGCTGGCGATAAGGTCCGAATTTATGTCGACCTCTCGACCACTGGGCCGAAGGCAGCTCAAGAGGTCGGCGCGGCGCTGGCGACTCGCAACATCGTTGCTATCGATTCGCCTGTCAGCGGCGGCGTTGGCGGCGCCATTGCCGGCACCCTTGCATTGATGGTGTCCGGCAACCCAGACGTGGTCAAACAGGTCATTCCCGCTTTGAGCGAGTTCGGCAAACCGGGCATCGTAGGTACCGAAGTCGGCCAAGGCCATAGTCTGAAGCTGACCAACAACCTCCTGTCAGCGACCCATCTGGCCATCACGGCAGAAGCGATGGTTCTGGGGGTGAAAGCAGGACTGGATCCTGACGTGATGCTCGCAATCATCAACACCGGATCAGGCCGCAACGCTGCCACCGAGGAACGTTTCCCCAACCATGTTCTGAACCGTTCGTTCAACAACGGATTTGCCAATGCGTTGATGCGCAAAGACGTGCGTCTTTGCCTGGACATGGCCGAAACATTGCAAGTACCTCTGTGGGTCGGCACGGCAGTAGACCGCTTGTGGATGCAGACCGTTCTTCAGGTGGGCGCAAGCCAGAACAGCACCACTATCGTCCAGACGCTGGAGCAATGGACGGGCGTAGAAGTGCGTGGCAAAGACGCTCCCGCGACAACGGCATAAAAGGATTCAGGATGGACAACACACAGTACGTAAAACGCATTGGTCTGCTCAAGCGCCGTCCAGACATGACAATGGAAGCCTTCCACGCGCATTGGCTCAATGTGCATGCGGCCCTTTGCGTGAAGCTGCCCGGCCTGGAAAGGTACGCCGTCAACCTGATTGTGCAGGATGCCGAAGATCCTCTTGGATTCGATGGCTTCAGCGAACTCTGGTTCAAGGATGAAGCCGCATTGAAGGCAGCATTCGACAGCCCCGAGGGCAAGACGTTGTTGGCCGATTTGCCTAACTTTATGAGCGAGATTCGGCCTCTTGTCATGGTAGAACACAGGAAAAATAAGCATGACCTCCCTGTCGATTACCTCCGAAGCTCGATCAATCAACCCCGCCACTGGCGAGCTCCTGGCTCAGTATCCCTACGAGAGTGGAGATGAGTTAGATGCTGCTCTGTCCCGCGCTCATAGGGGCTACCGAACCTGGGCTGCTCACGATACTGAGGCTAGGGCCGTGTGCATAGCAGCGCTTGGTCAACTGTTGCGCGCACAGAAGCAATCGCTAGGTCTCTTAGCAACCCAGGAGATGGGAAAACCGATCACCCAGGCCGTCGCGGAGATCGAAAAATGCGCAAACCTCTGTGATTGGTACGCGGAGAACGGGCCCGCGATGCTTAAAGATGGGCCGACCCTCGTCGGCCCCCACGCCTACGTATCCTATTTGCCAATTGGCCCTGTGCTGGCCATCATGCCCTGGAATTTCCCCTACTGGCAGATTCTGAGAGGAGCAATGCCGATCGTCCTCGCCGGCAACAGCTACGTGCTCAAACATGCCCCTAACGTCCAGGGCTGCGCCCGGGCGTTGCTCGATCTCTTTGCCCAGGCAGAATTCCCGGAGGGTGTCTTCTCGGTCATCAATGTCACCAATGACCTCGTCTCCACAGCCATCGCAGATCGCCGAATCAGTGCAGTGGCAGTTACCGGAAGCGTTCGTGCAGGCTCTGCAATCGCCGCTCAAGCCGGCGCTGCCTTGAAGAAGACGCTCCTGGAGCTGGGAGGCTCTGACCCGTTCGTCGTGTTGGCTGACGCAGATATTGACCGTGCCGTCGACGCGGCCGTGGTTGGACGCTATCAGAATTCCGGGCAGATTTGCATTGCGGCCAAACGAATCATCCTAGAGGCTCCTATCGCTGCGGCGTTCACCGAAAAGTTTGTCGCAAAGGTTGCCAAGCTTGAGTTTGGCGACCCTCAGAAGCCCTCCACTTACGTTGGACCGATGGCACGGACTGACTTGCGCGACGAGCTGGCCAATCAGGTCCACCGGACACTTGAGCAAGGCGCCGAGCTGCTTTTAGGCGGAAGGATTCCCAAGGGGGTGGGTGCGTTCCATGAACCTACTGTGCTGGCCAACGTCAAGCCCGGCATGGCCGCCTTTACTGAGGAGACCTTCGGTCCCGTCGCTGCGCTCATTCAGGCAAAGGACGAAGACGATGCGTTGCAACTGGCCAACGCCAGCGAGTTTGGACTCAGTGGTGCGATCTGGACGCAGCGCAAGGACCTGGCTCGAAAAATGGCGCGCGGGCTGGAGACGGGCGGCGTCTTTGTGAACGGTTTTTCGGCCTCGGACCCCCGGGTACCGATCGGCGGCGTAAAGAACAGCGGGTACGGTCGCGAGCTATCGCACTTTGGGGTGCATGAGTTCGTCAACGTACAGACCGTTTGGTTTGACCGCACCTAAAGTCCACGAGTGCACAACGACAACAAGAAGGCCTCTGGACAACAACGGTCGGCGCGCTCGAACACGCGATCGCTGCCCTGCGGCACACGCGCCAGCTTGCTGATCTTGGCGGTCACGGCCGGACGTCGCAGCGCACGGGCGATCCATCGTTTCATCAGGATGCTCAGTCCGGGCGCGGCCAGCGCAAAGCGCATGGTGGCCGCGCCCACGGCCACCCTGGCGATCCCGCCGGCCAGCGATGGCCACAACCCCAACGCGGTTGCCTCAAGTAAGGTGTAGTGCGTCTGGTGCATACCCCAGGCCAGGCAAGGAACAAGGCGTCGTAACGCAGGCAGAGCGCTTTTGGCACAGAGACGCAGCCTGGCGAGGCCGCCGCAGTTGCGCCGGGAGGGGAGCGAGGCACGCCGGGCCCAGGTGGTTACGGCTTGCTGGCGGCTTTGCGGCCTGCCCGGCTGCGGGTAGGCCGCGAGCCGACCGGTAATTCACCCGATATGGCGGTGACTTCTTTGCGCAAGTGCTGGATGAACAGCTTCATGAGCTCCGAATGCGGTGCGGACTTGGCATAGACGAGCAAGGTTTTCAACTCGGCCCGCGGAATCAGAGGAACGGTCACCAGGCCAGGCAGCTTGATGGACGCCAGTAGAAACGGTTCTACCAGTGCGATACCGGCCCCGTGATACGCCATGATCATGCCGGTCAATGACAGACTGACCTGCACCGCAATATGTGGCACCACGCCTGCCTCATTGAGCACCCCGTCCACATAGCTGCGCATGAGGGCCTGCGGCAAATAGGTGATGATGGGGTAGGCAGCCAGTTCCTGCGCGTGGATTTCCTTGTGGCCCGCCAATGGATGATCCTCGCGCATGACACAAGCCACGGTGGACCTGACCAGCTCCTCCGTGTGCACCTCTGAATTGACCACGGGCTCGTAAACGATGCCCAGCTCGACCTCCCGGCTGGCCACCCGGTCGATGACTTGGGGCGAGGTCAGCGACTGCAGTGCGAACCGCACGCTGGGTCGTTCCACCAGAAAGCTGGCCACGGCCTGGGCCAGATAACCATTGGCGATCGGAAAGGCCCCGCCACCGACAAGGCCCCGATGCGCCCGCCGGCCAAATCCTGCATTTGCCTGGTCAAAGAATCGAGGCGCCCATAGATGGCGGCGACATCCGGAAACAGCGCGACCGCTTCTGCAGTCGGCACCAACCTGCGCCCGGTGCGTTCGAAAAGACGGATCCGTGCCCGCGCCTCACAGTGTTTCAGGACAGCGCTGACGGCGGGCTGCGATACGTTCAACAGACGCGCCGCACCCGTCACCGAACCGGTGCGCATCACGGCATGAAACACCTCGATATGGCGCAGCGTGAGCATATAAGTTGCTTTTATCTGAAGTCGATGAAATTCGACCTGGATTTATACCTCAGCTCGCGCGACCTGCATGCGACTGTCGCATGCGACAAGGGCAAACCCGTAGAGGCCACAAACACTAGCGCACAGGCGGAGCCAAGCCCCCAGCTAGCTGCCCTTATTCATAACTCAACCTTATGGCTAAAGCATATCAATTGAATATGCATTCGCCAGCGATGACGCCATCATTTCCGTAGGAGACAAAACCATGAATCGTTTGACTATCGCTGGTTATGAGGTAGATCTGCTCGTCATCGGGTTTCCGGGCAAATCGGTATGCCACGGCGGGCTGGGCTGGAGCACGATCGCGCTGTTGCGCGGACATGGGCGCGTCGTACTGATCGACACAGGCCCTATCGGTATGCGCAAACTGCTGATGTCCAAACTCAAGGGATTGGCGGTGACGCCTGCCGAGGTCACGGATGTACTGCTCACCCATTCCCATCACGACCACAGCATTAACTGGGTGCTCTTTCCGAATGCTCACGTGGCCATCGCGGCAGACGAGCTGGACTGGTCCGTGCGACAGCCCTGGGCGAAACTCCCGTCCCCGAGCTCTACATGCGCGAGCTTAGCCATTCACCTCGATTGCGCCGCCTGAACGATGGCGACCAGCCCCTGCCCCATCTGTACGCCCACGCGGTACCCGGGCACACGCCAGGCCACCTGTTCTTTGTTCTGCAGGGCGCGGAACGCGACGCCCTATTTCTCGGTGATGCGGCAAAAACGCGTGCCGAACTGGCTTCTGGTATCTGCGAAGCGGCCCTCGATGCTGCGCAGTCCAAGGCCAGCATCGACCTGATATGGCAGCACTGGCGGCGCAAACCGGACAGCATCGTGATCCCAGGACACGACGTACCACTGGCCCAAACCGATGGCCGCATCCGTTACCTCGATCGCCATGAGGCAGCTATCCATGTGGCCTACGGAGACGACCCGCATGCCCGTCACGACGTCAGCCTGACCGCGATCTTCAAATGACCTATGCCAATACGCTGGCCGACGACATGAAGGGCTGGCTGATGCCCACGGCAGCCCAGGTGCGGGAACAGATCCTGTCGCTATTGCTGGCCTGGGGCATTGCGCCATCTCAAGCGCAGACCAGCGCCGAAGTCATGGTCGACACCGACCTGTCGGGCGTCGACTCGCATGGCCTGTCCATGCTCATGGACTATGACACGTCGCGCCGCAACGGCCGGCTGAATCTGCAGGCGCGGCCACACGTGGTCCGGCAGGCGGGCGCGACAGCGCTCATCGATGCCGATGCCGGCCTGGGGCACACGCCAGCCGTCATGGGCATGCGAATAGCCATCGACGCCGCCCGGGCTCACGGCGTGGGCGTTGCCTGCGTGCGCAATTCGCATCATTTCGGCGCCGCGGGCTATTACGTGCGCCTGGCCAGCGCTGAAGGCATGATCGGCCTGTGCACCAGCTCCACACGCACCATCAATACCGTACCCACGGGCGCCCGTGTCCCGGTACTCGGCACCAACCCGATCGCCTTCGCCGCGCCCGCCCGGCGCAATCCTCCATTCGTGCTGGACATGGCCACCAGCTCGGCCGCGTCAAACAAGGTCAAGGTCTACGAGCTGCGCGCCGATCCGCTGCCCGCGGGCTGGGTGGTGGATGAGCACGCCGCCTCGGTGACTGACGCGGCACAGGCTATGGACATCCTGTTCAAGCGGCCCAAGGAAATCGGGGGCGGTCTAACGCCACTGGGAGGCAGCCGCGAAATGTCCAGCCACAAGGGACATGGCCTGGCCATGATGGTGCACATCCTGGCCGGCACGCTGTCGGGCGCCTCGTTTTCTCCGGTGCGAATCAAGACGCAGCGGACGCAGGATCCAGACAATCTCGGTCATTTCTTTTGCGCCATCGATCCAGCGGCCTTTGGCAGCGCCGAGACCTTTGGCGACGATATGGATGTCCTTCTGGACACACTGCGCGCCACGCCCCCGGCAACAGAGGCCAGCCCCGTTCTCGTGCACGGTGATCTGGAAGCAGCGGCGCGCGAACGCCGCAGCCGTCAAGGAATTCCGGTCCCGCCTGCGCTTGCCGACCACCTCCGCCGATTATGCGCGGCCTCTCAGGTCCCCTTCCTTTTCAAGTGAATTCCGCCAATGAAGAAAATCTACGTGCTCGACGCCTTTCACCCCTCAGGTCCGCAGTGGCTGAACGGCCGCGCCGAAGTGATTCCTTTCAACGATCCGCGCCGCGCCCACTGGCACGAAGACGCCGATGGCGTCATGGTCCGTATGACACCTCTTACAGAGGCAGACTTTGCCAAGGCCAGGCGGCTCAAGGCCGTCGTCAAACAGGGCGTTGGCGTCAACACCATCGACCTGGATGCCGCCCGGCGGCACGGCATCGTGGTGGCCAACACGCCAGGTGTCAATAGCGAGGCGGTGGCCGAATTGGCGCTCGCACTGGCGCTTGCGGTAGCCCGGCGAGTAGGACAGTTCGACCGCATGATTCGAGCGGGGGAAGAAATCGAACGACCAAAACTGCTGGGCCTGGGTCTGCAAGGCAAGACGGTGGGCGTCATCGGCATGGGCAATATCGGAGTCCGGGCCGCTGCCAAGTTTCAGGCGGCCTTTGGCTGCCAAGTCCTTGCCTACGACCCTTTCTACAAGCCCAGAGCACAGAACGATCCCTGGGCGTTCATCGATCATGAGCGCATCGACAGACTGGAGGCACTCTGGCCTCGCCTGGACCTTCTGACAGTTCATGTTCCGCTGACCGACGCCACACGCCACATGGTGGGCGCCCGAGAGCTGGCCGCCATGCGCGAGGGCGCCATCGTGGTCAATGTCTCCCGTGGGGGTATCGTCCACGAAGCCGATCTCTATGACGCCATCCGATCCGGACACATCTTCGGCGCTGGCCTGGATGTCTGGCAAGAACGTGAGCCCCCCGTCTCCGAACACCCCCTTCTGAGCCTGCCCACGGTAGTGGCCACGCCGCATGCCGGCGGCGGAACGGCCGAAACCCAGGAACGCAGTTCCCTGCAAGTCGCGCAAGAACTCTTCAAGGTACTCGAGGGCGGCCAACCCGAATCCCGCGTCGCCTGAACATATATTTCTTTCACACCAGGAACACGAAATGCCCTCACTGCTTCCCGTCAACCCCGTTAAACAACGCCTGCAGAACGGCGACGTCGCCCTCGGCATGAATATCCGCCTGGGCCGCTCGGCCGATATCGCGCGCATCGCCAAAGCCACGGGACACGACTTCATTTTTCTGGACACGCAGCACTCCATCTTTAACCTGGAGACGGTCCATCAGATCGCCCAGACCGCTCTGGCAATCGGCATAGCACCTGTGGTGCGGGTCAAAAGTGTCAACGACCCCGACGTTTCGCTGCTGCTGGACAATGGCGTCACCGGCATCGTCTACCCGGATGTCAACACCGCAGCCGACGCGCGCCGTGCAGTCGAGATCTGCCGTTTCGCGCCATTGGGAAAACGCTCCGTGGCGGGCGGGTATCCGCACTTTGACTACAAAGCGCTGCCGCTGTCGCAGAGCATCTCAGAGCTCAACGACGTCTGCCTGCTGGTGTGCATGGTCGAAACCGCTGAAGGCCTGGCCAACATCGAAGAAATCTGCGCCGTGCCGGGCATGGACGTCATTCACATGGGGACGAACGACTTCGCCGCCAACATCGGTAAGGCAGGCCAGTTCGATGACCCCGAACTCGTCGCTGCACAGGCTCGCGTCATCGACGTGGCGCGCAAACACGGAAAATACGCCGGTTGCGGAGGCAATCGCAATGTGGAGCGCCAGGTCAAAGCCATCAAGGGCGGCGCGCAGTTCGTCACCACCCAGACCGACGTCAGCTTTCTGACAAGCTCCGCCCAGCAATGGACAAACGGTGTGCGCGCAGCTTTGTCGGTGCAAGCCTGACCCAGGAGACCCCCATGCTTAAACGCAGCTTCCTCTCCTCTGCCTTGTTCGTGGGTGCTTTGGGCATGACGTCCACAGCGGCGGCGGCCTGGCCGCAGCGGCAAGTCACTCTCATCGTGCCTTTTGCCGCAGGCGGCGCGGTCGACAGCGTCGCTCGTGCGCTGGCCGCGCGGATGAGCGAGGGCCTGGGCCAGACCGTCGTGGTCGAAAACCGCACCGGCGCCAGCGGCATGATCGGCGCGGACTACGTGGCCAAATCCAAACCCGATGGCTACACCCTGCTGATGGGAACACAATCGACATTGGCCGTAGGGCCCCTGTTGATGCGCCCAGACAATGCAGACCCGAGCCAATCATTTGCCGGCGCCGGCATGCTGGCCACGGCGCCGCTGCTGTTGGTGGCCAATCCAGCCTTCCCGGCCAAAACCGTCGCCGAGCTCGTCGCCAAAGCCAAGCGTGAGCCAGGAAAAATCGATTATGGGTCTGGAGGAGTCGGCTCTACGCCACATATGGCCGGCGAACTATTAGGACTGTCCACGGGTACGAAGCTCTCGCATATCGTCTACAAAGGCGAGCAGCCGGCTCTCACCGATGTCATGGGCAACCAGATTCCCATCATGTTCAGCAACCTCCAGATCGCCCTGCCATTGGTGCAAAGCGGGCGCCTGAAGGCCCTGGCCATTTCCACGGCCAAACGCTCGCCGGCAGCCCGGACGTGCCCACCATCGCCGAAACCGTTGCGCCCGGGTTTGATGCGGCGACCTGGTTTGGCGTGGTCGCTCCCAAAGCCACGCCACCCGAGGTGATCGCGCGCCTTGGCTCAGAAATCGAAAAAGCCGCCAATGACCCCGCCTTGCGAAAGACGCTCGAAGGACAAGGCATAACCATTCAGCAACTCAGTCCGGCCGCCTTCGACGCCTATATCCGTGACGACTACAAAAAATGGCAACGCGTCATCAAGGATGCGCGCATCACCATGAATCGCCCCGGGTTTCTTAGACAGTCCCGTTCATCAAAAAGTAGCGCCGTTCGAACTCTACCGGAGAAACCTGGCCGATATAGCTGTGGCGCCGTCGTGGGTTGTAGAACAACTCGATATAGTCAAACACATCGGCGCGTGCCTGGTCGCGAGTGGAATAGATCTTGCGTCGGATTCTTTCACGCTTGAGCAACTGAAAGAAGCTCTCAGCAACGGCGTTGTCATAGCAGTTTCCTCGTCTGCTCATGCTGGGGCGCAACCGATGGGCTTTCAGGAAGTCTTGCCAGTCATGACTGCTGAACTGACTCCCTTGGTCTGAATGCACGAGTACTTCGGCCTCTGGTTTACGACGCCAGACCGCAGCCAGCAATGCGTTGATGGCAAGTTCTCGGGTCATCCGATCGCTCATGGACCAGCCCACGATCTGCCGCGAGAACAGATCCAATACCGCGGCAAGATAGAGCCAACCTTCGTGTGTTCGGATGTAGGTAATGTCGGTCACCCAGACCTGGTTGGGGGCATCGACCCGGAACTGGCGTTGTAGATGGTTCGGAGCAACAACGCTGGGACGAGTACCTCGGCCTCCCGGACGACGGCCGTATCCTGTGTGTGATCGCAAGCCAGCTTGGCGCATCAAGCGGGCCACGCGGTGCTTGCCACACCGCTCTCCCATATCGTTCAAGTCACTGCTGATCTTACGATAACCGTAGATCCGGCCACTGTCTTCCCAGCACTGCTCGATGAGCGCGCCGACGCGCTTATCCTGTGCCCCGCGCGCACTCACAGGCTGCACCTTCCAAGCGTAATAGCCGCTGGGATGTACCCCCAAAACTGCGCATAGGCGACGCACAGCGTATTGCTCCTCATGGGCCTTGATAAACGCGTACTTCACCCGGACTGCTTGGCAAAGTACGCGGCGGCCTTTTTTAGGATGTCGCGCTCCTCGCTCACCCGCTTGAGCTCAGCCTTAAGCCGACGGACCTCCGCGCTCTGGCTATCTTGATGCGTCCGCTGCTCAGGACTGCCCGAATACCGCTTGAGCCATGCATAAAGGCTGTGGGGACTCACGCCTAATCGTGTCGCAACATCGCCGACCTTGTGTCCCCCTTCGGTGACTTGCTTTACCGCCTGTACCTTGAACTCTTCTGAGAATCGCTGCCGCGATGTCTTGCCTTCCATACACACCTCCATATCGCCTTAATTGTGAGGCAACTAGGTGTCTAGGAAACCCGGGGCGATTCACCATCCAGTGACACCAATAAGAAAAATGGAGACAGCAATGCACAGACGAATGTTCATTAAGCTTTGCGCCGCCGCGCCATTGGCCAGTGCGCTGGTCGCATTGCCTGCCGTCGCGGCGTCCTACCCGCAATCCACCATCAAGCTGGTGATGGGATACGCCGCCGGAGGCACAGCCGACCTGAGCTGGCGTATCGTTGCCCCCTTGCTGGCCGAACGCCTCAAGCAAGCGATCGTCATCGACAACCGGCCGGGCGCCGGGGGCATCGTCGCCTCGCAGGCCGCGCTTAACGCGCCCGCCGACGGTTACACCTTGCTGATGGCGGCCTCGGGCAACTTCGGCATCTCGCCGGTACTGATGAAGTCGCTGCCGTTTGATACGGTCAAAGACTTCGACATGATCGCCCAGGCTGCCAGTTTCGGCTACGCCTTTGCCGTCTCCGGAAAATCCGCGTTTCATAAGATTCAGGATGTCATCGACTTTGCCAAGCAAAATCCCGGCAAGCTCAGCATCGGTACGGTGCAAGTCGGCAGCGCGCAATTTTTTGCCGCCGAGCTTTTCAAATCGATGGCAGGTATCTCAGCAGTTACCGTGCCCTATCGATCGTCCGGAGATGTAGTGGCCGCCGCGCGCAGCGGGGATGTGCAACTGATCATCGATACCCTGGCGCCCGTGGTGCCACATATGGCCGACGGCGCATTGCGGGTTTTGGGCGTGAGCACCGCCCAGCCCTTTCCGGCCCTGCCGCAGATTCCGACCATCGCCAGCAGTGGATTGGACGGCTATGTCGTTGAGGCCTGGAACGGGCTGGCCGCTCGGGCTGGAACTCCCCCCGAAGTCGTTGAACGCATCAACCGGGAACTCGCCGACATACTCACAATGGAAAGCGTAAAGAAGCGCTTTCTTGATTTGGGCATCGTGGCGCAATATGGCGATGCCAAGACGGTAAGAGCGCTTCAGTTGGCGGATATCAAGAAGTGGGGTGACGTCATGGTATCAGCCAAGATCGAGAAACTATGACACCCGTGACGCACGCCCAGAATCCAGGCCTGCGGGCTCCCTTATCCATGCCCGAAGGCGCATGCGACTGTCACACCCACGTCTTCGGTCCGCCGTCTGCTTACCCTTTCGATCCGTCCCGCGTCTACACGCCGGGGCCAGCCAGCATCCAGCAGTTGCGCACGCAGCACGGCAAACTCGGCATCTCGCGCGTGGTCATCGTGCAACCCAGTCCGTATGGGGCAGACAACCGCTGCACGCTGGACGCCCTCAGCGCCTACGATCCCAAGGATGACGATGCCGCCAGAGCGGTCGTCGTCATGGACGCTCACACGTCGTTGAGCAGTCTGCGGGACATGCACGCACGGGGCGCTCGGGGCGTTCGCGTCAACCTGAAGACCGGCGGCCAAAACGACCCGGATGTCGCGCGCACCCTGCTGCTCGACGCAAGCGCACGTGTCGAGCAGCTTGGCTGGCACGTCCAGGTCTTCGCCAGCCTGGCTGTCATCGAGCGTCTGGCCGATGAAATTGCCCGATTGGCCGTCCCCGTGGTGTTGGACCACTTCGCGGGTCTGCGCGGCGAAGCCGGCGTTACGCAAGCGGGATACCGCTGCCTCCTGGATTTGTTGGCCTCGGGCAATGTGTATATCAAGCTATCGGCCGCGCAGCGTGCTTCAGCAGCGGCGGCCCATGAAGACATGCGGCCCTTGGTACAGGGGCTCGTCGCTTGCCGCAGCGACCGGCTGCTGTGGGGAAGCGATTGGCCTCACCCCGGAGCATGGCCTGGCGTGGCGCGATCAGCGCAAGGGATTGAACCCTTTCATCCCATCGACGACGCCCAGGCGTTGGAGCGCCTGGCAGATTGGGTGGGCAGCCAGGCAGATTGGAATGCTGTCATGGCCGACAACGCGGCTCGTCTATATGGATGGCCCGACTGATCGAGCGGCCCGTTTGTGTCGAGAACAGACCTAGCCATCAAACCGGCAGCCCATCATTTGCCCCGGCAGGCCGCCGCAAGACGGCCTGCCGTCGACTCAGTTGTGCGGCGGCTCGAAGTAGATCTGCCCGCGAGTCGCGAGGTAGTTCCCCGTTCCCGTATCAAAGATCTTGACCTTCAAATTGGTCAGCCGGCCGGTGTCGGCGTCGGTAAACGTCCCCGCCGGCCAGGAGACCTGCACGTCATACTTCTGCTGGTTGTAGTCGGGCACGATCTTCAAGGTAAACGCTTTGGCTGCACGTTTGGCCAGTTCCTTGTCTTGCTGCGAAGCATCCAAGATCTGCACCACGGGGGGGCCTTTACGGAAGGTCGCCATATACAGACTCATGAGTGTCGCGCTTGTTTCCTGAGGCCGCACACCGAAGAAGCGATACTGGATAGCGGTACTCAACGACGGATCGCTGCGTCCTTTGGTAAAGGTATCTGTGTACGCACGTTTGGCCAATACCGTCTGCTGGCCATTGGCCCGGGACAACAGTTGGACCTCACCGGCCGGCACGTCAGTGGTCGACGACGCGGTGAAGCTTCCATCGGTCTGCGCTGACAGACTCACTTCGTCGCCGTTGGGCAAACGCAGCACCAGTGCCTCATTGGGCTGTGCCTTGCCACTTACCGTCACAATACCGTTCTGCGGGTTGGTGTCCAACCGCGATATTCGATGGGTCTGAGCGAAACTATCGGTGTAGTTCTTCTTGGTCGGTTGGCTCGTGTTGCCTGCCGCATCCCTGGCGGTGACCGTGATGGTCCCCGCGGGCACATCATCGTCAGACTGCACCGAGTACCTGCCATCTTTTCCCGCCTGAACGGTTTTGCTGCCCCCGCCGGGGAAGCTGACGGTCACGGTGGCCTCGGCTTCCGCCTTACCTGTCACGGTGACCTGGCCCGTCGTCATATCGGTAACGGCATCGGCAATCGTCGGCATGTCGGGCGCGTCTTTATCCACCGTGTCGGTGTACTGCCGGGTGGCCGGTGCACTTCTGTTGCGCGCCTTGTCGCTAGCGGTAGCCGTGATCTGCCCCGAAGGCTGGTCGTTCGCCGACGTGACCGAAAAATTACCTGACCCGTCGGCCGTACCCGTCTGTTTTGAACCATCCGGGAAGTCAATCTCGACCTGCGCGCCGCGCTCGGTCTGACCTTTGACGGTCACCCGACCCGACGTCGGGTCCGTCGTCACCTCAGCGATGATGGGCGCGGCAGGCGCCGTTTTATCTACCTTGTCCGTATGCAGCACGCGCGACACCCGGCTGGTGTTGCCTGCCTTATCTTGGGAAGTCACCTCGATGTATCCCGTTTCCAAGTCATTGTCGGACTCCACCCGGAAATTGCCACTGGCGTCGATATCGCCGGTCTTGGTCGAGTCGTCGGGGAAGGTAACCATAACCCGCGCGCCCGGCTCGCCCGTACCAATGACCGTCACACGCCCTGTCGAGCGGTCCTCTTCAAGCCTGTCGATGTCGACGTCTGGCGCAGTCTTGTCTACCGTGTCCATGTACTCATGAGTCATCCGAGGGCTCTTGTTGCCCGCCAAGTCGGCCGCCTCGACCTGTATCGTGCCCGTCATGACGTCCTCCGCCGATTTTGCGCTGTAACTGCCGTCGGCGCCGGCCCTGACCTTCTGGCTGGCACCTCCCGGGAACGTTACCGTGACCTCGGCCCCTGCCTCGGAGCTGCCCTTGACCGTCACCCGGCCCGTCTTCGGATCGGTGACCACGCTAGTAATGCTTGGTGGCGCCGGCGGGGTTGTATCCGGAGCATCATCGTAGCGCTGCCTGGCCTGCGGACTCTGGTTGCCCGCCTGGTCGACGGCCTGCACGCGGATGTCGCCACCGACCATATCGCCCGCAGAGGTCACGCTGAACATGCCATCGTCGCCGGCAACGCCCTGAGCCACCGTGCTGTCCGGGAAACTGACGGTGACCTGCGCTTTCGGCTCCGTCTTTCCGCTCACGGTCACACGCCCCGTGGCCGGATCCGTGACGACGGTGGTGATCGTCGGCTCCGCCGGCGCTGTTTTATCCACGCGATCGTCGAAATGGCGCGTCGTCACCTCGCTCAGATTGCCGACCTTATCTTTGGCCCTGACATCAATCCCGCCCGACACCATATCGCGCGTAGACGTCGCTTCGTAGCTGCCATCGTCCCCCGCTACGACCTGCGCAAGCGTTCCATCCGGGAAGACGATGTCAATCTGCGCACCTGGCTCGGCCTTGCCCGCGACCGTGAGGCGGCCGTCGGCGGGATTTTCGGTGACGGCGGTGATGATGGGCGCGGCCGGGGCGGTTTTGTCCACGACATCCACGTAGCGGTGAGTGGACACTGCGCTCTTATTGCCGGCAGCGTCCGCCGCAACAACCTGGATGTCCCCGGCCACCATGTCCGTCTCAGACACCACCCGATAGCTGCCGTCATCGGCAGCGACCACGCGCTGGACCGTGCCGTCCGGGAAGTTCACCGTGACGTCTGCGCCCCGCTCGGCCCGCCCGTTGACAGCCACGCGGCCGGAGGCATCGTCGGTGGTGATAAGGCGGATTTCAGGCGCCTCTGGCGGCGTGGTGTCCTGGGCGTCGTCATAAGCCTGAACCGCAACCGGGCTCGTGCTGCCGTCTTGCCCCGTCGCCTGGGCTCTGATGTCGCCGGACACCATGTCGCCAGCCGAGACGACCTGGTACATGCCATCCTTGCCTGCCACCGTACGTTGCGAGGAACCGTCCGGAAAACGAACGTCCACGCGTGCGCCGGGGTCGGCCTTGCCGGTCACGGTGACGCGCCCGGTTTTCGCCTCGGTGACGACCGTCTCGATAGTAGGCGCCTGCACGCTTGGAGGCTGATAATGGGTGCTCGTGCTTACCCGCATCCCGGTCTGCGGATGGGTGGCTTGCACCACGACCTGCCCCTGCTTGACCTCGCGCTTGGACCGTACCTTGAACATCCCCTGATCGTCCGCCTTGGCGGCGATCGATTCGCCATTCGGGAAAGACACCTGCACATCCGCCTGCGGTTCCGTGCGGCCGCTGACTTCCAGCGAACGCACCACGGGCTGCGTCACCAGGGAGGTAACCGCCACCCGCAAGCTGCCCGGGCGCACTTCATCCACGTACTGGTAGCTTACTTCGCGGCTGCTGTCGCCTTCGGCATTGCGGGCTCGCAGCACGATCAGGCCGGAGGGCTGATCCTCGGCCGACAGGTACGTGAAGCGGCCCGCAGCGTCGGCGCCCGCAACTCCCGTCGAACCATCCGGCAGGCGCACCGTGACCGTTGCTCCCGCATGGGTTAGACCGCTTATGGTGATGCGGCCGTCGGCCTGCCGCGTGGAGACGGAAGTCACGGTCAGTGGCAAAACGATCTGCTTGCGTCGCGTCTTGAGCACAATGCGGTTCTCGCGCTCGACCAGGGTGTGGCGGCGGCCATCCAACGAGAAGACGGGTGCGTCGGAGTCTGGGCGGCGCAACTGCTTGGACAGCGGCTCCGACAGATTTACGGACAGCCCAAGCTGCAAGCGCGTCTGCCCACCTCCGCCCATGACCTGTGTCTGCTCCAGGCCCAGACTCAGCACGGGTACGGGACGGTACTCCACCCCGACCTTGAAGCCTTTGGCACCGGCCTGACTGCGACCGCTGTCGTAATAGTCCACATGGGCGCCATTCCAGCGGAAGTACGACGTCTTCAGGCTCAGTCCGGGCGCGAAGGCAGGACTGTATTGGACGCCCACATCCATACCCGAGGCGGGTTTTTCCTCCCGGCGATTGTCGCGTTTGGCGCCTTTCCAACCGGAGATCGGTACGTACACATTGCCATGCAGGCTGAACTCCGGGGCAATAGCCTCGATCCCGAGCGAGCCTCGCAGATGCTGTTTGCCAAACTCATAGTCCAGAAAACCATTGGCGCCCACCATCAGCGCCTCATGGACCTCGTGCCGGTAGACCGCGCCGACATTACCCGTGGGGCGGCTGTTCTGGTTATGCGCACCCACCTGCACCAACCCGGTGGCAGGCCCGGCACGAAACACCTCGTCGATCGTATTCAGTTGCACGGAACTGCGGCCGGAGTCGAAATCGACGTTCACGGCGCCTTGCAGGTTGCGCAAAAATGGCAGGCCGGACTCCCGCGCTAGGCTCACGCCGCCGCGCAAGACGTCATTGGCCTGCGCCTGCGCCTCGCGCTTGAGATAGTCGGCGTCCAGGCGCGCTCCCGGCTCGCGCTCGGCTTGAGCCTGTGCAAGGGATTGCGCCTGGGCGGCGAGCCTGTGCTCCCAGGAGCGGTCTTCGGCAGCCGAGGCCTCCTGCGGCGAGGGGCGAGTTGGGCCCAGCGTGGGAATCCCTTGCGCGGCAACCGACACGGGCAGCAACGCTTGCGCCAACAGACTGCCACTGATCATGGCCGCCGTGGTCTGACGCAGACGCGGGCGCATGCGACGGCGTTGGCCGCCCGCCTTACCCATTGCACGAGCCCATTCTCCAGCAACCACCCAAGCCCCCCGGGCCCGGGACCAGACGAGGCGGTAGATGTTCTTGTTCATGGCGTTTCCTTGAGTGAGGGGTGCTGCCCCTGCAAAAATCGCAGGCAAAGCGGCGCCCAGGCTGCTCGCAAGCGGCCGGCTATCGACGAATAGAGATGCCTTGACGTGGCGGTGCAGAAAACGGCATAGGCGCGCTTTGAGCGCTGTTATTGCGTGCCGTCAACCGCTATAGGCAAGTACTTTAGCGATAAGCTCAGACTAGATAAGCCACCTAATTCCGACGAACTTGCAGGAAAAATCCGAACGTCGGAGGCGCGCGTTTTCTGGCACGCTTGCACGCTCGCAGTGGCTGCCAGGAGATCGCGGAGGAAGCGCCCTTGTCAGGAGGGCAGGCGCCAGCCGCGTGGGGTATGCGGTCGCCTAGCGGCGTTATTACGTCAGTCATGAACCTGGACGTTCAGCGTCATGCGATACACCCCTTCGCCAGGCACCGTCACCCTTAACTCGAGCAGGTTGGGATACCGACCCGCAGGGACCTTGTTGACCGACTTGTTGCCGCTGGTCTGGTCATGAAAACCAATGGCATACACGTTGCGCCGCTTGATTCGGTCATACCGCAGCGTCTTTTCGATATTGCGTTTTACGTACTGCGCGACGACGGCCGCATGGCCATTGGTGACATTGGTCGGTTGCACATCAACCTGCACCTTGCCCGCGTACTTCGGGTCCAGGTAGAGCATCCACAATCTGCCGCCCGAAATCGCCGACTTGGTGATCGAGAGGTTCTGCCGGCTAGACAGTTCGAACAGCACGGCGCTGGGCGGCAGTTTCCCGCTCCAGCTGTCCCGATATTGCTGCTTGGCAGGCAGGCTCATATTGCCGGCATCATCGCGGGCGACGACAAGGACTTCTCCCGTCCCGATGTCCTTATCGGAGGTGACGCGATACCGCCCCTGGCCATCCGCCTGTGCCGTTTTTTTGCTTCCGCCAGGAAACGTCACGTCGATCCAGGCTAGCGGCTCGGCCTTGCCGCGCACCGTCACGTGGCCATTGCTGTCATTGGTATCCAACCCGTCGATGGAGGGCAGCGCAGGCGCTGTTTTGTCGGCCTCATCCATGTATTGCCGCAGCGCTTGCGGCCCTTGATTGCCTGCCGCGTCCGCTGCCATGACAGAGATCGCTCCGGTGGGGATGTCTTTGGCCGACTGCGCCTCGAAGCGGCCATCGGGGCCCGCGGTGACGGTCTGCCGGCTGCCGTCGCTAAACACCACGGTCACCATCGCTGCCGCCTCGGCTTGGCCCGTCACCGTGACGCGCCCGGTCTGGCTGTCTGTGGTGAGCGCCGAGATCACCGGCGCGGCGGGTGGGGTCGCGTCCACCATGTCGCGATAGGTGTGAGGCGTAGCGCTGCTGCTATTGCCTGCGTCGTCGCTCGCCTGGGCCGTAATCTGGCCCGAGCCGATATCACCGTTGGACGTGGCCGTATAACGTCCATTGGCGTCGGCCTTGGCCTGCACGGTCGTGCCATCGGGAAAGTGCACCGTCACGCTCGCCCCGGATTCGGCAGCGCCGCTTACCGTGACCCGGCCGGTTCTGGAGTCGGCCAGTGCCGAATCTATCGACGGCGCCGCAGGCGGTGTGGCGTCTACGTCGTCCGTGTAGACATGGCGCGCCGACCCGCTCGTGTTACCGGCGGCATCGTTTGCCTCAAGGACAATGTCACCTGAGGCCAGGTCGCGCTCGGACATGGCGGTATAGCGGCCATCGGCACCCGCTGTGGTCGTCGTACGCGTGCCGTCGGGCCAGCGTACGGTCACGGTCGAGCCCGCTTCGGCAAGCCCTTGGACCGTCACCCTGCCAGTGTGCGCATCTGCCGTGGCCGAGCTGACCGTTGGCGCGGCGGGCGCAGTGGCATCCACGTGGTCCACGTAAGCCTGATGCATGGCGCTGCTCTGGTTGCCGGCCGCATCAGTCACGGACACCATGATCTCGCCCGCGGGCTGGTCACGATCCGACGTCACCGCATAACTGCCATCCGGGCCCGCCACGGCCTTCGAGACTGTTCCGTCAGGCCAGCGTACCGTCACCGCCGCTCCAGGCTCGGCATTACCCGTCAGCGTGACGCGACCGGTGGCAGGGTCAGCCTGGGCGGCGAGAATGCTGGGAGCGTCCGGCGCACGCCGATCGACGGTATCCACATAGGAATGGATAGCGGCGGGACTACGGTTGCCGGCCTCGTCCTCCGCCTCAACGCGGATCGCACCGGCCTCGATGTGATCGCTGGAGGTCACACGGTAGCGGCCATCGGCCTGCGCCCGCACCTGCTTCACCTCGCCTCCCGGAAAGCTCACGCTCAACAACGCACCGGGCTCGGATGTCCCCTCGACCGTGACGACGCCGTTGTCCTGCCGGGCCTGCACTCGATCGATGACTGGCAGGCCGGGCGCCGTTCTATCGACCAGATCGACGTAGACCTGTCTGGCCTGCTGGCTCGAGTTACCGGCAGCATCGACGGCCACGGCCACGATCGTCCCCGACTCGACGTCGTGATCCGACGTGGTGTGGTAGGCGCCCTGCGAATCCGCCTGTACCCGTTGCCGACTGCCATCCGGGAAAGTCACCTGCACCCACGCCCCCGGCTCGGCAGCCCCCTTGACGGTGACTCGGCCACTGTCTTGCGCCGCTTCCATGACATCAATCGTCGGCGTCCGGGGTGCCGTCTTGTCCACCCCGTCGGTGTAGTCGTAACTGGCCTGGGGGCCGACATTGCCTGCGGCGTCAGTAGCACGCGCGACAATCGGGCCTGCCGGGATGTCCTGATGGGATACGGCCTGAAACGCACCATCCTTGCCTGCGTGCACACGTTGATGCGAACCATCCGTAAACAACACATCCACATCGGATCCGGGTTCAGCTCTACCCGTTATGCTGACCCGGCCGGTGTCGGCTGCGGTCAGTACGCTCGCAAACTCAGGGGCGCCGGGTGGCGTCTTGTCACTGACATCCACATAGGTATAGAGGGACGCGGCCTCGGCCTCGCCCGAACGCGGCACCCGCAGGGCTCGCAATTGCCCGGATGGTACGTCGGCGGCTGACGTCAGTCGATAGCGGCCTTCGGCACTTGCCCGCACCCGCTGCCGGCTGCCATCGGGAAAGATCAACTCCACATCACTGCCGGGCTCCGCCTGGCCTTGTACGGTGACTTGCCCGGTCGCGGCATCGGTGTCCACCGTATCAATGGTCGGCGCGACGGCCACCGGGGGTTGATAGTGCGCCGCCGTGCGCGCCTCTTGCCGCGTTTGCGGATCTATGGCTCTGACTACCACCTGGCCCTGCCCCACCGCACGGCGCGAGCGAACCCTGAACAAGCCTTTGCCGTCGGATTTGGCAGACACAGACTCACCATTGGGGAAATGCGCCACGACCTCCATGCTGGGCTGCGTCTTGCCCGATAAGGCCAGGGCGCGGTCGGCAGGTTGAGGAGCCAGCGCCAGCAGTGCCACGTTCAGCTTGCCCAGCACGACCTCATCGACATAGACCAGGTTAAGCTCCACGCTTGTGTCGCCGTAGATATTGACCGCCCGCAACAGCACATTGCCCGAGGGCTGATCACGCGCACTGGTGTAGCGAAAACGCCCCGCGGCGTCGGCCCTCGTCGTGCCGACAGATCCATCCGGCATACGCAGGCTGACCGTCGCAAAGGCTTGCGTCAGGCCCGCCACCGTAAGCCTGCCGTCCACGGCGTCGGTGATGATCGGGTGCGCCGACAATGGCAACATGATTTCCTTGCGCCGGGTCTTGAGCACAATGCGGGTTTCACGCCGCACCAGAGCAGACCTCTGTCGATCAAGCGAGGGTTCTATCGGTGGCGCTGCCTCAGGCCGCCATTGCTTGGCCCACGGCTGGCCCAGACGGATCGACAGCCCGAGCTGTAGTCGAAGCTGCCGCTGTCCACCTGATACCTGTGTCTGCTCCAGTCCCACGCTGAGCATGGGAACCGGGCGGTACTGCAGACCATACTTGAAACCAGCAGGCCGGTATCGACCGCGCCCACTGTCGAAGACGTCCACCTGCGCACCATTCCATCGAAAGTACGACGCCGTCAGGCTCAAGCCCCGCCATGCTTCGGGCCGATAACTCAATCCCAGATCGAAACCGGAGGCTGGACGCTCCTGTAACCGCTCTTCGTGCCGGGAGCCCCTCCAACCTGATAGCGGCAGATAGACATTGCCGAGCAGCGTGAACTCCGGCGCGATGGCCTCCATTCCCACCGAGGCACGCCAATGCTGCTTGCCGAACTCGCGGTCCACAAACGCATTGGTCCCGAGGAGCCAGCCTGCAGCAGTATCGTGCCGATAGACCAGGCCCGCACTGGCGGTGGGGCGGTCATTCTCGTTGTGCGCGCCCACCTGGGCCAACACCGACCGCTTGCCTGCACGATGAACCTCCTCGATGGCGTTGAGCTCCAGGGCGCTGCGGCCGGACTCGACATCGATGTTCACGCCACCCTCGAGGCGCCGCAGAAAGGGAAGGCCCGATTCCCTTGCGCGGGTCACGGAGTCTTGCAAGGCCTGATTCAACTCGCCCTGCGCCTGGAGTCTGAGATAGCGCCCGTCCAGTTGCGCAACCTGCCCCTCCCGCTGTCGTGCCGCCAGGCCGCGCAACTCGTCGGCCAGCTTATGAATCCAGGTGGGCGGCGCGGTTGGCGCGATGGCGTCTGAACCGGGCGTCAGAGCGGGAGCAGTCCGTGCCAAGACCGACCCGGGCAACAATGATTGCACCAGGAGGCTGGTGCCTACCGTTGCAGCGACGCTCGGGCGTGCGCGGTGTCTGCCACGCCGCCCCGAACGCCCCGTTTGCCGGCGTCTGCTGCCAGCGTCGTCGCCACTCACCCTCTCACCAGAGGCCAATGATCGGACCGGGTGGCGGATGCTCTTACTCATGGCGGATTCCTTCGATAAACGGCAGCTTGCCCGCGCGCTGGCGGCTCAGCCCAGGGGCCCGTTGCCACTGCGGGCGGCGCCTCGATGAGGCGCACGGCAAAGGCAGTGGCAACGCGCAGCGCGAGCGAAGGCCCCTGGGACTGCAACGCACTTTATCGATTAGCTCAGACGCGATAAGTCGCCGGAGCCCGACCTGCTTGTGGGAAGAGTCTCGAGATCACCATAGGGGACACATTGCATCAGGCAGGCGGCAAGCGTGCTGGCGAACAAAAAGCGACGGATTTGCCGCCGCGTGGCCACGGATATGCGACCGGCCCTATTGACTCAACGTCATTTCGTCACGCGGCTTCCAGAAGGCGCAAGCCCGGTCTGCTGACCGATGCCGATCAGGTCAATTCCGCCACCCCGGCGCAGCGCTCGAGCGCTGTCTCAACTGGGGCGCGCGGTTTTGAGTCCGCGAGGACGCGTCAGAGCTTCTGGTGTCGCAGCAACTTAGCCAGCTCGGGCGCGGTCATCAGCGAGATGTTCTGCAGTTGGGCGTAATGCCAGGCCTTATCGGAAACCTCGCCCAATGCTATGAAGATCGCCTCGCCGGCACCGCGTTTTTCACGCAGTGCCTGCAACTGCCGCAAGGGCTCGACTCCGATACTGGCTGCTTTCCAGCGACGGGCGCTGACTACCGCTTCCTTGTCTTTCTTGCGCAAGGAGAAGTCGGCGCCGGGATGCTGCAGGCGCTCGACCTGACAACCATCCTGCTGAAAACCGGCTTCGGCCGTGCTGGCGAATTCGGCCCAGGACATTGCGGCCACGGCCAGAATCCTTGCCTGCGACGGCGTGTTCCGGCGCCGCACGGCGGAAACGAGGGCAATGGCCGCAAACGGCACGGCCACGAAGACCCCCATCGCGGCCAGGTCCTTGGGCAGAACGGCAAAGCCGCCAAGGCACAGCACCAGGGCCAGGCCGGCACTCATCCACAATGGCGAGCGCAGTAGCACGGCAAAAATGGAATCTTGCGACAGTTTGAATTTCATGGCGATGCGCGTCAGACAGAATCGTCGGCGCTGGGCACCGCGCGTACGACGATACGGGTATCACCATGGCTGACAATCTGCCCGCTGCGGATTTTGGCGGTCTTGCGGGTTTCCACGACGCCACCCACTGAGACTTGGCCATCGGCCACCAGTGCTTTACCTGCTCCACCGCTGTCAGCCACGCCCGTGGCCTTGAGCAACTGGTTGATCTCTATATAGGGAGCGCCTGCGGCAAGCGTGAATTCAATGAGCGGCATGCTGGAAAAGCCTGATGGTCGGACAGTGGCCGCATCATACCTGAGCCCCCGCCTCAGCTCGATCCGGCATTGCGTATTTCGTTTCGTTTCGGTTATAAATGACAAACATTCCTATTCAATCCGCGCCCCTGAGCCGCAATGCTGCGGTAGCCCCATGCCGACCGCCGAGTTCCCCGCACAGCACGACCTGCACACGCTGTATAGCGACCATCACAGTTGGCTCTTCCGATGGCTGCGAAAAAAACTGGGCAACAGCTTTGATGCGGCGGATGTCACGCAAGACACCTTCGTCAACGTCATCACGGCCGGGTCGATGGGCAGCATTCGCGAGCCACGAGCCTTTCTCGTGACCGTCGCCCGGCGGCTGGTGGCGCACCGCCACCGCCGCCAGGTGCTGGAAACCAGCTATCTGGAAATACTGGCGTCCCTGCCGCAAGAAATCGCCCCGTCGCCGGAGGCGCAACTGCTCGCGCTCGAGGCGCTGCAAGAACTCGACCGCGTGCTCGACGGACTGCCACCAAAAGCGAAAGAAGCCTTTTTGCTGGTGCATCTGGAAGAGCTCAGCTATGCCGAAGTCGCCAACCGCCTTGGGGTGTCGGCAAGCTCGGTCAAGCAGTATCTGGTTCGTGCCAATCGGCAATGTCTTTTTGCGCTGAGCGCCTGAGTCATGGCAGGCCCATCCGTCTTGGCGCATCCCTCGAACCCGCCGATGGCCTGTGGCCAGCCGATCAGCGAAGCCACTGCCGACGCGGCGGCGCAATGGCTCACCGTGCTGATGTCGGGCGAGGCCACAACGCAAGAGCGCCAGCGCTGGCAACAGTGGCGCGCCGCCAGCCCCGAGCATGAGCGTGCCTGGCAACATATTGAAGCGGTCACTGGCCGCCGGTTGCCCCTGATACAGGCCGGCGCGGCTTACCAGACCCTGTCGCCCTACAATGGCGCGACCGCGCGCGCCCGGCGCAAGACGCTGCGTCTGCTGCTATGGGGCGGCCTCATAGGCGGCTCTTCCCTGCTCGCGACCCGCAGCCAGACATGGCAAAACCTGACTGCTGACTATCGCAGTGCCATCGGTCAGCAGCGGACCATTGCGCTGGCCGACGGCACGGAGATCGTCCTCAATACGGCCAGCGCCATCGATGTGCGTTTCGACAGCCAGTTGCGCCTTATCCGTCTCGTCGCCGGCCAGGCATTGTTCACCACGGGACACCGTCTGGTCGGGGGAAAACCGGACAGCCGCCCCTTCATCGTGCAGACGGCTCAAGGCCGTGTACGCGCGTTGGGTACCCGTTTCATGGTGCGGCAGGAGGACGACCGCAGTGCCGTGGCCGTGCTGGAAAGCGCCGTAGAAATCTCGCCACAACAGGCTTCGGAGCGCCGGCTCGATGCCGGCGAAAGTGTGTTTTTCACTCGCCACGGCGTGGACGTACCTGTCGCGTTGGCGGACAAGGAACTCGCCTGGACGCATGGCCAGATCATTGCCGAGGACCTGCCGCTGGCCGACTTTCTGGCAGAGCTTTCACGCTACCGGCCCGGATTGCTGCGTTGTGACCCGGCCGTGGCCCATCTGCGGCTCTCCGGCGTTTTCCCTTTGCAGGACACCGACACCATTTTGGATATGCTGCCTAAGTTCCTGCCGGTGCGGATTTCCCAACGCACCCGCTACTGGATCGTCGTACAGGCCCAGTCCTGAATCATTGTTACAAAATAACCGGAAAAAAAGTAAACCCCAGGCTGCCCGATCGCCCATCTCGCGGCTCATACCCCAAGAGAACGTCACGCTACCTACCTTTCTTGGGGACCTCATGCGCACCGTCGCAAGACCTGGCACCAATAGCCAACACCAACACATCCCGGCCCGCTTTGCGCCCGCCGCCCGCCCATTGTGCCTACGTCCTGGCGCCTTGGCCGTTGCGCTGAGCCTGGCGTTGGCCAGCGGCCTGCCAGCGGCCAACGCTCAGGCCACCGCCACCCAGACACAGGCCGCTCGCTTCACGATACCGGCAGGCCCGCTGGCGCCGGCGCTGCGCGCACTGGCCAGTTCAGCCAATATTCTGCTGTCCTTCACCGAGGACCAGACTCGTGGCAAGACCACCCCAGGGATCCAGGGCAGCTATACCCCGGACGCCGCACTGGCCGCGCTTCTGGCGGGCAGCAACCTGCAGGCCGTGCAACAGGACAACGGCGGCTATCTGCTGCGTGCACTGCCCAGCACGACGCTGCCAGCCGTCCGAGTAACCGGCATCATCGCCGACGACGCCAATACGGAAGGCAGCGGTTCCTATGCTGCGACCAGCGCCACCATCGGCAAGATTCCGGTTGCACTCCGAGAGATCCCCGCCTCCGTGTCGGTGCTGACGCGCCAGCGCATGGACGACCAGAACGTCACCACCATCCAGCAGGGCCTGCGTTATGTGACCGGAGTCGAATCCATCGATTATGGCGATGGCACGGCCTACTTCCGCGCCCGCGGCAATCAGATGGGCATCGAGTTCGACGGCGTGTCCATCATGAATGGCCTGCAGTATCAACAGCAGTTCGACATGGCCATGTATGACCGGGTCGAAGTCATGCGCGGACCGGCGGGCGTGACCGACGACGCCATCGGGCAACCAGGCGGTACGGTCAATCTCGTGCGCAAGCGCCCCATGGATGAGTTCCACCTCTCCGGCGAGACACAGGTCGGCACGTTTGGCAGCGTGCGCCAGATGTTCGACGTCACGGGTCCGCTCAACAACGAAGGCACGCTTCGTGGCCGCGCGGTCATGGCGGGTAATAATTCGCTGCAGTCGACCGACGACACCCGCAACAAGAACGGCATGCTCTACGCGGCGCTGGACTACGATGTCTCGCCGCAAACGACGCTTTCCCTTTCGGCGGGCTACCAGGTCACCTCCATCAAGGGTTTGGATTACGGAGCCCCCGGCGTCGTCAACGCCAGCGGCACGGCGTTGATCGGAGGCTTGTCCGGCTCGCCGTCGGAGAATTACAGCCCTGACTGGAACCGCTCGCATGTCGCGATCAAGGAAGTCAATGCCAATCTGACGCATCGCTTCGACAATGGCTGGAACTGGGACACCACGACATTCTACCGCAGCGGCAGCCTGAGCGCCAAATATGCCTACTCCAGTCCCGGCGCGACGCAGCAGGGCCTGAGCGAATTCGGAGACCAACGCCAATCCTCCGAGACCGAATGGTTTGGCTTCGATAGCCATGTGTCTGGCCCGCTGCAGGCGTTCGGACGCACGCACACGTTCACTGCCGGGGTCAATTACTCGCAGATGCACTCGACGCAGAAGTACGGCTTCGAGTCAGTGTACGGCCCCTATGCCGGTGGCGCCTTCAGCCTGTATGACCCGAATGCGGTTCCGGAGGTATCGGTGCCCTTTACCAGCGGCAACAAGGACAGGCTGCAGCAATACAGCATTTACACCCAGGCCAGGCTGAAGTTGGCCGACCCGCTGACGCTGGTGCTGGGCGCGCGCGAAGCCTTTCTCGATGAACGCTCCCAGCCCATCCTCCCGACAACCGGAGATTGGGAGACGGTAGCTAAAGTCAATCATCGCTTCCTGCCCTCGGCCGGATTCGTGTGGGACGTGACACCCGCCACCACGGCCTACGCCAGTTTCTCGCGCTTCATGAGTGCGCAGACCAGCACCACCTACACAGGCGCGATGTTACCGCCACGCACCGGCGAACAGTACGAAGTCGGTGTGAAGAACAGCTTCTTCGACAATCGGCTCAGCACAACGGTGGCACTGTTTCGCATCAATGACAACAACCGCGCGGTAGAGGACCCCAATCACCCCATCGGCAGCATCCCCGGTGGCAAGGCGCGCAATCAGGGCGTGGAATTCGAGGTGGCGGGCCAACCTACCCCCAACTGGAATGTGTATGCCGGCTACACCTACCTCAACGTCAAGTTCGACAACGACGCCCCTGACCTGACCGACGGCACCGACCCCAAGCATCTGTTCAAACTGTGGACCAACTACCGCATTAGCGAAGGCGCGTTGCGCGATGTGACGGTCGGCGGCGGCATGCTGACCCAGAGCTCCACCTATCGGGGCGTCACCCAAGGCGGCTATGCGATCTTCAATGCGCAGGTCGGCTGGCGTATCAACCCCCATATCGATGTATCGCTACAGTTGAACAACATCTTTGACCGCAGCTACTACATCCGTCCGCCGAGCACGTTCTTCAGCGTCTATGGCGATGGTCGTAACGCCATGCTGACGCTACGCTATCGCATGTAAGAGGTTCCCCACGGGTGCCGCACGTATCACGGCACCCGGGGTCGACTCAGCAAATGGCAGCCAGGCGCGGTAGCACCCGCCGCGCCGTGCTTGTCGTGCGGCGGGCTACCTCGTCGATCGCGCAATGCCGTATGACGGCCAACTCTGCGGCGATACGGGGCAGTTGGCCCGGGGTATTGCGTCGCTCAGGCTCATGCAGCCATGCGGGCGGAATGTCGGGTGCATCCGTTTCGAGCACCAGATGATCCAGATCTGTGTCCGTGGCATGGCGGCGGATCTGCAACGCCCGCGCATAGGTCATCGCCCCGCCCAGGCCCAGGGCAAAGCCCAGGTCTATAAAACCTCGGGCCTGCTGGGCGCTGCCATTGAAAGCATGAGCAATGCCGCCGCACGATCCGCGCTGGCGGCGTAAGTACTTCAGCAGAATATCCTGAGAGCGGCGCACATGCAGCAGCACGGGCAGACCGAACTCGGCGGCAAGCGCCAGTTGCGCCGCATAGAAATGCTCCTGGCGCATGCGGGGCTCGCCACTGGCGATGTCTGGCACAAAAAAATCCAGCCCGATCTCGCCGATGGCCACGAAACGTGGATCCGGCATTGCGGCTTCGACCGCCTGGCGCAGCACAACCAGATCCTCCTGGCTTGCCCGGCCCACGTAAAGCGGATGTATCCCAAGCGCATAGGCCCCGCCCTGTATGCCATGGGCCAGGTCCCGCACGATCGAAAAATTGGCGCGTTCGACTGCCGGTATGACTATGGTTTTTACCCCTCTGTCATATGCCTGACGCGCCACCGCCAAGCGGTCAGCATCGAACTCCGCGGCATCCAGATGGCAGTGGGTGTCGATCAGCATGGCAGGCGGGCTGCCCCGGATCAACCCGGAAGCAGACGTCCGTTTTCCATGTGGAGCTGACGGTCCGCGCGGGCGGCCAGTTCGGGATCGTGGGTCACGATGGCAAACGCCGTACCGGACTCCCGATTGACGCGGGTAAGCAGCTCGAACATGTTGTGCGCGGTGTGGCGGTCCAGGTTGCCTGTGGGCTCGTCGGCCAGCACGCAGGTCGGACGAGTGACCAGGGCCCGCGCCAGCGCCACCCGCTGACGCTCGCCTCCGGACAACTGCCCGGGATAGTGCCCTTCGCGCTCGGCCAGCCCGACCTGGGACAACACCTCGCGTGCCTGCGCGCGCGCCTGGTCTCGGTCGGCCCGCCGCACGATCAACGGCATGGCGACATTGTCCAGCGCCGTGAACTCTGGAAGCAGATGATGAAACTGATAGACAAAGCCCAGGCTGCGATTGCGCAAAGCACTTTTACGCGCCTCGGAAAGTCCGTCAGCAGGGGTCCCGTCGACGATCAGGGAGCCGCTACTGGGAACGTCCAACAGGCCCAGAATGTGCAGCAACGTACTCTTGCCCGAGCCGGAGGCTCCGACAATGGCAACCATTTCACCGCGAGACACTACCAGCGAAACGTCGTCCAGCACCTGGATGCGGGCTGGGGCTTCGTCATAAACCTTGGACAGATGTTCGGCGCGCAGCGCCGCCTGGACAGAATCAGTCATGACGCAGCACCTGGGCCGGTTGCAGGCGCGACGCGCGCCAGCTCGGATAAAGCGTAGCCAGCAACGACAACACCAGCGAGGTCACACCAATGGTAATGATGTCGCCCGCCTGCGGGTCGGAAGGCAAGGCGCTGATGAAGTAAATTTCGCGCGGCAGGAAATGCACGCCGAACAACCCTTCGATGAAGGGCACGATGATATGCACGTTGTAGGCAATCACAATGCCACCCAGCACGCCCAGCAGGGTGCCGATCACGCCGATAAGCGCCCCCTGCACCAAGAAAATCCGGGCCACTTCGCGCGGGCCGGCTCCCAGCGTGCGCAAGATGGCGATATCGGATTGCTTGTCTTTGACCGCCATCACCAGCGACGACAGCAGATTGAAGGCCGCCACCGCCACGATGAGTGCCAGGATGAGGAACATCATCCGCTTTTCGGTCTGGACGGCGGCAAACCAGGTGCGATTGTTGCGTGACCAGTCGCTGGCCATGACGTAAGGCGGCAGCACCCGGGTCAGCTCAGCGGCCACTTCGGGCGCGCGCTGCATATCCGCCACGCGCAACCGCACGCCGGCCGTGCCACTGTCACGAAAAACCTTGGCCGCGTCATCGTCATCGACAAACACCAGGGAAGAATCATACTCATAATGGCCAGAGGTAAAAATCCCGGCCACGGTGAACTGCCGCATGCGCGGCGCAAAGCCCGCCGGGCTGATGGACCCTTGCGGGGCCAGCATCAGCAGGGTGTCGCCCACTTTGACGCCCATGCTATCGGCCAGATCGCTACCGAGCACCGCACCAAAACTGCCCGGCTTGAGGTCGGAAAGCTTGCCGCTGACCATCTGCTTGGGCAAATCGGAGACCTCGCCCTCCAGGCTCGGATCGATACCGCGTACCTGCACGCCGCGCAGCGCTTGCCCGCGCACCAGCATGCCGCCGGCAGCGACAAAAGGGGCCCCCCCTTTGACCTCGGGGTTCTTGCGGGCCGCATCGGCAAACTCCTGCCATTGCGCCAGCACCCGATCCGGCAAGGCGCCAGGGATGTAGAGCTCGATATGAGGTAGGACCGACAGCATGCGGTCGCGCACCTCTTTCTGGAACCCGTTCATCACGGACAGCACTACGATCAGCGCCGCGACGCCGAGCGCTATCCCCGCCATGGAGGAGGCCGCGATAAAGGAAATGAAGCGATCCCGGCGCCCACCGCGCCGGCCCAGACGGGCCAGGCCCGCATAGCGGGCGCCGATCCAGAGTTCGTAAGGTAATTTCAGCACGTGCGCATTATGGCATTAACCCGAGCGGCAAAACACATCCGGGTATGCCGGTCTGTGACGGTCTGTAGACGAGCCGGACCGGACTACAATCCCGGCCATGCACATCGTGATCCCCGGCGCCCTGCCCGACCTCGCCGTTGCCAGCGAACTGGCACGCCATCTGCCCGAACATGCTCCCACCTTCAGCCGCTGGCTGGCGCTGGGCCAGGCTGAGGCCGCGCACTTCGATCCCAGGATCCATGGCTGCACCGCCTATGAAGGCTGGCAGTTGCAGGCAGCCGGTTTCCAGGCCGAACCCGGCCAATCTCTGGGCATGGGTCTGGGGCCGCTGCTGGCAGGCATCCGCGACGGCAGCGACAGCGTCTGGCTGGGCGAATTGGTCCACCTGGCGCTGGGCGCGGATACGGCCTCGCTGCTGGATCCCGAGATGATGGACCTGCGTACGGAAGAAAGTGCGGTGCTGTTCGACGCCATTGCTCCGCTTCTGGCCGACGGCGAGTTCGGCGCCGAGATCCTCAGCCCGCAACGCTGGCGCCTGCGCCTGCCCGCGGGCATGGCACCGCGGCCGGCCAGTCCACTGGCCGTGGCTGGAGACCGACTGCAGCACTGGTGGGCACAGGATGCCGCCAGCCGTCCCTGGCGACGACTGCTCAATGAGATCCAGATGGCCTGGTACGAGCATCCGGTCAATGAAGCACGCATGGCTCGCGGCGCGCCGCCGGTCAATGCGCTGTGGCTGTATGGCGGGGCGCACCCCTGGCAACCCGTGCCCCACCAGGCGCAGGTCTACACCGGGCTGGAGGCTCTGGCACGCGAGGGCGATTGGGGCGGCTGGCTGCGCTGCCTGGCAGCGCTGGACGCCGAACACTTCAAACCGCTGGCCAACGCCCATGGTCAAGTATTGACCGCGCTCGACCTGACCCTGCTAGGCCGCGACCGCCGCGCCAGTATCACCCTCAAACCCCGCGCCGGCCTGCTCAAATGGTGGCCTGCGCGCCAACACAATTGGAATCGCTGGTGGTCACACCCCGTCTAACTGTCCGCTCGGCCAATCTGTCCGCCTGCCAGGCACTACAGAATGCCGGCATCCATCCTCTGCTCGCCCGGTTGTGGGCCGCGCGCGGCGTAACCGAGGCCGGCC
Organism: Bordetella holmesii ATCC 51541; assembly: GCA_000612485.1. Classification (NCBI taxonomy): domain Bacteria; kingdom Pseudomonadati; phylum Pseudomonadota; class Betaproteobacteria; order Burkholderiales; family Alcaligenaceae; genus Bordetella; species Bordetella holmesii. The sequence goes on from CP007494.1 coordinate 3,648,597, forward strand.
AGACACAGATGAACTGGCCCTCGCTGCTGCCGCCGGGCACGCTGACGCACTCCGAGCACGCCGCGGCGGTACTTGCTGACGCCATCGCGGCAGGCAAGCGGCTTTTGATCGTGGCCGACTACGACTGTGACGGCGCCACCGCCTGCGCTGTCGGTTTGCGCGCCTTGACCGCCATGGGCGCCAATGTGGACTTCCTGGTGCCCAATCGCTTCGAGACCGGCTATGGTCTGTCGCCTGCCGTCATCGATCTGGCCATCAAACACCGCAGCGGCAAACCCGACCTCATCGTCACGGTCGACAACGGCATCGCCAGCGTCGATGGCGTGGCCGCAGCCAATGATGCTGGCATCGGCGTGGTCATCACCGATCACCATCTTCCCGGCGATACCCTTCCCCAGGCCCTGGCCATCGTCAACCCCAACCAGCCTGGTTGCGGTTTTCCCTCCAAAAATCTGGCGGGCGTGGGCGTCATCTTTTACATGATGCTGGCGTTGCGCGCCGAGCTGCGCCGCCGCGGCGTGTACCCGCCAGACGGCGGGCCGCGCCTGGATGCGCTATCCGATCTCGTCGCGCTGGGCACCGTCGCCGACGTGGTCAAGCTCGATGCCAACAACCGTCTGCTGGTCACGCAAGGCTTGCAACGGATGCGCACTGGCCGGATGCAGCCAGGGTTGCGGGCGTTGTTTGCCGTCGCCGGCCGCGAGCCGCGCTCGGCCAGCGGCTTTGACCTGGGTTTTGCCTTGGGCCCGCGCATCAACGCCGCCGGCCGTCTGGCCGACATGAGCCTGGGCATTGCCTGCCTAACCACCGATGACGAAGATCAGGCGCTGCGAATGGCCCGCGAACTCGATGCCATCAATCGCGAGCGCCGTGGCATCGAGGCAGAAATGCGCGATCAGGCCATGGCAGCCATGCAGGCGCCCGATGCCGTGGCAGGCGCGACCGTTTGCGTTTTCGATCCCTCCTGGCATCAGGGCGTGGTGGGTCTGGTCGCCTCGCGTCTGAAAGAAAATTCTGGCGGCCCACACTGGCCTTCGCACCGGCCGGTGACGACGAAATCCGCGGCTCGGGCCGCTCGATCCTGGACGTGCATCTGCGCGATGTGCTCGATCTGGTGTCCAAGCGCCATCCTGGCCTGATCCGCAAGTTCGGCGGCCATGCCATGGCCGCCGGCCTGACGTTGGGCCGCGACGGCTTTGCCGCCTTTGCTCCGGCCTTTGACGCCGCCGTGCGCGAACTCACTGGCCGGGATCGCTTCGAGCCCTTGCTCGAGACCGACGGGTCGCTGGAAAGCGGCTATGCCAATGCTGAAGTCGCCGGCCTGTTGCAACAGCAAGTCTGGGGGGCAGGCTTTGCCGCCCCCCTCTTTCTGGACGAATTCACCGTTCGCAGCCAGCGCCTGGTAGGCGAAAAACACCTCAAGTTGTCGCTCGAACGGGGCCACCAGCGTTTCGATGCCATTTGGTTTGGCCACGACGAGATGATGCCCGAGCGTATCCAGGCCGCCTATCGCCTGGAACAGAATGTCTGGAACGGTATGGTGACGGCGCAACTGGTGATCGAGTACGCCGAGCCGGTGTGAAAAATGGGCCGGAATCCAACGTCCGACCCAAGCACGTTAAAATGCCAGGTTTCGCATAAAAGTCACCAGGATCAATCATGGAAGCCGAACGTCAGAACCAGATCGCCGCCCGCCTTGCCGACTACGCGGAGCGCGAGCAGGCTCTACGGAGGTATCTTTGACTACGATGCCAAAACCGAACGCCTGCACGTTGTAAACGCCGAACTTGAAGACCCGGCCGTCTGGAACGCCCCCAAACACGCCCAGGATCTGGGGCGTGAGAAGAAATCGCTCGAGGATGTCGTTCAGACCCTGACCGAACTGAGCCAGGGTGTCGCCGACGCCCGGGAGCTCTTCGAACTGGCAGCCTCCGACGCCGACGACGCCACGCTGGAGTCCATCGAGATCGATGCCAATGGCTTCCAGGAAAAGCTCGAAGGCCTCGAGTTCCGCCGCATGTTCTCCAATCCGGCCGATCCGCTCAATTGCTTCCTCGACATCCAGGCTGGCGCCGGCGGAACCGAAGCCCAGGATTGGGCTTCCATGCTGCTGCGCCAGTACCTGAAGTACGCCGAGCGCAAGGGGTTCAAAGCCGAAGTGCTGGAAGAATCCGAGGGCGAAATTGCCGGGATCAAATCCGCCACGATCAAGATGGAAGGTGAATACGCCTTTGGCTATATGCGCACCGAAACCGGCGTACACCGCCTGGTCCGCAAGAGCCCCTTTGATTCTTCCGGCGGGCGGCATACCTCGTTTGCCAGCGTATTTGTCTATCCCGAAGTGGACGAGTCCTTCGAGGTCGAAGTCAACCCGGCCGATCTGCGCGTCGACACCTATCGCGCCAGCGGCGCGGGTGGCCAGCACATCAACAAAACGGATTCGGCCGTACGCATTACCCACATGCCCAGCGGCATCGTGGTGCAGTGCCAGAACGACCGCTCCCAGCATCGCAACCGCGCCGAGGCCATGCAGATGCTGAAATCCAAGCTGTATGAACTCGAAATGCGCAAACGCATGGCCGAGCAGCAAAAACTCGAAGACTCCAAGACCGATGTGGGTTGGGGCCATCAGATCCGCTCGTACGTGCTGGACCAAAGCCGCATCAAGGATCTGCGCACCAACGTCGAAATCTCCAACACCCAGAAAGTGCTCGATGGCGACCTGGACCCTTTCATTCAGGCCAGCCTCAAGCAAGGTGTTTGATTCCCGCAGGGGCGCAAGTCCCTGCCCTGCAGCCTACGGAAACCCGCAACCATGACTGACACGTTTGCCATTCTGACCGGCGCCTCGCGCGGACTGGGCGCCGCTCTGGCCCGCGGCCTGCTGCGTCCAGGCACCGAACTGGTGACTCTGGCGCGTAACACCGATCCCGAGTTGGCCAGGCTGGCCCGGGAACAGGGCGTGACATTGAAGCAGGTGCAAGTCGACCTGGCCGACAGTCAGGCGGCCGCGCGCGCGGCCGCCGAACTCGTCATTCCCCGCGACGCCAAACGCTACGTGCTCATCAACAACGCAGGCACGGTGCATCCGGTAGCCAACACCGCTGCCCTGAACGACGCGGCGGCTATCGGCCAGGCGTTGGCGCTGAATGTCACCGCCGTCATGCTGCTGACCGCGCGCTTTCTCCAAGCGGTCGACGGGCTGTCGGCCGAGCGGCGCATCATCAACATTTCCTCCGGCGCGGGACGCAACCCCACCGCCGGCTGGGGCGTGTATTGCGCCACCAAAGCTGCTGTAGACATGTATAGCCGCGTCCTGAAAACCGAACACGGCGCCAGCGGTGTCCGCGTGGTGTCACTGGCGCCAGGCATTGTCGATACCGGCATGCAAGCCGATATTCGTTCCAGCGACCCGCAAGCCTTCCCCGGCCTGACCCGCTTTCAGGACTTCCACGCAACCGGCAAGTTGTCTGCGCCGGCCGACGTGGCTGCCAACAGCCTCGCTTACCTGGATCGCGAAGACTTCGGCCAGACCGAAATCGACGACATCCGCAATTACCACTGACCCACCATGACTGATCATTCGCCCACCGCCCAGGATGAAAACCGCTTGATCGCCGAACGGCGTGCCAAGTTGGCCAAACTGCGCGAAGCTGGTGTTGCCTATCCGAACGATTTCGTCCCGGACGCGCAAGCCGCCCGCCTGCACGACACGTATGACGACCAGGACGCCGCAGCCCTGCTCGAAGCCACCGTGCACGTCAAAGTGGCCGGACGAATGATGCTCAAACGCGTCATGGGCAAGGCCAGCTTTGCCACACTTCAAGACGGCAGCGGCCGCATCCAGATCTATCTGGATCGTGGCACGCTGGGCGAAGACGTCTACGCGGGCTTCAAACAGTGGGACATCGGCGACATCATCGCCATCGAAGGCTCGGTTTTCAAGACCAACAAGGGCGAGCTGTCCGTGCATGCCAGCTCCGCGCGCCTGCTGTCCAAATCGCTACGCCCCTTGCCCGACAAGTTTCATGGCCTGTCTGACCAGGAAATGCGCTATCGCCAGCGCTACGTCGACCTCATCATGACCGACACGACCCGCCGCACGTTCGAGGCGCGCAGCAAGGCCGTAGGAGGCATCCGACAGGCCATGTTGGAGGCCGGCTTCCTCGAAGTCGAAACGCCCATGCTGCATCCCATCCCGGGTGGCGCGGCAGCCAAGCCGTTCGTGACGCATCACAACGCGCTGGACATGGAAATGTACATGCGCATTGCACCGGAGCTCTATCTCAAGCGTCTGATCGTCGGTGGCTTCGATCGAGTGTTCGAGATCAACCGCAATTTCCGCAACGAAGGAGTGAGCCCGCGGCATAACCCCGAGTTCACCATGATGGAGTTCTACGCGGCCTATGCGGACTACCGTTGGCTGATGGACTTCACCGAGTCGCTCATCCGCCAGGCAGCCATTGCAGCGGCCGGCAGCGCCGTGCTCACGTACCAGGGGCGCGAACTCGACCTGTCCAAACCCTTCGATCGCCTGACAATCTGCGAAGCGATCCTCAAGTACGCGCCGCACTACACGCAGGCCGAGCTCGACGACACCGATTTCGTGCGAGCCGAATTGAAGAAATTCGGTGCCGACGTCGACAAAGCCCCTCTGGCAAGGGCTGGTCTGGGCGCCCTGCAACTGGCGCTGTTCGAAGAGACCGCAGAGTCCCAGCTTTGGAATCCGACCTACATCATCGACTACCCCGTCGAGGTATCGCCACTGGCTCGCGCTTCCGACACCCGTGAGGGCATCACCGAACGCTTCGAGTTGTTCATCACCGGCCGTGAAATCGCCAACGGTTTCTCCGAGCTCAACGACCCCGAAGATCAGGCAGAACGCTTCCGCGCCCAGGTCGAGGCCAAGGATGCCGGCGACGAAGAGGCCATGTACTACGACGCGGATTACATCCGGGCCCTGGAATACGGCATGCCGCCGACAGGTGGGTGCGGCATCGGCATCGACCGCCTGGTCATGCTGCTGACCGACAGCCCCAGCATCCGCGATGTGATTCTCTTCCCGCACCTGCGCCGCGAAGACTGAGGCCACGCCACGATGCTTGCCAAGATCCTTTTGCTGGCTGGCCTCGTGGTGCTTGTCCTGTATATCTATTTGCCGTGCCGCCGCGCCGCCCGTGGGCAGGCCGGGCGCGGTTTTCTCTTTTGCTGCGCCGCCTCTGGCGTCCTGTTAGCCAGCGCCATCCTTGCATGCTTGCTTTGGATGAGCCGCAGCAGCCTCTCAGGCGTCGACGGCAAGCTCGACTTCCTGCTCCCCTGGGCCTGGCGCAGGTATTGCTCGCGCTGGTCTGCGGTGTGCTGGCCTACCGCCGCCGGCCGCGTTAAAAAGCGGCCAACTATCCCGGCTACATTGCTTGGCGTGTGCGTACCGCTTCGGCCCACCGCCGCGCGACGGTGGGCGACGTGGCGCAAGTAGCCGAGTCGGTCACCACGCGCACGGCGCGCTCCAGCAGCTGGATATCGGCCTCGTGCTGACGCGCCACATGCGGGTCCTCGAAAAAAATCACCCGTTGACACTGATGCTCGAGCACGAGTTCGGCAATCTGTGCGTCGCCGCCCAGCGGACCGCTGAGATATCGCGTCACCCAAGGCTGGTCTTTGGGCCAACCGCGCGACCACGCAAGGTCGTTGAGCAGGCCACCCGTGGTGCCCGTGGCCACGCGCCGCGCAAACTGGGACAGCACGTCGAAGTACTGGTCGGCAAAGGCCACCATCTCGTCCTTGAGCGCATCGTGGGCAATCAGCGCCAGCGTCTGCCCGTCGAAACGAAACAACCGCGCCAGAGCGGGGTCCGCCGGCAACCCCGCACTGAGGCGCTCGATCTCAATCCACTCTATGGCCCCGGCCAGGGTGGAAATGAAAGGCCGGCCGTGCGTGATGCACTGCCGCTTGAGCGCCAGCGCCTCTGGAAAGATAGAGGACGGGTCAACCGGATCGATGAGATAGATGGCGCCATCGAAAGGGGCTTGCCCATCCCGGCCTTCTGTCACGCGGGCCACCAGTTTCATCAACCCGCCTTCGCGGCCATACGGGTAGCGGATCAGTCCTCGATATCCTTGCAGCATGCCCTCGCGCGCGATGGCATCGTGCGTGCGGCCTACCGTGTGTAATTCAATACCCATTTCGCGTATGCCAGCGCCACTGGCGCGTAGCCAGCTAAAAAGCGCAGCGTCGGGCGTCTCGTGATGCAGGCGATTGGCCGCCAGGCCAAAGCGCAAGGAAGGCGAGGTCATGATGCTTGTCAGGGAGCCGGAAAACAGAATGATACCGCCGTGCGCCTGCCACATCGGCTTTGGCCTTGAATTGGCTGCCGCCCCATTTTAAGTAATAATCATTCTTATTACAAATCTCTTCTTGGTGCTGCTTGCGTGCAGCAACACAAATTGGACGCTTCGGATTACGCATCGCCGCCCAACCTGGAAACGCTCTACGGTGACCACCATCCATGGCTGCAGGATTGGTTGCGCCGCCGGCTGGGCAACGCTGCGGATGCCGCCGATCTGGCCCAGGATGCGTTCATGCGCCTGCTGGCCAAACCTCTGCCCTTTGGCAGTCGGCCGCAGGCACGCGTCTACCTGCGCACGCTGGCTGGCGGGCTGTGCGTCGACCTCTGGCGCCGGCGACAGATCGAACACGCCTGGCTGCAGACCCTGGCCGCCCAACCCGAAGCACACGTGCCGAGCGCCGAACATCAGGCCATCGTGCTGCAAACCTTGCAGGAGGTCGATCGTCTCGTGCGCGGCCTTCCTCCCAAAGCGGCTCATGCCTTCATCATGGCAGTCGGCTGCGAAATGAGCGATCAGGAGATTGCCAACGAATTGGGTGTCTCCACCCGCATGGTCCGAAAGTATGTCGCGCAAGCGATGCTGCAATGCCTCCAAAAACTTTGAAGCGCGCCGCACCTGGAATCGCCCCCCTGGAGCAGGCGGCGGAGTGGTTTGCCCTGCTGCGCTCCGGCGAGGCCACCGCAGCCGAACGCGCCGCCTGGCAAGCCTGGCACGACGCCTGTGAAGCCCATACGCGCGCCTGGGCCCAGGTCGAGAGCGTCGGCCGGCTTTTCCTGCCAATACGTCAGAGCGAGGCATCCGGGGTTGCCGCCACCGCCTACCGCCGCGCCGAATTCAACAGTGGCCGGCGGCGTACCCTCCTGGGGATTGGGGCTCTGGCTGCGGCCGGCGTGGTCGGACATGCCGCCTGGCGCCACAACGTCCTTTATCCCTGGGCGGCGGATTACCGCAGCGGCACGGGTGAGGTACGTGAAGTCGTGCTGGACGACGGCACACGCGTCTGGCTGGGCACGGCCAGTGCGTTTGACCAACACTACAGTGCCGGGCTCAGGCGTCTGGAGCTTATCGCTGGCGAGATCCTCATCAGCACGGCTCCCGACGCCTCTCGCCCCTTCGTCGTTGACACCCCACAAGGCCGTTTGCGTGCGTTGGGGACGCGCTTTTCCGTTCGCCGCGATGACGGGGGTACTGACGTGGCTGTCTATCAGGGCAGCGTTCAGGCGAATGCGCCGTCAGGCGCGCAGGCGCTGTTGCTTGCCGGGTGGCGTGCCCGCATGACGCGCCAGGGCATCAGCGCGCCACGCGCGGCCGATCCCGATGCCGAGTCCTCCACCCGAGGATTGTTCATTGCCAAGAACATCCCCCTGGCCGACATGGCGCGGGAGCTGTCGCGGTACCGCTTGGGCCATGTGGGTGTTGCTCCCGACGTGGCTGCCCTCCCCGTCTTTGGCAGCTTCCCCATGACGGACCCCGATCGCACGTTGAACATGCTGGAATCCGTGTTGCCGGTCCGCGTCAGGATGCTGCCTTGGTGGGTGGACATCCTGCCACGCTGACAGGCAGCCCGCGACGTCGCCATCCTGACCAGACACAAAAAATAAAAAAAGAGTTCCGCTTTTCGTGTCTCGTTCGATGAACAGGAAGAGAGATCTCCTAATCACCTTCCGATTCGCTCAGAGGAACGCGTCATGTCTACCCGTTTGTCCCTCCACGGCCGCACGTGCTGCCGTCGTGGAACCCGCATGGCTTTGCCCGCTGCCTGGTCCAGAAAAACCTTGATCCATCTGGCTTGCGCAGCCGCCTTGTCCGGATTGGCCCCCGTGGGCAGCCATGCGCAAACCACTGCAGATACTGTAGCGACGCACCTTAACCGCGATTACAGCATCCCCGCCGGTTCCCTCGAACAAGTCCTGGCCCGCTTTGCCGCCGAATCCGGCGTGCTGCTGGCCAGCCCCCCTGGATTGACGGCCGGCCGCAGCAGCCCCGGTTTGAGCGGCAATTTTTCATTACCCACCGCACTGAACGCGATCCTCGCCGGCACAGGACTGCATGCCATCAGGGACCCCCAAGGCCAGTATCGTCTACAGGCGGACACCCAAGCGGTCTTCCTCCTCAGCCCAGTGGCGGTAACTGGGCGCGACCTCGCCACCACTGAGGGTACCGGCTCCTACTCTGCCAATATCACCACCATCGCCAAGGGAGACCTCGCGCTACGCGATATACCGCAGGCCGTGTCGGTCATCACACGTCAGCGCATGAACGACCAAGGAGTAACCGACGTGCGCGAAGCCTTGAACTACGCGCCCGGCGTTTCCATGGTTTCCAACGAACCCGGTGGCCAGTTCTACTCACGTGGATTCTTCATCCAGAGCTATCAGTTCGACGGCGTGCCGCTCGAACGCCAGCTATACGCACGCGGATCCGCATTCAACTCCGATACTGCCATCTATGATCGTATCGAAATCATGCGCGGCCCTCAGGCGCTATTTGAGGGGGCAGGCGACCCCTCTGGATCGGTCAACCTGGTGCGCAAACGCCCTACGCAGGAACGCCAGTTCATCGTGACCGGTCGAGTGGGCAGTTATGACCAGTACGGCGCTCAAGTGGACTTCGGTGGGCCGCTCAATGAAAGCGCAACCGTACGCGGCCGCGTGGTGGCCGATTATGAAACCAAGGGTTCTTTCCGAGACTATGTCGATAGCAACGAGAGGACGTTCTACGGCGCCTTGGACATAGACCTCGGCCCGGCCACCACATTGGGACTGGGGTACAGCCGCGAAAATCCCTATGGGGTCATCGACTGGAGTGGGCTGCCCAACTATGGAGACGGGTCGATGCCGGAGTATTCACGCTCGACCAATCTGAGCGCCAAATGGAATCACGCGTATAAAACCCAGAACACTTGGTTCGCCGACCTCACCCACCGATTTTCCAATGGATGGAAATTCAAGGCGGCTGTGGTGCGCGTGGATGAAACGAACGACATCAAGTATTTGCTGCGTAGCGGCCGACTGGGGCCGCCCAATACCTATCGGGGCGATGACCTGCCCCCAGATTTAGTACGGCACCGACATAGAGCCCAGGGGTAAAAGACCTTCTTTCTGATGAGCCTGCACGAATTGCGCCGGCGTTAAATATCCGAGCGCGCTGTGAGGCCGATCGGTGTTGTACTCGACTCGCCAGTTTTCGATCAAGCTTTTAGCCTGTCGCAGGGACAAGAACCAGTGCTCGTTAAGGCATTCGTCGCGGAACTTGCCGTTGAAACTTTCGATATAAGCGTTCTCCACCGGCTTACCCGGCCGAATAAACGACAGCTTTACGCCTGCTTGGTAGGCCCCAGGCGTCCAAGGCTCTTCCGGCGAACTCTGGCCCGTTGTCCACGGTAATAGATCGCGGCAGGCCACGCATCTCCGCCAGCCGTTGCAGCACCATGGCAACACGCAGTCCCGGCAACGACGTATCGACCTCGATGGCCAGGCATTCGCGAGTGTAGTCATCGACGATAGTCAAACAGCGGAATCGGCGGCCATAGGCTAGGCCGTCGGCCACAAAGTCCATTGACCAACTCTGATTCGGCGCGATTGCCGCTGGGCGAACCACGCGCTCGGTCGCCGCGATTCGCTTACGCTTTCGTTTTCGCACGCTTAACCCTGCCAGACTGTACAGCCGCCAGATTCGCTTGTGATTTGCTTGCCAGCCTTCGCGACGTAAGAGCACATGGATCCTCCGATAGCCGTAGCGTCGTTTCGCCACTGCCATCTCTTTCATGCGCTCGGTCAGCGCAGCATCGCCTGAGCGTGTGCTCTCGTAGGCAAACAGCGACCGCGAAATTCCTACCAGCCCACAGGCCCGGGTAACACCCATGCTGCGCTCGGTCATTAATGTCCTGACCGCCTCGCGTTTGGCCTGCGGGCTGACTACTTTCGGCTTAGCAGATCCTGAAGCGCCGCCTTGTTGTCAACGCCGGTTGAAAATTGACCCACTTTCGTCGGAATCGTCGGAGTAAAACTGACCCACCCCGGCGTTCAAAAACCTAGTTCCTGATCTTGATGTTTCCTGCTTTGCGCTTGTCCTTGAGCCGGTAGCTTTCCCCGGCAATCTGCACGATATGGGCGTGGTGCAGCAGGCGGTCGAGCAAGGCAGCGGTCAGCGTCTGATCCTCAGAGAAGCACGAGGCCCACTGGCTGAAGGGCAGATTGCTGGTGACGATGATGCTGGTACGCTCGTAGCGCTGGGCCACCACGTTGAAGAACAGGTTTGCTTCCTCGCGCCCGAAGGGCAGATAGCCAATCTCATCGATCACCAGCAGGCGCGGCCCGATGATGGCGCGGTTGAAGTACTGCTGCAGCCGGTCCTGCTTATGGGCCGTGGCCAACTGCATCATCAGGTCGGCGGCAGTCAGAAACCGGGTCTTGATGCCCGCCATGACGGCGCGGTACGCCAATGCCTGCGCCAGGTGGCTCTTGCCCACGCCGCTGGGTCCCAGGAACACCACGTTCTCAGCCCGTTCGATAAAGCTCAGGGCCGCCAGTTCCTGGATCTGGGCACGCGGCGCACCACTGGCAAAGGCGAAGTCATAGTCTTCGATGGTCTTGACCGAGGGCAGCGTGGCGATCTTCATCAGGGCGGCGCGCTGGCGTTCGATCCGGGCGTCGTTCTCAATACCCAGAAGGCGCTCCAGGAAGTCGCCATGGCTGGCGTCTTCGCGGGCGCACTGCTGGGCCATGGCGGGCCACTCGCTGCCGATACGCTCCAGCTTCAGGACATCGCAGATCTGTTCGATGCGGTTGTGTTGAAGGTTCATGCTCGCACCTCCAGCAACTCGTTATAGACCGACAGCGGGTGCTGGAAGCTCTCTCGCGGCACAGGCCGGTGAGACGTGGCCGGCACCAGCATGCCGTGTTGCGCAGGCAACTGCAGTAGCGCCAGGCGCTCTTCCTGCAACCGCTTAGCGGGTCTCTCCCGAGTGGTGCCATGCAGCCGCTGATCGGCCACCTCCGTGAGCCAGCGACCGACGTGCGCGTTGGCTGCCGTCACATCGAAGCGCAGGCCAGCCTGCTTGAGGGTCGCGGCCAACGGGACACAGAAACTGCCCTTCAGGTATCCGTTGAAGCGTTCGACCTTGCCCTTGGTCTTGGCGCGATAAGGCTGGCACACACGCGGGGTGAAGCCGAACTCCTGGGCGACGGCCAACAGCCCGTTGTGCCAGCGATGCTGGCCGGGGCCGTAGGCATCGCGCTCGGTGATGATGGCGCCCGCGTTGTCGAACAACACGTGCTGGGGTACGCCGCCGAAGTAGATGAAGGCCTGACGCAGACATCCGAACCAAGTGTCGGCGCGCTCATCGGTGGTGAACCGCACCCAGCTCGAACGGCTGTATCCCAGCGTGGCGACAAAGGCCATCAAGGGATCACGGCCGCGCCGGATGTGGGTGAAGTCGGCCTGCATCTGCTTGCCAGGCGGCGTCTCAAAACGAACGACCGGTTCAGGCTCCTGGTGCTTGTAGCCGCCAAGAAACTCCTTGAGCTGCGTTACACCACCGGGGTAGCCCAGTTCTTGAATCTCCCGCAGCAGCACGGCTGCTGGAATCCAGTGCGGCCGGGCCGCCTCGATGCGCCCGTGCAGATAGTCCTTGTACGGATCCAGCTTGGTGGTCCGTGCCTCGCGGGGCTTGTACTGCTGGGCACCAGCCTCACGCAGATACCGCCTGATCGTGTTGCGTGAGCAGCCCAGCTGCTTGGCCATCTCCCGAATGCTGACGCCACGACGCGCCATTACCTTGATCTCCACTGCTTGCTCCTGAGTCAACATTGTCGGCGGCCAAAAGGCCGCCATCATCGCCCAGGTGGGTCAGATTTACTCCGACGCGGTGGGTCAGTATTACATCGGCGCTGACACCTTGTCCAGCATCGACTCGGCCAACAGCTTCTTGAGCTTGTTGTTCTCCTGCTCCAGCTCCTTGAGCCTCTGAGCGTCCGGCACCGTCATGCCACCGAACTTCGCCTTCCAGTTGTAGTACGTTGCCTCGGAGATTCCGTGCTTGCGGCACAACTCTGCGGGCTTGGCACCTGCATCGGCTTCCTTGAGCACGCCGATGATTTGCTCTTCCGTAAATCGTTTCTTCATTGCCATTCCTTTGGGAACGGACTCTACATCGATTTCGTACTAATCACGGGGAGCAGGTCACCGCTTCGTACACCTACACCCATACACGGCACCGCGGCTCTGACGTCCCCTCCGTGGGTTATGACATTTCGTCCAACACGGGCGTGCCCCGCCACATGGCCAAACTTTGGGCCAACTATCGTCTACCCGACCAATGGAACCGCTGGTCGATGGGCGGTGGCATCAACACCCAGAGCAAATCTTCCGACTTTGGCTACTATGGCCGCACGCAGGGCGGCTATACCACGCTTGATGCCCGGGTCGGCTACCAAGTCAACGAACGCCTGGACCTGGGCCTGAACATCTACAACCTCACGGACAAGAAGTACTACAGCTCCATTAGTTACGATCACAATTTCTATGGGGCTCCCCGAAGCTTCCTGCTGACCGCGCGCTACCGGATGTAAGGGTCCACAAAGCACAAATCCCGCAATAGCGGGATTTGTGCGCGTCCGAGGCTGTTTACTCGGCTTCGTCTATCCAGGCCATCTGGATGGCCTCAAGGATTTTCTCGCCACAACGGGCCGGATCATCCTGAAAATCGGGCAACGCCAGAACCCACTCACGCAGTTGCGTAAAACGCACCGTCTTGGGATCCACAGCCGGATGCGTATCCATCAGAGCTTCAGCGATCTGATAAGTATCTACCCACTTCATGTCAATGATCCTCCTTGGCATGGTTGATGGTGTACTTGGGGATCTCGATGGTGAGATCCTGCTCTTCGATGATCGCTTGACACGACAGGCGCGACACCGAGGTCAGGCCCCAGGCTTTGTCCAGCAGATCTTCCTCGCTGTCGCTGGCCTCTTCCAAAGAGGCGTAGCCCTGGCGCACGACGACGTGGCACGTGGTACATGCACAGGAAAGCTCGCAGGCATGGTCGATATCGATATGGTTATCGAGGAGCACCCTGCAGATTGATTTGCCTTGCGGCGCATCATCAATCACGGCGCCTTCCGGGCATAAATCGGGATGAGGCAATACAGTCAGTTTCGGCATGACGTCGAGTTAAGCGAGTTCGTCCAATTTACGGCCAGCCAGTGCCGCGCGGATACTGCGATCCATGCGGCGGGCGGCAAAATCCTCAGTGGCGTCAGACAAGGCCTGAACGGCCTGACGCACCGCATCAACCTCGGTGGCCGACTGCGCCTGTGCGGCGGCCTGCAAGGCAGCATCTACACGAGACCGTTCGTCGCCATCGAGAAGGTCCCCGTCGGCCGCCAGCGCAGCACTCACGGACTCGACCAGTTGGCGGGCTTCGACCTGCTGCTCACGCAACATCCGGGCTTTGGCATCGTCATCGGCATACGAGACACTGTCGGAAAGCATGCGCGTAATTTCGTCGTCGGACAGGCCATAGGAAGGTTTGACCGTGACGGCCGCTTCCACACCCGTACTCTGTTCGCGCGCGGTCACGCTAAGCAGCCCGTCGGCATCAACCTGAAAGGTCACGCGGATGCGAGCCGCGCCGGCGACCATGGGAGGAATGCCTCGTAGCTCGAAGCGGGCCAGCGAGCGGCAATCGGCAACCAGGTCGCGCTCGCCCTGCACAACATGCACGCTCATGGCGGTCTGGCCGTCCTTGAACGTGGTGAACTCTTGGGCACGGGCAACCGGGATGGTGCTGTTGCGCGGAATGACCCGTTCGACCAGCCCACCCATCGTCTCCAGCCCGAGTGACAAAGGCATCACGTCCAGCAAAAGCCAATCTTCGCCTGGTGCACGATTGCCCGCCAACAAGTTGGCCTGCAAGGCCGCGCCCAACGCCACGACCTGATCCGGGTCGAGATTGGTCAACGGCGGCGCGCCGAAGAAAGCGGCAACACCCTGCCTCACGACCGGCATGCGCGTCGCGCCGCCGACCAGCACCACGCCCTTGACCTCGGCGGCGCTCAGGCTGGCATCCCGCAACGCGCGGCGAGCTGCCTGCAACGTCCGATCTACAAGCGGTGCTGCCAAGGTATCGAAGTGGGCACGCGTCAGAGGCATATCGACCTGACGGCCTGCATCGAGCATCACGGAGATCACCGCCTGATCCACATCGGTCAAGCTTTCGCGTGCGGCACGGGCCGCCACCAGCAGCCCGCGCTTATCGGACAGCGACAGGTTTTCCAGCCCGAGCGAGGCGGCCAGATCGGCCACGATCGCATGGTCGAAATCGTCGCCGCCCAGCACCGTATCGCCGCCGGTGGAGATCACCTCGAACACCCCTTGCGACAGGCGCAAGATCGATATATCGAACGTGCCCCCACCCAGGTCATAAACGGCATAAATGCCTTCGGCGGCCTGATCGAGTCCGTAGGCGATGGCGGCGGCCGTCGGCTCGTTGAGCAGACGCAAGACATTCAAGCCCGCCAACTTGGCCGCATCACGCGTGGCCTGGCGCTGTGCATCATCGAAATAGGCAGGCACCGTAATCACCGCGCCCACCAGGTCATCACCCAGCACGTCTTCAGCGCGCTGACGCAAGGTAGCCAGAATTTGGGCCGAGACCTCAACCGGGCTGACGTCACCGTGCAGGGTGCGCAGGCGCACCATACCAGGGGCATCCACGAAGTCATAAGGCGCGCCGCTGTCACGCGCATCCTCGGCCGAGCGGCCCATGAAGCGCTTCACCGACACGATGGTATTGCCCGGGTCGCTGGCTTGATGCGGCAAGGCGGCACGACCGATCGTGACCCGGCCTTCAGGCAGATAACGCACTGCCGAAGGCAACAGCGCATGTCCGTCAGCGTCGGACAATACTTCGGGCACGCTGCTGCGCACCGCTGCCAACAGAGAATTGGTCGTTCCCAGATCTATACCCACTGCCAGGCGCCGTTGATGCGGGGCGGGTGATTCACCGGGTTCGGAAATCTGCAATAAAGCCATTGTTGTACTTGTCGCTGAACGGGCCCTGCCGGGCCGCTGCTAGGGCTGGATCGAAGCCAGTTCCTGAGCCAGTTTTTCGATGAACATCCACTCGCGGACCTTCTGGCCCGCGGCGGGATAGTCCTTGCGCCGGTCAATCAAATCGGCAAGCGTCTGCCGCATCGCTTCACGCGCATCCTCGAGCTCGGCGTTCAATGTAAGCCGTGCCTGCTCGTCGTGGCGCGCATCATCGAGCAGCTCGCGCCACTCCATCTGCTGCATCAGAAAGCCAGGCGCCATGGCCGTGTTGCTTTCGGTCTGGAGATCGACGCCGGCTGCCTCGCAAAGATAGCGCGCGCGCAACAGCGGATCCCGCAGTTGCCGATAGGCCTCATTGGCACGCGCGGACCACTGCATCGCCACCCGGCGTTCCGGCGCACTGGCCGTGGCAAACCGGTCGGGGTGAACACGAGCGGCCACATCACGCCAGGCCGCTTCAAGCGCACGGTCATCGAGCTCGAACGTCGCAGGCAGGCCAAACAGGCTGAAATGATCGTCAACGGCCAAGACTTACACCGTGAACGACTCGCCGCAGCCGCAGGTCGCCTTCTCGTTGGGGTTGCGAAACTTGAAGCCCTCGTTGAGGCCTTCGCGCGCATAATCCAGCTCGGTGCCGTCCAGATACGCCAGGCTTTTGGGGTCGACAAAGACCTTGACGCCGAAGCTCTCGAATGCCATGTCATCGGCCTGCGCCTCGTCGACATACTCGAGCTTGTACGCCATGCCCGAGCAGCCGGTCGTGCGCACGCCCAGGCGCAGCCCGATACCCTTACCGCGCCTTTGCAGATAGCGGCCGATATGGTTGGCCGCTTGTTGGGTCAGGGTGACGGCCATATCAGTCTGCCGCAACAGCCTCGGCCACGCCGTGCTTGGTCTTGTAATCCTGCACGGCAGCCTTGATGGCATCTTCGGCCAGAATCGAGCAGTGAATCTTGACCGGGGGCAAGGCCAGCTCTTCGGCGATCTGCGTATTACGGATGGCCATGGCCTGATCCAGCGTCTTGCCCTTGACCCATTCGGTCACCAGCGAGCTGGATGCAATGGCCGAACCACAGCCATAGGTCTTGAAGCGCGCATCTTCGATCACGCCTTCATCGTTGACCTTGATCTGCAGCTTCATGACGTCGCCACAGGCGGGCGCGCCAACCATGCCAGTACCGATCGAATCGTCGCCCTTATCGAAAGAGCCGACGTTGCGGGGATTTTCGTAGTGGTCCAAGACCTTATCGCTGTATGCCATGATGATTCTCCACGTAGGTTGTGACTCGCGGCGCGCTTAGTGCGCAGCCCATTGCACGCTGTTCAGATCGATGCCTTCCTTGGCCATTTCCCACAGCGGCGACATGTCGCGCAACTTGCCAACACGCCCCTTGAGCAGCTCGACAGCGAAGTCGACTTCCTGCTCGGTGGTAAAGCGGCCCAAGGTGAACCGGATCGAACTGTGCGCCAGTTCGTCATTGCGCCCGAGCGCGCGCAGTACATAAGAAGGCTCCAGGCTGGCCGACGTGCACGCCGACCCGCTGGAAACAGCCAGTTCCTTGATCGCCATGATCAGGGACTCACCTTCGACGTAGTTGAAGCTGATGTTCAGGTTGTGCGGAACACGGTGCTCCATGCTGCCGTTGACATACACCTCTTCGATTTGCGAGAGGCCTGCCAGTAAGCGGTCGCACAGCATGCGCACGCGCTCATTTTCCGTGCCCATTTCTTCACGCGCCAGGCGGAACGCCTCGCCCATGCCCACGATCTGGTGGGTGGCCAGCGTACCGGAGCGGAAGCCGCGCTCATGCCCACCGCCATGCATCTGCGCCTCGATGCGCACGCGCGGCTTGCGGCGCACATACAAAGCACCGATGCCCTTGGGCCCGTAAGTCTTATGCGCCGAGAACGACATCAGATCCACCTTGAGCTTTTGCAGGTCGATCTCGACCTTGCCCGTGGCCTGCGCGGCATCGACGTGAAAAATAATGCCCTTTTCACGGCAGATTTCGCCGATGGCCTCAATATCCTGGATGACGCCGATTTCGTTATTGACCATCATCACCGACACCAGGACGGTATCCGGGCGCAGCGCCGCCTTGAAGGCGTCGAGGTCCAGCAGGCCATCGTCCTTGACATCGAGATACGTCACTTCGAAACCCTGGCGCTCCAGCTCACGACAGGTGTCCAGCACAGCCTTGTGCTCGGTCTTGACCGTCACGATATGCTTGCCGCGCTCGGCATAGAAATTCGCAGCGCCCTTGATGGCCAGATTGTCGGATTCGGTCGCGCCAGACGTCCAGATGATTTCACGCGGATCGGCATTGACCAGTCGGGCCACCTCGGCACGCGCATTTTCGACCGCTTCTTCAGCGTCCCAGCCAAAGGCGTGGCTACGCGAAGCCGGATTGCCGAAATTGTCGTAGAGCCAGGGGATCATCTTCTCGACCACACGCGGGTCGACCGGCGTCGTGGCGGAGTAGTCCAGGTAAATGGGGCGGTTGCTCATGAGTACTGTTCCTGATGCTTCTTAAACGGTAGCCGCAGCGTTGGCGGCTGTGCCCGAAACAACAGCCGTTGCGGCATTGGCATTTGAGCCTGCGCGATTGACGCGCACCGAACAGCCTTGGGCTTGATTGTTGGCTTCCTGCAATTGGCGCACACGCTGCTGATCCACCAGATCCTGCAGCGAAACCGAATCCAGATAATCAACCATCTTGCGGTTGAGCGTGGCCCAGAGCTCGTGCGTCATGCACTTGCCGGGCTTACCGTCATTGCCGCTGGTGCAATCCACCTTGCCGCCACAGCTGGTGGCGTCCAGGGGTTCATCGACCGCGAAAATGATATCGGCAACCGTCACATTGCGCGCAAGGCGAGCCAGCGAATAGCCGCCGCCGGGGCCGCGAACACTGTCCACAAGTTCGTGGCGGCGCAGCTTGCCAAAAAGCTGCTCCAGATAGGAGAGGGAAATATTCTGGCGCTGGCTGATCGCCGCGAGAGTGACCGGGCCGCTATGCTGCCGCATAGCCAGATCGATCATGGCAGTCACGGCGAAACGTCCTTTGGTGGTTAGCCGCATGATGAGTTTCCTGTGAATCTGTCGGGACCCGCCTGCCGGATACAGACAGCAATCCCGGCTACACACTCTGGCGTAATACCTGAGTAATTACCTCAAGTATAACAAATTCCCGAGTAATTTGCTAAGTATCTCGGATTGAAAAAACCGCGCCGTGGCGCGGTTTGTGGCAAGGCCGCACACGCATGTGCAACCTTAGGGGGCAGATCCTGCCCCCAAGGGCGTCATCAGGCCGCCTGGTACTGAGTCGCGCGCTTGCGCACCAGCTCCAAAACGCCTTGACAGGCATCCTCGAGATAATCCAGAACCTTGCCGAAACCTTCCGGACCACCATAATAGGGGTCGGGCACGGTGGCTTCCTCGAAATCATTGGCAAAGCGCATCAACAACATCAATTTGTGCTGATAGGCCTTGGGGCACTGCTGCTGCAGTGCAGACAGATTATCCCAATCCATGGCAAGAATCAGGTCATACTCGCGGAAGTCTTCCGGCGTGACTTGGCGCGCCAGGCATTCGCTGATGTCGTAGCCACGCTTGCGCGCAGCCGCAACAGCCCGCGCATCGGGGGCTTCACCGATGTGGAACGCGTGAGTGCCTGCGGAATCGATCCGGACAACTTCACCCAAGCCGGCGTCGTTCACCAAATGGCGAAAAACTCCCTCTGCGCTCGGCGAGCGACAGATATTGCCCATGCAAACGAAAAGTACCTTGGTCATCATGGGAGCCAGTGTGCGGGAAAACCCGGAATATAGCAAGCTTTTTTTGCGTTTTAATGATTTGGGCCACCAATATTGACCAAGTTTTTTATCCAATTAAATCAATTACTTAAAATAATAAATTGATGTATAGAATGATGTTTTTTGACGTCTTTTTGCATATTTTCCGCCTATATGCTTGACACCACCCAGGATAAGCATATACCGCCGCAACCAGCTATTGCTTTCCATCGAGCAATAGCCGATTTTTGAGCGCCGTCAGGGCGTCACGCGCAGCCGCCGCCTGCTCAAACTCCAGATTGCGAGCATGATCCATCATGAGCTTTTCCAGGCGTTTGATTTCACGCGCCATGGACTTCTCGTCGCTCAGGGCTGCAGCCGGCACCATGGCCTCGAGCGGATCGTGCGAGTCGGCAGGCGCCATGACGCCGTCGATCATCTCCCGCACGGCTTTACTCACACCTCGGGCAGTAATCCCGTGGTCTTCGTTGTGCTGCAATTGTTTGGCGCGCCGGCGGCTGGTTTCATCGATGGCGCGCCGCATGGATTCCGTCAGGCGGTCGGCGTAGAGAATGGCGTGGCCGTGCAAATTACGCGCGGCACGGCCGATCGTCTGGATCAAACTGCGTTCAGAGCGCAGAAACCCCTCCTTGTCGGCGTCCAGGATAGCCACCAGCGACACTTCGGGAATATCCAGCCCTTCGCGCAGCAAGTTGATGCCGACCAGGACATCAAAAGTCCCCAAACGCAGATCCCGGATGATCTCGACCCGCTCGACCGTATCGATGTCCGAATGCAGGTATCGCACCCGCTCGCCATGCTCGGTGAGAAAGTCGGTCAAATCTTCGGCCATGCGTTTGGTCAGCGTTGTCACGAGCACGCGCTCCTGGCTGAGCACCCGCTTGCGAATCTCGCCCAGCAAATCGTCAACCTGGGTATGCGCCGGGCGGATCTCCACTTCAGGATCCACCAGGCCAGTCGGCCGCACGACCTGCTCGACAACATTATCGGCGTGCTGCCGCTCGTACTCCGCCGGCGTGGCCGAGACGAACACGCACTGCCGCATACGCGCCTCGAACTCCTCCAGGCGCAGCGGGCGGTTGTCCAATGCGGAGGGCAGGCGAAAACCGTACTGCACCAGGGTTTCCTTGCGCGCCCTGTCACCCCGGTACATGCCACCCAATTGCCCCATGGTGACGTGGCTTTCGTCGATGAACATCAAGGCGTCGGCAGGCAAATAGTCGATCAGCGTGGGCGGTGGATCGCCTGGCGCCGCTCCCGACAGATGGCGGGAATAATTCTCGATGCCCTTGCAAAAACCGAGCTCCTGCAGCATTTCGAGATCGAAACGCGTGCGTTGCTCCAGGCGTTGCGCCTCGACCAGCTTGCCATCGCGAACAAAAGCCGCCAGCCGGTCCCGCAGCTCTTCCTTGATGGTCTCGATGGCACGCAACACCGTTTCGCGCGGCGTCACATAATGCGACCCGGGATACACCGTAAAGCGCGGCAACTTCTGCCGCACCTTGCCCGTCAGCGGGTCGAAGAGCTCAAGCGTTTCGACTTCATCGTCGAACAACGTCAGGCGCAAGGCAAGCTCCGGACTCTCCGCCGGGAAGATGTCGATCGTCTCGCCGCGCACGCGGAAGGTG
Organism: Bordetella holmesii ATCC 51541; assembly: GCA_000612485.1. Lineage (NCBI taxonomy): Bacteria > Pseudomonadati > Pseudomonadota > Betaproteobacteria > Burkholderiales > Alcaligenaceae > Bordetella > Bordetella holmesii. The sequence goes on from CP007494.1 coordinate 3,669,440, forward strand.
CCCCGAGTGAAATCCGCGTCGTTGCGCGTGTACTGCATCGCCACCAGCCGTGCCAACACCTCACGCCGGGAGATCGTGTCACCCGTGCGCAGGATGAGCACCATTGCGTGGTAATCGCCCGGATTACCAATACCGTAAATGCAGGACACCGTGCCCACGATCACCGTGTCGCGACGCTCCAGCAGACTCTTGGTGGCCGACAGGCGCATCTGCTCGATATGCTCGTTGATCGAGGAGTCTTTCTCGATGAACAAGTCGCGCGTTGGCACATAGACCTCGGGTTGGTAGTAATCGTAATAAGAGACGAAATACTCGACCGCGTTGCGCGGAAAAAACTCCCTCATTTCGGCGTAGAGTTGCGCGGCCAGCGTTTTATTGGGCGCCAGCACCAGCGCCGGGCGGCCAAGCCGCGCAATGACATTGGCCATCGTGTAGGTCTTGCCTGAACCCGTCACCCCCAAAAGGGTTTGGTACATCAACCCATCGGCGATGCCCTGGGCCAGGCCGTCGATGGCCGCAGGCTGATCCCCAGCTGGCGGATAAGGCTGGTACAGCTGAAACGGGCTGCCGGGAAATTCCACGAATCCAGGGTCTGTCATGCTAGACTGTCCAAGGGTAAACCCCCCATTATCCACAGCACATCATCGTGCGTCCACCCATACTCTCAACACTCATGAGCACCCTCTTCGCTTCTGTCGAACTCGCGCCCCGCGACCCCATCCTTGGCCTGAACGAGCAGTACAACGCCGACACCCGTCCCGGTAAAGTGAACCTGGGCGTGGGTGTGTACTACGATGACGAGGGACGCATTCCCCTGCTGGGCGCGGTTCGCAAGGCGGAAATCGCTCGTGTCGAAGCAGCGGCTGCCCGGGGCTACCTGCCCATCGAGGGCATTGCTGCCTACAACAAGGGCGCGCAAACCCTGCTGCTGGGTAATGATTCCGTCGTGGCTGCGGAAGGCCGCGCACTGACGACCCAAACGCTGGGCGGCACGGGCGCGTTGAAAGTCGGCGCCGATTTCCTGAAGCAACTGCTGCCGCAGTCCAAGGTCATGATCAGCGACCCCAGCTGGGAAAACCATCGCGCCCTGTTCGAGCGCGCCGGTTTCACGGTTGAAAACTACCCGTATTACGACGCATCGACCCGCGGCCTGAATTTCGACGGCATGCTGGCGGCTCTGCAGGCGGCTCCCGAACAGACTATCGTCGTGCTGCACGCTTGCTGCCACAACCCCACGGGTGTGGACCCCACTGCCGAGCAATGGAAGCAGATCGCCGACGTCGTCAAGGCGCGCAAGCTGGTCCCCTTCCTGGACATCGCCTATCAAGGCTTCGGCGAAGACCTCGACCAGGACGCATCGGTCGTGCGCCTGTTTGCCGGCATGGATCTGACCATGTTGATCAGCTCTTCGTTCTCCAAGTCCTTCTCGCTCTACGGCGAACGCGTCGGCGCCTTGACCGTGGTGGCTGGCAACAAAGACGAAGCGACCCGCGTCCTGAGCCAACTCAAGCGCGTCATTCGCACCAACTACTCCAATCCGCCCACCCATGGCGGCATTGTGGTGGCCAACGTGCTGAACAACCCCGAACTGCTGGCCGAATGGAAGCAGGAACTCGCCGGCATGCGTGACCGGATCCGCCTGATGCGCAAGCAACTGGTCGAAAAGATCAAGGCCCAGGGCGCCGCGCAAGACTTCAGCTTCGTGCTGCAACAACGCGGCATGTTCTCCTACTCCGGCCTGACCGCAGCTCAGGTCGACCGCCTGCGTGAAGAGCATGCTGTGTATGCCGTCTCCAGCGGCCGTATCTGCGTGGCGGCCCTGAATAGCCGCAACATCGATGTGGTGGCTGCCGCTATCGCCGCCGTGATCAAGTAAGCGCCCGGACATAGCCCAGGCCACAAACGCCCCGGTAAAAATGAACTGACCCCCAGAAGTTGGACGGTCGATTAGAGCCCGAAGGCCTGAGTTCGGTATTGCACCGGGCTCAGGCCTTTCAGCTTGAGCTTGATGCGGTCGTGATTGTAGTAGCGGATGTACTGCCGGATGCCGGCCTGCAACTGCTCGATGCTCTCGAAGCGGTTGAGGTGGAAGAACTCTGCCTTGCGCGTGCCGAAGAAGCTCAACACGTCGGCAGCCGATGCCTCCCCCAAAGACAACACGGTCGCACTACGAGATACCGCGGTGCCCGCCTTCCCGTGCAAGATCATCCCAACGGGCAGCAAGCTGCTCTGCTCCGGCATCGCGCGAACGCCGGCGGGCGGCTTGGATGCGGCATTACACGATGCTCGATGCCGGCATAGGCTTGCCGTCTGTGCCGTGCGTCCCATGATCGAACGACGATTGGAGCAGCAGTGCTGCGCGACAATGCGAGGTGGGAGTCAGTCACGGGAGGTTGACCGGAGACTAGAGCCTGAGACTTGAAACTCACCACTCTCTGTTTGAGAATGAGCGGCCTCTGCCAGCAGCCAATCCCGAAAGGTTGTCAGTTTGCGCAAGCTCGCACACTCTGGTCGATACACAATGTAGTACGCCAGCGCAGAAGCAAAGTTGATGCCTGGAAATAGCCTTACCAGACGTCCGCTTGCCAAGTCATCATGAGCCATCACACTGCGCGCCAGCGCTACGCCATGCCCGTCGATCGCCGCCTGTAGGACCGCAGCAGAATTATTGATCTGCATGCCTCGTTGGGCAATGGCATTTGTCACACCGGCTTTCTGCAGCCAACCCCCCAACTCGGAAACGCTGTGTGCCGGTCCATGGACAAATCGTGGATCAGGGTTTCTTGGGCCAGGTCCGCAGGCGTTTGCAAGCGCCAGTGCTCACGCAGCAATTGGGGCGAGCACACCGGGTAAACCTCTTCATCCATCAGCTTCTCGGCGGTCAACCCCGGCCAATGGCCGGCGCCATATCGCACCCCGATATCAACCCGCTGAGCCACGAAATCCACGGGCTTGAGGTTGGTGTCCAGGCGCACATCCGTGTCGGCGCCGACGGCCTGGAAGCGGTCGATACGGGGCAATAGCCATTTCCCCGCGAAGGCGGGGCTGACGGCCACGGTCAGCACGCCGTTTGACGCACCCTCCTGAAGTCTCTCCATCCCCAGGGTGAGCCGATCAAACCCGGCGCGGATATCGGGCAGTGCCCGCTCGGCAGCCTCCGTGGGAAGGAGCCGCGCGCGGCCACTGCTGCCCCGCACGAAGAGGGGTGTTCCCAGCCAGTCTTCCAGCGTGCGTACGAGTTGGCCTACCGCTGCTGGCGTGACGTTGAGTTCGGCTGCCGCCGCAGAGAAGCTCTGGTGGCGGGCGCTGGCCTCGAAGGCACGCAAGGCATTCAGGTGGAGGGGTGACTTCATTTTGATAAAGTTTTTCTTTCAATAACTGACACTTTATATGGTTTGTCAGTCTTTGGGAACAGGAGAAAAATAACGCTTATTACAGAGAAAAATTCATTTTAAGGTGGATGAGGCGGCACTGTTGCCACCTTCGAAATCAACAGTTTTTCTTCTATTCATCCACTGCCAAGCGGCGGGCCAACAGAGAGGATTTCAAGATGAGTAATCAATTCAAGGGCAAGAAGCTGCTGGTCGTCGGCGGCACCAGCGGCATGGGCATGCAGATCGCACGCACCGTGCTGGCCGACGGCGGCAGCGTCGTCATCGTGGGCAACCGTACGGAGAAGACCGAAGAAGCGCGCAAGGAGCTTGCGGCGCTGGGTCAAGTCTGGGCACTGACCGCAGACCTGACCAACGACGAGGCCGTGGCTTCGCTGATCAAGACCTTGGACGAGCAGCACTCGGACATCGACCTGCTGGTCAATGCCGCGGCGTGTTCTTCCCCAAGCCGTTCCTGCAGCATTCGGGTGCGGACTACGACCAGTACATGCAACTGAACAAAGCCACCTTCTTCATCACACAGAAGGTCGCCGCCAATTTGGTTGCCAAGGGCCGTCCGGGCGCGATCGTGAACATCGGGTCGATGTGGGGCAAGCAGGCCGTCGCGGCGACACCGTCCTCGGCGTACTCCATGGCCAAGGCCGGCCTGCATTCCCTGACCCAGCATCTGACCATGGAACTGGCCGGCAAGAACATCCGTGTCAACGCTGTGTCGCCTGCCGTGGTGCAGACCCCGATCTACGAAGGTTTCATTCCCAGGCCGAAGTCCACAGCGCGCTACAAGGGTTCAACAGCTTTCACCCGATCGGCCGCGTGGGCACGCCAAAGGATGTGGCGGAAGTGGTCGCCTTCCTGCTGTCGGACAAAGCGGGCTGGGTCACTGGCGCCATCTGGGATGTCGATGGCGGCGTGATGGCTGGCCGCAACTGATTGTCGGATGCAGGCGTCTTGACGGCGCCTGCCCTGTTTTTATCAACCTGGAAACGAAATCAGCATGGTCTATCTGCAAATCACTCTCAAGATCGCCAACGCCAATCGTGCGGCTGCTGCCGGTGTCTATCAGAACTACAAGGCGGCGTTCCTCGACACTATCAAGGGCGCTCACTCCAAGGAACTGCTAGTGCGCGACGAGGATGTGCAGGTGCAGCACGGTTTTGACACCGTGGAGAACGCAAATGCCTACCTGCAAAGCGATCTCTTCACCGCTGATGTCGTTGGTGGCCTGAAGCCGCTGCTCGACGCTGCGCCGGACGTGCGCATCTACAGCGTCGCGTAAGGAGCAACGGATGACAACCACCCCGCTCAACGGCGTCGATCTGAACGTTTTGACGCAAGCCGGCAGGGCAGCCCGCGTAGTTCGATGTGGATCCCGGCGTGCCGCTTGGCGTGACTCAGGTGCGCGTGAAGGCACACGCCAAGTCGCCCGATGCCAGCCATGAGCAACTGCAGGCGCTGATCGCTGCCGTCGAGCAAGCCTGCACCTTGCACGAGACCCTGGTGCGGCCGGTGGACGTCATCACCATTTTCGCTGACTGATCGCTGTCTGTAGCGCCTCCCGCCATCGGTACGCCGATGGCGGAGGCTTCCTATTGAAACCACAGCTGGGCGCACCTACGTCCGGCTTTAACCTGTTATTGGAGAACAACCATGATGCAAGACTGGAATGCTTACCGCGACTCCCTGCTGGAGCGCGTGGGCGACTACGCCAAACAAAGCCCGGACGTGATGCGCGGCCTGATGACGATCGACAACGCAGCCGTCAAGAGCGGCCATCTGGAACCCAAGATTCACGAGTTGATTGCACTGGCGGTGGCCATCACCACCCGATGCGACGGCTGCATCTCCGTGCCCACCAAGAAGGCGGTCGAACACGGTGCCACCTTCGAAGAAATCACCGAAGCCCTGGGTGTTGCCATCGCGTTGAACGCGGGTGCTGCGCTTACCTACTCGGCACGTGTTGTCGAGGCCTACCAGCAACTGCCCGCCAGATAAGCCGTATTGACCGGGGATGGCCGCCATCGCCTGGACGAGCCATGGCGCCGTCCCCAGTTTGGAAAAACATCATGCTGATCAATGCTGATTTCACCCGCCGCGCCATCGTGGCATCCAGCAGTTACCAATGGGTCGCCTCGCCACAGGGAGGCGTCGAGCGGGTGATGCTGGATCGCGTAGGCGCGGAGAAAGCCCGTGCCACCAGCATCGTGCGGTACGCACCCGAATCCTACTTTCCCGCGCACCCGCATCCGGGTGGTGAGGAAATCCTGGTTCTGTCTGGAACCTTCTCTGAAGGAGGCTGGCATTACCCGGCAGGCTGGTATCTGCGCAACCCGCCCGGCTCCAGCCATCAGCCCTCCAGCGCCGAGGGCGCAGTCATTTTCGTCAAGCTCCAGCAGATGCCGGATAACGAGACGCGCAGCGTCCGCATTAACACGCGCGACCCGGCCAATTGGTGCCGCGAGGGTGCGCGTGAGGTGTGCCCGTTATTCGCGACTGAGGGCGAGCAGGTCAGCCTGCAGCGCCTGGCTACTGGCGCAAATATTCTCGAAGCGTCGCAAAACGGCGCGGAAATCCTGGTCGTATCAGGCACTGTGGTGCTGGAGGAGACGCGCTACGAGCAAGGCAGTTGGCTGCGGCTGCCGGCAGGTGAACCTGCTGTGCCTCGTGCTGGCGATCAAGGTGCCACTGTGTACCTCAAGACGGGCCATTTGTCCGATGCGGAGGTAGCAGCATGAGCCCGCATAACGCACGCATCGTCATCGTCGGCGCTGGATTGAGCGGCCTGTACGCAGCCTATCTGCTGGCACGACAAGGCGTGACCGATTACGTGGTGCTGGAAGCTCGGGAGGCACCTGGCGGGCGTATCGCCTCTGCCGACGCCTCGGGACAGGTCGTTTCCCACGGAGCAGCACAAGCAAGCTCCGTTGACCGTTTCGATCTTGGCCCCGCCTGGTTCTGGCCCGGCTACCAGCGCGAACTCTGACGGCTGATCGAAGCACTGGGCCTGGAAAGCTTCAAGCAGTTCGAGGCCGGTGACATGGTGGTCGAGCGTTCGCCGCAGGACGCTCCCGTGCGCATGCATGGCTATGCGAACTCTCCGGCGTCCATGCGCCTGAAGGGTGGAATGGGCCGCCTGATCGAAGCGCTGCACCGCAGATTGAACTCAGGCCGTGTCCTGACCGGCCATACGGTGCAGAGCCTGCGCAAAAACGATTACCATGTTGTCGTCGAGAGCGTCGATGCCAGCGGTCGTCCCGTGACGTGGCACGCCGAGCACGTCCTGCTGGCGCTGCCGCCTCGTCTGATCGAAAACACCATTGCCTTCGAGCCAGCGTTGCCGGAGGCACTCGCCCGGCAGTGGCGCGACACGGCCACATGGATGGCGCCGCACGCCAAGTACATCGCAATCTATGGCAGCCCGTTCTGGCGAGAACGGGGGTTATCAGGAGAGGGCCGCAGTGCACGCGGGCCGATGGGTGAGATCCATGATGCCTCCATGCCCGGCGGCAGCGCAGCGCTGTTTGGTTTCCTGGGTGTGCCGGCGCGCGTGCGCAGCACCGTTTCTGACGAGGTGATGCGCACGCACTGCCGTGCGCAGTGCGTCCGGATGTTCGGACCCGACGCGGCGACGCCCAAGGCCGACATCATCAAAGACTGGGCACAAGACCCGCGCACCGCCACGGCAATGGATCGCGACGCGACGGGCCAGCATGCTCAGGCACCTGCGTCAAAAGCCGCATCAGGACCTTGGCAAGGCTGCCTCACGGGCATCGCCAATGAGTGGTCGCCGCAGTTTCCGGGCTATCTCGCCGGCGCCATCGAAGCAGCAGGTCTGGGTGTCCAGGCACTGACGCCAGGGGTATCCCGTGCGGCATTGAACAAGGAGTTGCCATGAGACAGCAAGGCAAGACGGAGCGCATCACCGGTGCCACTCACGACATTGATGTGGCGACTGCCGAATTGCATGACCACCTGCTGCGCCGCGCACGGCTATGACTCGACCGTGGACGCAAGTTCGACGCCGAAGGCGAAGGCTTCACGCGCATCAACCTGCCGTGTCCGCGCAGTGTGGTCGATGAGGCGCTGAACCGCCTCGCATCCGCCCTGGGCCGAGGCATTTTTCTATTAATCATTTTTAGGAGCGGAGGATATGCAATCGACATACCGTGCCATGCAAGTCACCCAGCCAGGCTTTCTGGAACTGGTGGAACATCCCACGCCAACACCAGGCGCGGGCGAAGTGTTGATTGAAGTTGATGCCTGCGGCATCTGTGGCGCCGACGTGGGCGACATCGACGGTGCCGATCCGACGTTGCAGCCGCCTCGTGTACCCGGTCACGAGGTAGTGGGCCGGATCACCGCGCTGGGAGCGTATGTGCCGTCTATCTGGAAAATCGGCCAGCGTGTCGGTATTGGCCGACTGGGCGGGCCTTGCGGGGAGTGCGCGCAATGTCGCCAGGGACATTTTCAACTGTGCCAGAACCAGCCATTCGTCGGCGCCACCTGCGACGGCGGCTACGCCGAGGTCATGCTGGCTCGGGCGTCCGGCCTGGTGTCGATTCCCGACGAACTCCATGCGGAAGAAGCTGCTCCGATTCTTTGTGCGGGGATTGCGACGTTCAATGCCTTGAAGAAGTGCGGGGCGCAGGCCGGCGATACCGTCGCCATTCTGGGCATTGGTGGGCTGGGCCACATGGCGTTGCAATATGCGCGTCGCATGGGGTTTCGCGTAGTAGCCATAGGACGAGGCAGTGACATCGCCAACGATACGCTCGATCTGGGCGCACACATCTACATCGACACCAACGAAGAGGATGCGGCAGCCAAGCTCAAAGCCATGGGAGGCGCGCAGGCCATCATCACCACGATTGGCGCTCCTGCCGTGGTCTCCCCGCTGATGGTCGGGCTGGCGCCACAAGGCCGCCTGGTGCTACTTGGCGCAGGGAAAGATCCATTGCCTGTGTCTGCGGGCCACCTAGTTGTGGGAGAGCGCAGCGTACTGGGCTCAATCACCGGATCGCCCTGGGAGAACGAAAAAACGTTGGATTTCAGCGTGCTGGCGGGGGTACGCCCCAAGATCGAAGTGATGCCATTCGAGCAGGCCAATGAAGCCTATCAACGCATGAAGTCAGGCAACGTCAAGTTCCGAATGGTGTTGACTGTTGGTGGCCCACGTAGCACCGAGATCGCCTGAAGCTCAAAGATACTCAACCGGGCAAGCCACGACAGGATGCCTACGTCGAACGCCTCAACACGACCGTGGGTTACGAATGGGTGTTCCAACATCGCTGAGACGATATGGAGCATGTACATTGCGACACCATGACCTGCTCCCCGTGATTAGTACGAAATCGATGTAGAGTCCGTTCCCAAAGGAATGGCAATGAAGAAACGATTTACGGAAGAGCAAATCATCGGCGTGCTCAAGGAAGCCGATGCAGGTGCCAAGCCCGCAGAGTTGTGCCGCAAGCATGGAATCTCCGAGGCAACGTACTACAACTGGAAGGCGAAGTTCGGTGGCATGACGGTGTCGGACGCTCAGAGGCTCAAGGAGCTGGAGCAGGAGAACAACAAGCTCAAGAAGCTGTTGGCCGAGTCGATGCTGGACAAGGCGGCGCTTCAGGATCTGCTAAGCCGAAAGTAGTCAGCCCGCAGGCCAAACGCGAGGCGGTCAGGACATTAATGACCGAGCGCAGCATGGGTGTTACCCGGGCCTGTGGGCTGGTAGGAATTTCGCGGTCGCTGTTTGCCTACGAGAGCACACGCTCAGGCGATGCTGCGCTGACCGAGCGCATGAAAGAGATGGCAGTGGCGAAACGACGCTACGGCTATCGGAGGATCCATGTGCTCTTACGTCGCGAAGGCTGGCAAGCAAATCACAAGCGAATCTGGCGGCTGTACAGTCTGGCAGGGTTAAGCGTGCGAAAACGAAAGCGTAAGCGAATCGCGGCGACCGAGCGCGTGGTTCGCCCAGCGGCAATCGCGCCGAATCAGAGTTGGTCAATGGACTTTGTGGCCGACGGCCTAGCCTATGGCCGCCGATTCCGCTGTTTGACTATCGTCGATGACTACACTCGCGAATGCCTGGCCATCGAGGTCGATACGTCGTTGCCGGGACTGCGTGTTGCCATGGTGCTGCAACGGCTGGCGGAGATGCGTGGCCTGCCGCGATCTATTACCGTGGACAACGGGCCAGAGTTCGCCGGAAGAGCCTTGGACGCCTGGGCCTACCAAGCAGGCGTAAAGCTGTCGTTTATTCGGCCGGGTAAGCCGGTGGAGAACGCTTATATCGAAAGTTTCAACGGCAAGTTCCGCGACGAATGCCTTAACGAGCACTGGTTCTTGTCCCTGCGACAGGCTAAAAGCTTGATCGAAAACTGGCGAGTCGAGTACAACACCGATCGGCCTCACAGCGCGCTCGGATATTTAACGCCGGCGCAATTCGTGCAGGCTCATCAGAAAGAAGGTCTTTTACCCCTGGGCTCTATGTCGGTGCCGTACTAAATCTGGGGGCAGGTCAACCACACCTTGGATGTGCCAATCCTGAGTATCTGACGATGGCTTTGCGCGAATCGACCGCAAACCAGGGGCCAGCCATGACCGCGTAGCGTCCCCTGCTTGCGGTAGTCGCTAGAAACGGGAGTATCGCCCTGGCATCGCTTGCATTTTTCAGCTGTGTCCCCCAGAATCACGCTGTATATACATACAGTCCGTGGTTCACACAAGCCCCGGGCCATCATTGGGATCATTACCATGGCCACCAAACTCACGGATCGCCAGCAGGAAATTCTCGACCTGATCCGGCAAACCGTCGCCCGTACCGGCTTTCCCCCCACGCGCGCCGAGATCGCACAGGCGCTGGGCTTCCGGTCGCCCAATGCCGCTGAAGACCACCTCAAGGCGCTGGCACGCAAGGGCGCCATTGAACTGACCGCCGGTGCCTCGCGTGGCATCCGCCTCAAAGGGCCCGAGCCCAGTGCGCCCAGCCAGGCTCTGCTGCCCCACCCTGCTCTGGCGCAGTTATTGCTGCCACTCGTGGGACGCGTAGCTGCCGGCTCGCCCATCCTCGCGGCCGAACATGTCGAACGCGAGGTGGGCGTGGATCCAGGCCTGTTTGCCCAAGCCCCTGACTACCTGCTCAAAGTCCGCGGCATGAGCATGCGCGATGCAGGCATACTCGAGGGCGATCTGCTGGCGGTCAAAAAGGCGGCTGAAGCGCGCAACGGCCAAATCGTCGTGGCGCGCCTCGGCGACGATGTCACCGTCAAACGCCTGCAACGCCACGGCAGCCGTATCGAGCTGCTCCCCGAAAACCCCGAGTTCGCACCCATCGTGTTGAGCCCGGACGACGAGTTCGCACTGGAAGGCATCGCGGTGGGCTTGATTCGCACCCATAGCCTGCACTGACGCAGCCCGCACAAAAACAGCAGCCATAAAAAAGGTTCATCGCGGAATAGCGTGGAGCCGTGCTTGATTGCCGTTACGCTTGATCCTTGATTTTTCAAGGATCAAGGCCGGGATCATGCTGGACCGCAAGACGATCGAGAGGTTGGGTGGGTGGGAAGGTTATCGGGTGGAGCGGGTCGTGTGGCCTGAAGGTGAGAGCCGGACGGTCACGATTTACCTGAAGCCTTCAGCGCGAACGATGCACTGCGAGCACTGCGGCAACCGATGTCGGCAGGTGCATGAGACGACCACGCGCCGGGTGCGGGATCTGCCGCTAATGGCGCTGCGAGTGACGCTGGTAGTGCCGCGTCGGCGGGTCTGGTGCGAGCAGTGCGGTGGACCGCATCTGGAGAGGCTGAGCTGGCTGGGCCGTTACCAGCGAGTGACCGACCGGCTGGCCGAGGCGGTCAGCCAGTTGCTTGAGTCCAGCAACATTCTGGCCGTGGCGCGCTTCTTCCAACTGGGTTGGCACACGGTCAAGGCGCTGGACAAGGCCCTGCTGCGACGGGCGATCCAAGAGCCGGACTGGAGCCAGATCCACTACCTAGCGATGGACGAGTTCGCTCTACACAAGGGCCATCGTTATGCCACGGTCGTTGTCGATCCGATCCGCCGTCAGGTGCTATGGATCGGTGATGGCCGCTCGCGCGAGACGGCCAGAGCCTTCTTCGAACAACTGCCAACTGGGGTTGCCCAGCAGATCCGGGCCGTAGCGATCGACATGACGACGGCCTATGAGCTGGAGATCCAGGCCAACTGCCCCAACGCCGAGATCGTCTACGACCTGTTCCACGTCGTGGCCAAGTACGGCCGTGAAGTGATAGACCGGGTGCGTGTAGACCAAGCGAACCAGTTGCGGCACGACAAGCCGGCCCGCCGGGTGATCAAGTCCAGTCGCTGGCTACTGCTGCGCAATCGCAAAAACCTCGATCCGTGCCAATCGGTAAAGTTGGACGAGTTGCTCCAGGCCAACCAGCCCTTGCTCACCGCTTATCTGATGCGCGATGAGCTCAAACAGCTGTGGTTCTACCAACACCCCGGCTACGCCCGCCAGGCATGGGATCACTGGCTGCAACAGGCTCAGGGCAGCGGCATCGCCGCCTTGGCTCACTTCGCGCTCAAGCTAAAAGCCTATCTGCACGGGATTCTGTCTCGCTGTCGCCACCGGCTCAACACCAGCATCGTCGAGGGCATCAACAACACCATCAAAGTCATCAAGCGCCGCGCCTACGGCTACCGCGATCAGGAGTACTTCTTCCTCAAGATCCGGTCTGCATTCCCCGGTATTCCTCGATGAACCAAAAAAAACCCCCGCCATCTTGAGATGGCGGGGGTTTTTTTGGCGGATCAGTGCTTGAGCACGGGATCGCCTGACTCCACTGGCTTGCTGACAATGGTTTCCTTGACGGGCTCTTCATCGGCCAAGGGCTCGGGCAGACGCTCCAGCGCCATTTCCAGCACCTTGTCGATCCAGCGCACCGGCACGATCTCCAAGCAGTTCTTCACGTTGTCTGGAATCTCTGCGAGATCCTTGACGTTTTCTTCCGGTATCAACACGGTCTTGATGCCACCGCGGTGCGCTGCCAGAAGCTTTTCCTTCAGGCCACCAATAGGCAGAACCTCGCCTCGCAGGGTGATCTCGCCGGTCATGGCAACATCCGCGCGCACCGGGATGCGCGACAGCGCCGACACCATGGCCGTAGTGATGGCGATACCCGCCGACGGCCCATCCTTAGGCGTGGCGCCTTCAGGAACGTGGACGTGCATGTCGTGCTTCTCGAACACGCTATCGGCAAAGCCCAGACGGCGAGCCCGCGACCGCACTACGGTACGGGCCGCTTCCACCGACTCTTTCATGACGTCGCCCAGCGAACCCGTGCGCTGAATATTGCCTTTACCGGGCATGTCCGCCACTTCAATGGTCAGCAGATCGCCGCCCACCTCGGTCCACGCCAAACCGGTCACCTGCCCGATCTGGTTCTCTTTCTCAGCCATGCCAAACGTATAACGGCGCACGCCGAGATAGGCATCGAGGTTCTCGGCATTGACCACGACCGGGCCGGTCTCAGGCTCGCCCTTATCCTTTGCCGTAAGCAATTGCTTGACCACTTTGCGGCATATCTTGCCCACTTCTCGTTCGAGCGAACGCACTCCCGCTTCACGCGTGTAATAACGCACGATGTCGCGCAACGCGCTTTCTTCGACCGTCAGTTCGTTTTCCTTCACGCCGTTGTTCTTCATCAGCTTGGGCAACAAATGATCGCTGCCGATATGGATTTTCTCTTCTTCGGTGTAACCCGACAGACGAATCACTTCCATACGATCAAGCAAGGCCGGCGGAATATTCAGCGTATTGCTGGTCGCCACGAACATCACGTCGGACAGATCAAAGTCCACCTCGATGTAATGATCCTGGAAGGTGTGATTCTGTTCCGGATCCAGGACCTCAAGCAATGCCGACGACGGGTCGCCGCGAAAATCCATGCCCAGCTTGTCAATCTCATCGAGCAGGAAGAGCGGATTGCGAACGGCCACCTTGGACATGTTCTGCAAGATCTTGCCCGGCATGGAGCCGATGTACGTCCGACGGTGCCCACGGATCTCGGCCTCGTCGCGCACGCCACCTAACGCCATCCGGACGAACTTCCGGTTGGTCGCCTTGGCAATGGACTGTCCCAGCGAGGTCTTACCCACGCCCGGAGGGCCCACCAGACACAGGATAGGCGCCTTGACCTTGTCGACACGCTGTTGCACCCCAAGATACTCGAGAATGCGCTCTTTGACCTTCTCCAGGCCATAGTGGTCATCGTCCAGCACCCGCTCGGCATTGGCGATCGAGTTGTTGATCTTGCTTTTCTTCTTCCAGGGAAGATTGATGATCGTGTCGATGTAGTTGCGCACCACCGTGGCTTCGGCGGACATCGGCGACATGAGCTTGAGCTTTTTGAGCTCAGCGTCGGCCTTCTTGCGCGCCTCTTTGGGCATGTGCGCGGCGATGATCTTCTTTTCGAGCTCTTCGAGATCAGCGCCCTCTTCGCCCTCGCCCAACTCCTTCTGAATGGCCTTGACCTGCTCATTCAGATAGTAGTCGCGCTTGCTCTTCTCCATCTGCTTCTTGACGCGGCCACGGATGCGCTTTTCGACCTGCAGAATGTCGATTTCGGTTTCCAGCTGCGCGAGCAGCCCCTCAAGGCGCTCGGCCGTGGGCACGATTTCGAGCATCTTCTGCTTTTGCTCAAGCTTGAGCGGCAGATGCGCAGCGATGGTGTCGGCCAAGCGGCCGGCGTCGTCGATACCCGCCAACGAGGTCAGGATCTCGGGCGGAATCTTCTTGTTGAGCTTCACGTACTGCTCGAACTGCGCCACGATGGCACGGCGTAACGCCTCCGCCTCGGGGCCTGCCGTGGCGTCGGGCGCGATCGGCGTGACCTGGCAGGTAAAGTGCGAGTCAGCATCCTGAATGCTGTCGATGCGCGCGCGCTGGCTGCCCTCGACCAGCACTTTGACGGTGCCATCGGGCAGCTTGAGCATCTGCAGAATACTGGCTACGCAACCGATGTCGTAGACGTCTTCCGGAGTGGGGTCATCCTTACCGGCGGACTTCTGCGCCACCAGCATGATGCTTTTACCCGCTTCCATCGCCACTTCCAGCGCACGGATCGAGCGCGGGCGCCCGACGAACAGCGGAATAACCATGTGCGGAAACACCACCACGTCGCGCAGAGGCAACAGGGGCAAGTCAATCGGATCTGAAGGCAGGGTCTGGCTCGCAGACATAGGGGGTTCCTCAGAGTGAATGAGAGGGACACAAGGGCTGCATAGGCCCGAGGTCGGTTACGTCTGATATGGGAACGATAGCCCAAAAATCAAGATGCTGATTACGCGGCCGCATCAAGATGCAAAAAAACCCGCCAATGACGGGTTTTTTGCAGAGCATGCGGCTCAGGCCGCCGCGTCTCGGACCTCGCCTTGGCCTGCCTTGGCAGACTCAGCACCCTCGTCGGCGTAGATCAGCAGGGGCTTGCCCCCGCCTTCGATGGCGTTGCCATCGAGAACGGCGCGACTGACATTGCCCTGCGAGGGTAAGTCATACATGGTGTCGAGCAACGCCGACTCAAGGATCGAGCGCAATCCACGCGCGCCGGTCTTGCGCTTGAGCGCCTTGCGCGCGATTGCCGTCAGAGCATCCGGCCGGATATCCAGCTCGGCTCCTTCCATGGCAAAAAGCTTCTGGAACTGCTTGACCAGCGCATTCTTGGGCTCGGTAAGAATCTGCACCAGTGCAGCCTCGTCGAGCTCATCGAGCGTGGCCACGACCGGCAGGCGGCCGACCAGTTCCGGAATCAGGCCAAACCTGACCAGATCCTCCGGCTCGGCTTCACTGAAGAGTTCGCCCACGCCACGCTCGGATTTGGCCCGAACCGAAGCCGAAAACCCGATACCGGATTTTTCCGTGCGGTCGCGGATGACTTTTTCCAGCCCGTCGAAGGCACCACCTACGATGAACAGGATATTCGTCGTGTCCACCTGGACGAAGTCCTGGTTGGGGTGTTTGCGCCCGCCTTGCGGAGGCACGGAAGCCACCGTGCCTTCGATGAGTTTCAGAAGCGCCTGCTGCACGCCTTCGCCCGATACGTCGCGGGTGATGGACGGGTTATCAGACTTGCGCGAAATCTTGTCGATCTCATCGATATAGATGATGGCCCGCTGGGCCTTCTCGACGTCGTAATTGCAGTTCTGCAGCAACTTCTGGATGATGTTCTCGACGTCTTCGCCAACATAACCAGCCTCGGTCAAGGTAGTGGCGTCGGCCATCACGAAGGGGACGTTGAGCATGCGTGCAAGCGTTTGCGCCAGCAACGTCTTGCCCGAGCCCGTGGGCCCGATCAGCATGATGTTGCTCTTGGACAGCTCGACCTCATCGCCCTTGATCTCGCCATGCCGGATGCGCTTGTAATGGTTGTAAACCGCTACCGCCAACATGCGCTTAGGGCCGGTCTGACCGATGACGTACTGGTCCAGGAAGGATTTGATCTCAACCGGAGTCGGCAATTCGGAACGAATCGCCGCGCGCGCGGTCGCCTGCGCTTCCTCACGGATGATGTCATTGCAAAGGTCGATGCACTCATCGCAGATGAATACAGACGGACCTGCGATCAGCTTGCGGACCTCATGCTGGCTCTTGTTGCAGAAAGAGCAATGCAGCACTTTTGCGTCTGCCGATCCCTTTTTTTCAGGCATAAGTGTTTCTAGTCTCTGGTAGGAGATGCACTCCCCGTTGCCGGGGAATGCATGTAACGCTTATCGGACGTGGCGGCAGGGCCTGCAAGCCAGGCAAAAACGTATCAAACGTCTTCGCGTCGGGCCAGAACCTTGTCTACCAAGCCATACGATACCGCATCTTGAGCGGACATGAAGTTGTCACGCTCGGTGTCTATGGCGATGCGCTCGACCGGCTGACCGGTATTTTCGGCCAGGATGCGGTTGAGGCGCTCGCGCAAGTCGAGAATTTCCTTGGCCTGGATCTGAATGTCGCTGGCCTGCCCTGGGCGCCGCCCGAGGGCTGGTGAATCATGATGCGGGAGTTGGGCAAGGAAAAGCGCTTGCCCTTCTTGCCCGCTGCCAACAGAAATGCACCCATGCTGGCCGCCAACCCGGTGCACAACGTGGATACATCGGGCTTGACGAACTGCATGGTGTCGTAAATGGCCATGCCCGCATACACCGACCCGCCGGGCGAGTTGATGTAGAAGGAAATGTCCTTATCAGGATTCTCCGACTCCAGAAACAGCAATTGGGCGACGACCAGATTGGCCGTGGCGTCATTGACAGGCCCGACCAAAAAAATCAGGCGCTCTCGCAACAGGCGCGAGTAAATGTCATAGGCGCGCTCGCCACGGCCGGACTGCTCCACCACCATGGGGATATAGCCCAGCCCGGTGGGCGTCACCGACGCTCCACCATACATTGCCGCATAGAAATCGGTGAATCGCTGCATAGTTATGCCATCCCCATCAACTGATCGAAGGGAACCTTTTCATCGGTTACCTTGGCCTTTTCCAGCACGTAGGCCACAACGTTGTCCTCCAGCACGATCGCCTCGATCTCGGCGCGGCGCTGGCGGTCCGACAGATAGTAGCTGACAACCTGAGCGGGCTGCTCGTAGTTCTGGGCGAACTCTTCGATGCGGGCGCGAACCTGCTCCGGCTTGGCCTGCAACTGAGCTTGTTTGACCAGCTCAGACACCAACAGACCCAGGCGAACACGGCGCTCGGATTCGGCTGCGAATACCTCTGCCGGCATGGGCATGTTTTCGGCATTGGGCACGCCGCGCTGCTTGAGCTCTTCACGGGCCTGAGCAATGCGGCCTTGCACGTCGTTATCGACCAGCGCTTTGGGCACATCAAACTTGGCAGCGTCGACCAACGAGTCCATCACGCTGGTCTTGGTGCGGCCTTGCGAACGGACCTTGACTTCACGCTCGATGTTGCTGCGGATATCAGCCTTGAGCTTTTCGACGTCAGCATCGGCCTGGCCCAGCGACTTGGCGAACTCGGCATCGACAGCAGGCAATACGGCCTCGGCCACTTCCTTGACGGTGATCGTGAACTCGGCGGTCTTGCCAGCGACTTCCTTGCCTTGATAGTCCTCGGGGAAGCTCAGGGGGAAGACCTTGGTCTCACCAGCCTTCAGGCCGCGCGCCGCTTCTTCGAACTCGGGCAACATACGGCCCTGGCCCAGAACGAAGGGGAAGTCCTCAGCCTTGCCGCCTTCGAAAGGCACGCCATCGATCGTGCCAGCGAAATCGAGAATGACGCGGTCGTCGTCTTGCGCGGCACGGCCTTCGCGAGTTTCGTAAGTAGCACGCTGCTTGCGCAGAACATCGAGTGTCTTGTTGACTTCAGCGTCGCTGACTTCGGTTTCGAAGCGCGTTACGGCAAGACCCGACAGATCAGGCACGGCGACTTCGGGATAGACTTCGAACGTCGCCGAGAAAGCCAGTGTGGCTTCGTCCACGCCTTCGGTCTTGGGCTCCAACGACGGGCTACCGGCCACGCGAAGCTTGGCGCCTTCGACGGCCTGCTCAAAGGCACGGCCGACTTGGGAGTTGATCACGTCATAGCGGATACTCGGACCATGGCTACGCTCGAGCATAGCCATCGGCGCTTTGCCGGGACGGAAACCCGGCACCTTGGCGGTGCGGGCCACGCGCTTGAGCTGCGCCTGGACTTCCTTTTCCACGTCGGCCACGGAAATGGCCAGATCAACACGGCGCTCCAGGCCGGAGAGGGTTTCAACCACAGGCTGCATCAAAAGACCTATTTTTCGAGGGATGAGAAGAAATCGAACCCGGCAAACGACGAATCGAACCGGGTAAACCAGCCATTTTACCGGAAAGTCGCCCGACAACCCCAATCCCCGTCCCGTAGCGCCCCGCAGATGGCCTCGCCGGAGGGGACTGTGGCCTGCAAAACGACACCTGCCGTTGCTAGAATGCGAGCCGCCTGAATCCCACTTCACCAAATAGGCTCGCAACGATGAACCCTCAACAGCCCCCTCGCCTCGGCATTCTGCCGGCCCTGATATTCAGCTCGCGCTGGCTGCAACTACCTCTCTACCTTGGCCTGATCGTCGCCCAGGGCGTCTACGTCTTTCTGTTTCTCAAGGAGCTATGGCATCTGGTGTCGCACACCAATAGCTTCGGCGAGATGGACATCATGCTCCTGGTGCTGGGGCTGATCGATGTCGTCATGATTTCCAACCTCCTGGTCATGGTGATCGTCGGTGGCTACGAAACCTTTGTTTCGCGCCTGCGCCTGGAAGGCCATCCGGATCAGCCTGAGTGGCTCAACCACGTCAATGCGAGCGTGCTCAAGGTAAAGCTTGCCATGGCGATCATCGGTATCTCTTCGATCCACTTGCTGCGCACGTTCATCGAAGCCGGCAACCTGGGATCAGACAATGCCCGCTTTACCGAAACCGGGGTTATGTGGCAAACCATCATTCACGTGGTATTCATACTCTCGGCGGTAGGCATCGCCTACGTAGATCGACTCACGAGCAGTGCAGACCACTAAGCCTCAAAAAATAAGGTTCATCGCGGAATAGCGTGGAGCCGTGCTTGATTGCCGTTACGCTTGATCCTTGATTTTTCAAGGATCAAGGCCGGGATCATGCTGGACCGCAAGACGATCGAGAGGTTGGGTGGGTGGGAAGGTTATCGGGTGGAGCGGGTCGTGTGGCCTGAAGGTGAGAGCCGGACGGTCACGATTTACCTGAAGCCTTCAGCGCGAACGATGCACTGCGAGCACTGCGGCAACCGATGTCGGCAGGTGCATGAGACGACCACGCGCCGGGTGCGGGATCTGCCGCTAATGGCGCTGCGAGTGACGCTGGTAGTGCCGCGTCGGCGGGTCTGGTGCGAGCAGTGCGGTGGACCGCATCTGGAGAGGCTGAGCTGGCTGGGCCGTTACCAGCGAGTGACCGACCGGCTGGCCGAGGTGACCTGCTCCCCGTGATTAGTACGAAATCGATGTAGAGTCCGTTCCCAAAGGAATGGCAATGAAGAAACGATTTACGGAAGAGCAAATCATCGGCGTGCTCAAGGAAGCCGATGCAGGTGCCAAGCCCGCAGAGTTGTGCCGCAAGCACGGAATCTCCGAGGCAACGTACTACAACTGGAAGGCGAAGTTCGGTGGCATGACGGTGTCGGACGCTCAGAGGCTCAAGGAGCTGGAGCAGGAGAACAACAAGCTCAAGAAGCTGTTGGCCGAGTCGATGCTGGACAAGGCGGCGCTTCAGGATCTGCTAAGCCGAAAGTAGTCAGCCCGCAGGCCAAACGCGAGGCGGTCAGGACATTAATGACCGAGCGCAGCATGGGTGTTACCCGGGCCTGTGGGCTGGTAGGAATTTCGCGGTCGCTGTTTGCCTACGAGAGCACACGCTCAGGCGATGCTGCGCTGACCGAGCGCATGAAAGAGATGGCAGTGGCGAAACGACGCTACGGCTATCGGAGGATCCATGTCAGCGCCGATGTAATACTGACCCACCGCGTCGGAGTAAATCTGACCCACCTGGGCGATGATGGCGGCCTTTTGGCCGCCGACAATGTTGACTCAGGAGCAAGCAGTGGAGATCAAGGTAATGGCGCGTCGCGGCGTCAGCATTCGGGAGATGGCCAAGCAGCTGGGCTGCTCACGCAACACGATCAGGCGGTATCTGCGTGAGGCTGGTGCCCAGCAGTACAAGCCCCGCGAGGCACGGACCACCAAGCTGGATCCGTACAAGGACTATCTGCACGGGCGCATCGAGGCGGCCCGGCCGCACTGGATTCCAGCAGCCGTGCTGCTGCGGGAGATTCAAGAACTGGGCTACCCCGGTGGTGTAACGCAGCTCAAGGAGTTTCTTAGCGGCTACAAGCACCAGGAGCCTGAACCGGTCGTTCGTTTTGAGACGCCGCCTGGCAAGCAGATGCAGGCCGACTTCACCCACATCCGGCGCGGCCGTGATCCCTTGATGGCCTTTGTCGCCACGCTGGGATACAGCCGTTCGAGCTGGGTGCGGTTCACCACCGATGAGCGCGCCGACACTTGGTTCGGATGTCTGCGTCAGGCCTTCATCTACTTCGGCGGCGTACCCCAGCACGTGTTGTTCGACAACGCGGGCGCCATCATCACCGAGCGCGATGCCTACGGCCCCGGCCAGCATCGCTGGCACAACGGGCTGTTGGCCGTCGCCCAGGAGTTCGGCTTCACCCCGCGTGTGTGCCAGCCTTATCGCGCCAAGACCAAGGGCAAGGTCGAACGCTTCAACGGATACCTGAAGGGCAGTTTCTGTGTCCCGTTGGCCGCGCCCCTCAAGCAGGCTGGCCTGCGCTTCGATGTGACGGCAGCCAACGCGCACGTCGGTCGCTGGCTCACGGAGGTGGCCGATCAGCGGCTGCATGGCACCACTCGGGAGAGACCCGCTAAGCGGTTGCAGGAAGAGCGCCTGGCGCTACTGCAGTTGCCTGCGCAACACGGCATGCTGGTGCCGGCCACGTCTCACCGGCCTGTGCCGCGAGAGAGCTTCCAGCACCCGCTGTCGGTCTATAACGAGTTGCTGGAGGTGCGAGCATGAACCTTCAACACAACCGCATCGAACAGATCTGCGATGTCCTGAAGCTGGAGCGTATCGGCAGCGAGTGGCCCGCCATGGCCCAGCAGTGCGCCCGCGAAGACGCCAGCCATGGCGACTTCCTGGAGCGCCTTCTGGGTATTGAGAACGACGCCCGGATCGAACGCCAGCGCGCCGCCCTGATGAAGATCGCCACGCTGCCCTCGGTCAAGACCATCGAAGACTATGACTTCGCCTTTGCCAGTGGTGCGCCGCGTGCCCAGATCCAGGAACTGGCGGCCCTGAGCTTTATCGAACGGGCTGAGAACGTGGTGTTCCTGGGACCCAGCGGCGTGGGCAAGAGCCACCTGGCGCAGGCATTGGCGTACCGCGCCGTCATGGCGGGCATCAAGACCCGGTTTCTGACTGCCGCCGACCTGATGATGCAGTTGGCCACGGCCCATAAGCAGGACCGGCTGCAGCAGTACTTCAACCGCGCTATCATCGGGCCGCGCCTGCTGGTGATCGATGAGATTGGCTATCTGCCCTTCGGGCGCGAGGAAGCAAACCTGTTCTTCAACGTGGTGGCCCAGCGCTACGAGCGTACCAGCATCATCGTCACCAGCAATCTGCCCTTCAGCCAGTGGGCCTCGTGCTTCTCTGAGGATCAGACGCTGACCGCTGCCTTGCTCGACCGCCTGCTGCACCACGCCCATATCGTGCAGATTGCCGGGGAAAGCTACCGGCTCAAGGACAAGCGCAAAGCAGGAAACATCAAGATCAGGAACTAGGTTTTTGAACGCCGGGGTGGGTCAGATTTACTCCGACGATTCCGACGAAAGTGGGTCAATTTTCAACCGGCGTTGACAGATCCATGTGCTCTTACGTCGCGAAGGCTGGCAAGCAAATCACAAGCGAATCTGGCGGCTGTACAGTCTGGCAGGGTTAAGCGTGCGAAAACGAAAGCGTAAGCGAATCGCGGCGACCGAGCGCGTGGTTCGCCCAGCGGCAATCGCGCCGAATCAGAGTTGGTCAATGGACTTTGTGGCCGACGGCCTAGCCTATGGCCGCCGATTCCGCTGTTTGACTATCGTCGATGACTACACTCGCGAATGCCTGGCCATCGAGGTCGATACGTCGTTGCCGGGACTGCGTGTTGCCATGGTGCTGCAACGGCTGGCGGAGATGCGTGGCCTGCCGCGATCTATTACCGTGGACAACGGGCCAGAGTTCGCCGGAAGAGCCTTGGACGCCTGGGCCTACCAAGCAGGCGTAAAGCTGTCGTTTATTCGGCCGGGTAAGCCGGTGGAGAACGCTTATATCGAAAGTTTCAACGGCAAGTTCCGCGACGAATGCCTTAACGAGCACTGGTTCTTGTCCCTGCGACAGGCTAAAAGCTTGATCGAAAACTGGCGAGTCGAGTACAACACCGATCGGCCTCACAGCGCGCTCGGATATTTAACGCCGGCGCAATTCGTGCAGGCTCATCAGAAAGAAGGTCTTTTACCCCTGGGCTCTATGTCGGTGCCGTACTAAATCTGGGGGCAGGTCACGGTGAATAATAGCGAAACGCAAGGTTTCCCCGCCCAGGTGTGTCATTAATTCAACGCCTTCTTGCTGGGCGTCAATATTCTCTGCGTGCTCATAAGGCAAATAAATGAACGCGCGCAATTCCGTGTCGACTTCCCGATCCAGTCCATGCGCGACAGCGCGTCGCGCCACAGCCAGCGCCAGACCGTCGGTGGCAAACATATGGCCCGTGCCACGAAAGGCATTGCGCGGGAACTGGTCCAGCAGCACGAGCAGTGCCAGCACCCCATCAGCGCTGCCTTCCCAGTCAAAAAGCTCTCCCCGCGCGGCAGCGAAATGCGCCTCGAGGAAGCGCTCCCTGAATTCGCGGTCGAAGGCAACATCCCGTGCGAACCAGCGCTGCGGGCCGGCATGACGCCAGAAATCGAGTACATCCGAAGACTGGCAAGACGACGAAGAAGGCATGACGGACCTCTATCAAGAAGGATGTCGCGCGCCCACCGGGCGCGCGGCAGGGACAGGCAACAAAAAAGCCCCTTGCGGGGCTCGG
This sequence comes from Bordetella holmesii ATCC 51541, assembly GCA_000612485.1. Lineage (NCBI taxonomy): Bacteria > Pseudomonadati > Pseudomonadota > Betaproteobacteria > Burkholderiales > Alcaligenaceae > Bordetella > Bordetella holmesii. The sequence continues at coordinate 3,692,450 of CP007494.1, forward strand.
CTTTGGCCTAGATTCAGCTATTTATTAGATGATCTGAATCTTGGTTGCCTGGGGACCCTTGGGGCCCATCGCCGTGACGTAGCTCACGCGCTGGTTCTCTTCGAGGGTCTTGAAGCCATTGGACTGGATCTCGGAGAAATGAGCGAACAGGTCCTTGCCACCCGATTCCGGGGTGATAAAGCCATAACCTTTCTCTGCGTTGAACCACTTAACGACGCCGGTTTCCATACTGTATTTCCTAAGATAGTGGGTGCGGATGCACCCGGAGCCACGATGCAATCAAGGAGGGGACAGCAGGACAATAACTGATGCCGGAAAAGGCACGGCACTGAACAGACTTCGCAACACTTGATCTCTCGTGCCGACACTATCGTCAGGTTCCTCTCCTAAGTCAAGATAATCCATAAAAATACGTCCGAAGAATGCAACAAATAGAAACTGCCGTTACGCTCTGCTTTATCTTCGTGTCAATATTTGGATGTGTCTTATTTACTAATAATCAAAGAGATAGCGAAGAAAAGCCCCCTCCAGCCGCCCCGGTTTGCTCACTCTTCGATCGGAAGACCCAGCAGATCCAGGGCTGCAGCAAAACAGTCCACATCTGCGCAAAAGAAGACCACCACGTCAGCAGGGTTGAGATTCTCTAGCACTTCATCGATCTGCTCCTGGGCGCCATCCACCGTATCGACAGAAGCCGCATGAATCGAGGCCCCATCAGACAGGGCTTCGGGCGGGACGAAATCCGCGATAGAGTCCAGATCCGGCACACCCAACACGATGTAGACACCAAAGGGGATGCCATCCACCGTAGTCTGCAGGCTGATACCCGAGTCGAATTCGCCGGTCTGGCTACTGATAATTTCCATTGATACTTTCCTGGTTGGCCACATGGCTGTCATGATCGTGCGCCGGAACGGCTGCCCCCCGCATACGCCTGGTCAGAAGTGCGCACGCGCAGGCAATGACCAGACTAAAAAGGCCACCGGCTGCCGCTAGGAGCCAGGCCATACCCCCGCTCGCCATGGGCGGCGTCATCCATGCCACGGCCCCCGCAACGAGGGCGGAGGCCAATGCCACGGCACGCAAGGTGGACCCTAGAGTTTTCCGACAGCCAGCAGCCACGCCAGCGCATAGCGCAAACGTGACAGTGGCCGTCATGAACCAGAACAGACTCTCCTCGGGCATGCCGAAACTCCGCGCACTGCGAGGCGCGCATTATAGGCGGCCTAGCCCAACGCCCTAGAAACGGTACGAGTACCCCACCACGGCGGAGACCTCACGCGAGACGTCAGAGCCATGGCCGTAGCGCATGTCTAGAAAGACGCGATGCGGCCCGGTGTCCAGCGCAAGCCCACCCCCTATGCGCCATCGATTGCCGGGCAAGGCAGCCTTATAGGCCGACCCGCCATAAGATACATTGTCGTCGTTTGACAGCTGCGCAAGATAGGACATCCGTAAGCGCCCGGCGAACCCATATTGAGCGCGTGCGTTGTCCTCGATAGTGTCCACCACGTTTAGGTGGACACCATGTCGAAGACAGAATTAGCGCCGGTTCCTAAGCGTCGGTCTTATCCGAAGGCGCTGAAGGCCCAGATCGTGGCCCAGTGCAGCCAGCCAGAAACCTCCATTGCCGGCGTGGCGCTGTCACATGGCGTGAACGCGAACCTGGTGCATAAGTGGATTCGCCAGGCCGAACGGCAGGCCCCTGTAGCGCCGGCGTTCGTGCCGGTCGCGTTGCCTGCGGTGCCCTCGTCAGGCCGTCACATCGAGATTCGCTTGTCGCGCGGTCCCGCGCAAGCGACGGTGCAATGGCCCGTGAGTGAAGCGGGCGCATGTGTGGCGTGGCTACGCGAGTGGCTGCGGTGATCCGTGTCGATGCGATCTGGCTGGCCACCGAGCCGCTGGACATGCGCGCCGGCACCGAGACGGCACTGGCCCGGGTGGTGGCCGTGTTCGGTTCGGCCCGTCCGCACCACGCCTATTGCTTTGCAAACCGGCGCGCCAACCGCATGAAGGTGCTGGTACATGACGGGATCGGCGTGTGGCTGGCTGCGCGCCGGCTGAACCGCGGCAAGTTCGTGTGGGCCGATGCGCTGCGCGGCCCCCACGTCGCGGTCGACAGTGAGCAGTGGCAGGCGCTGGTGCTGGGCCTGCCTTGGCAGCATGTGGGCGGGGCCGGCGCGATCTCGGTGTTGTAGCGCCGGACAATCCGGCAAGACGCCAATATCGCCGCTGCGAGCCCCGCGGCATACTGTGGGCCATGAGTACCGCATCCCTGGATCACCTCGACGCACAGCAACTGCGCGCGTTGGCCGAACGCCTGATGGGCGAGGTGGCCGCGCGTGACGCCCAGATAGCGGCGCACGATGCGGTGGTTGCCGAGCGGGATCGCGTACTGCACTTCAAACAGACGCACATCGACCAGCTCATGCAGGAGCTGGCGCTGTACAAGCGCTGGCGCTACGGCAAGCGCAGCGAGCAATTGAGCCCGGCGCAGGCAAGCCTTCTGGAAGAGACAATGGACGCCGACATGGCGGCTATCGAAGAGGAAGTCAACGCGCTGCGCGAAGCGATCTCCACCAAGCCTGCGCCGTCGCAAGCGCCGCGTCGCATGCGGCTGCCGGCCGAGTTGCCGCGCACCGACATCCACCATGAACCGGCGTCCACGACGTGCCGCTGCGGCTGCGGCTTGAAACGCATCGGCGAGGACGTCAGCGAGAAGCTGGATTACCTGCCGGGCGTCTTTACGGTCGAACGTCACATCCGCGGCAAATGGGTGTGCGAGCACTGCGAGACGCTCACGCAGGTGCCGGTCCCCGCGCAGGTCATCGACAAGGGCATCCCGACGGCGGGACTTCTGGCGCAGGTGCTGGTGGCCAAGTTCGCCGACCACCTGCCGCTATACCGCCAGGAAGGCATCTTTGCGCGCGCCGGTCTGGCGCTGCCGCGCTCGACGCTGGGCGAGTGGGTCGGCGTATGCGGGCTGCGGTTGCAGCCGCTGGTCGATGCGCTCAAGGCCGAGGTGCTGGGCAAACCCGTGCTGCATGCCGACGAGACGCCAGTGCAGATGCTCAATCCGGGCGCGGGCAAGACGCACCGGGCCTACTTGTGGGCATACACACCGACCTCGTTCGACAGCCTGCGTGCAGTGCTCTACGACTTCGCGCCAAGCCGGGCCGGTGAGCACTGCCGCACGTTCCTGCAAGATTGGCGCGGCAAACTGGTGACCGACGATTATGTGGGCTACAAGGCCGGCTTCGCTGCCGGCATCAAGGAACTTGGCCGCATGGCGCACGCCAGGCGCAAGTTCCATGACCTGCATGCGAGCCACCAGAGCCAGATCGCCGGAGAGGCACTGGATCTGTTCGGCGCGCTCTACGGCGTAGAGCGGGACGTAGCCGACCTGCCTGCCGACAAGCGCAGGCGGATACGTCAGGATCGCGCCAGGCCGATCGCCGAGACCTTGCATCGATGGCTGATCGCGCAGCGCCAGCGCGTGCCCGATGGCTCGGGTACCGCACGCGCCATCGACTACAGCCTCAAGCGCTGGGAGGCGCTCACGCGCTATCTTGATGATGGCGATGCACCGATCGACAACAACTGGGTGGAGAACCAGATCCGGCCCTGGGCGATCGGGCGCTCGAACTGGTTGTTCGCAGGCTCGCTGCACGGCGGGCAGCGTGCGGCCGCCATCATGAGCCTGATCCAGTCGGCGCGGCTCAATGGGCACGACCCGTACGCCTATCTGAAGGACGTGCTCACGCGCCTTCCCACGCAGAAAAACAGCCAGATCGCTGAGCTGCTGCCGCATCGGTGGCAACCTGCTGCATAAGCAGAACCGTCAAGGGTGTGTTCAGCAGGCGCTTACGTCTAGGAAACCCGGGGCGACTCACACCTTGCCGCGCACCCCGAAACGGTCACGTTTTGGTCACAGCAGACGCCGGAAACGAAACAGCCGCCATTGCTGGCGGCTGTAGGTACCTGATTGCTCAGGATTTCTTTGGTAGCCCCCCGAGAGTCGAACTCGGCACCAACGGATTATGAGTCCGCTGCTCTAACCAGGCATGAGCTAGAGGTCCTTAAAACTTACTGCCTTTGGCTTGCGCCGTAGTCGCCGACGATGCCGGGGTCTGTCCCAGTGCCAGCATTACCCCGATCCCAATACACACGCGTTGTCTGACTAACCTCGGTCGAGTCATCAAGCCACTCCTTGGATGTAAAAACAGGTGGTGGTGGTGCGCTTTCTCTGAGGTCGGCTGAGCGCCAACCTTGTCTTGCTGACAAGAACCCGACAGCGCGTCGGGCGTGACTGATCGTATCGTGCTTCACGCGACGCAGGGAGACATTTATTCCACCCACGAACAGGTAACACCGGTCGTGCAGGCCCGCCGGCACCGAGACGTTCGCAAGGCTGCAAGTTGTTCTGTGAATTCAACCCATAATACGAGGTTAATTATTCATTTATTTATTTATTAGCACGAAAAATGGGATAATCATTCTCGAAAAACAGGGTTTATACCTATGTTGCAGCAGCGCACAATACAGTCATTGGGAAACAACAACGAACATCGACGGAAAGGCCGCCGAGTCCGGATCCCAGATCCAACGAACCGGAGGAATCATCATGAAGACCCTTACTAGCGCAGTGCTCGTATCCCTTGCCGTCCTGAGCACCGGTGCCTTTGCCTCGCAGAACATCGAACCCAATGACGTTCCCTTCCAAGGCGTCTACAGCCAGAGCACCAGCTCTGTGTCGCGGGCTGACGTCAGCGCCGACCTGCAGCAAGCGAAGGCCAAAGGCCTGTACACGTTCGGCGAGTTGGACTACCCCGCCGTCCAGATGAGCCGTCAATCGCTGAGCCGCGACCAGGTCAAGGCCGAACTTGCGCAAGCCAAGGCCAGCGGCCAATACAGTTTTGGCGAACTGGACTACTAACCCGCAGGGCTGGGTAGGAACCTGACCGGGATTCAAGATCCGATCCTGGAGACAAAGCGCCGGCCCAAGCCGGCGCTTTGCTTTTACTGTCGTGCCCCGCTCGGATCTGTCCCCATCATGCGCGTCCAATATGAGCAAACCAGATAGTCCTCATACGCCGATTCCGACAGTCGGTGTGACCTGCCCCCAGATTTAGTACGGCACCGACATAGAGCCCAGGGGTAAAAGACCTTCTTTCTGATGAGCCTGCACGAATTGCGCCGGCGTTAAATATCCGAGCGCGCTGTGAGGCCGATCGGTGTTGTACTCGACTCGCCAGTTTTCGATCAAGCTTTTAGCCTGTCGCAGGGACAAGAACCAGTGCTCGTTAAGGCATTCGTCGCGGAACTTGCCGTTGAAACTTTCGATATAAGCGTTCTCCACCGGCTTACCCGGCCGAATAAACGACAGCTTTACGCCTGCTTGGTAGGCCCAGGCGTCCAAGGCTCTTCCGGCGAACTCTGGCCCGTTGTCCACGGTAATAGATCGCGGCAGGCCACGCATCTCCGCCAGCCGTTGCAGCACCATGGCAACACGCAGTCCCGGCAACGACGTATCGACCTCGATGGCCAGGCATTCGCGAGTGTAGTCATCGACGATAGTCAAACAGCGGAATCGGCGGCCATAGGCTAGGCCGTCGGCCACAAAATCCATTGACCAACTCTGATTCGGCGCGATTGCCGCTGGGCGAACCACGCGCTCGGTCATTAATGTCCTGACCGCCTCGCGTTTGGCCTGCGGGCTGACTACTTTCGGCTTAGCAGATCCTGAAGCGCCGCCTTGTCCAGCATCGACTCGGCCAACAGCTTCTTGAGCTTGTTGTTCTCCTGCTCCAGCTCCTTGAGCCTCTGAGCGTCCGACACCGTCATGCCACCGAACTTCGCCTTCCAGTTGTAGTACGTTGCCTCGGAGATTCCGTGCTTGCGGCACAACTCTGCGGGCTTGGCACCTGCATCGGCTTCCTTGAGCACGCCGATGATTTGCTCTTCCGTAAATCGTTTCTTCATTGCCATTCCTTTGGGAACGGACTCTACATCGATTTCGTACTAATCACGGGGAGCAGGTCATACCGAGCGCGTAACCCAGGAAACAAGGGCCCGGCATGCGTCTTCGCCCGGCATGACTCCCGCTCGATCACGCGTCAGCAGAAAACACACCGCTTGCGCAACGCTCTAGAACGGCTAGCTGCGCAATGCTGCCCACAGTGGCGCCAGGCAGCGTTCCGGCATCGTCGAGTTGCACGAGCAGCGGCGCGTAGGCTTGCGCCCCAACCTTCTGTGCAGAAAGCCTCGCCTGCGTGGCGACGCTAGGGTCAGGCCAAGCCGCCATGCGTCAGGTCCGGCGTCAATCAAGCAAACGACAGGGACTGGCAAAGAGGCGTTGGCAGAGGGGGGAGGCAACCATGTCCGACATCGGGTCGAACATGTGGAGATCGCCTCACGGGTGTAAATGTTTTGCGCAAAACAAAACCCCGTAAGCGGATAGCTTACGGGGTTTTGAGGAATAAAAGCCTGACGATGACCTACTTTCACAGACGTACGTCCACTATCATCGGCGCGAAGGCGTTTCACTGTCCTGTTCGGGATGGGAAGGAGTGGGGCCACCTTGCTATGGTCGTCAGGCGTAACCGGCTAAGCGGTTGACGCGTTGTCAACGGCTTGAATTTGGAAGAAGCAGCAACTGAGGTTGCGTTGATGTATGTTCAGACGGCACTGGCGCGAACTGGCCAGCAATCGTATATGTAAGACTAAAGAGTTATAGGATCAAGCCGCACGGGCAATTAGTATCGGTTAGCTTAACGCATTACTGCGCTTCCACACCCGACCTATCAACGTCCTGGTCTTGAACGACCCTTTAGGGGGATCTAGTCCCCGGGATACCTAATCTTCAGACGAGTTTCCCGCTTAGATGCTTTCAGCGGTTATCTCTTCCGTACTTAGCTACCCGGCAATGCCATTGGCATGACAACCGGTACACCAGAGGTACGTCCACTCCGGTCCTCTCGTACTAGGAGCAGGCTCCGTCAAGTATCCAACGCCCACGGCAGATAGGGACCAAACTGTCTCACGACGTTTTAAACCCAGCTCACGTACCTCTTTAAATGGCGAACAGCCATACCCTTGGGACCGGCTACAGCCCCAGGATGAGATGAGCCGACATCGAGGTGCCAAACACCGCCGTCGATATGAACTCTTGGGCGGTATCAGCCTGTTATCCCCAGAGTACCTTTTATCCGTTGAGCGATGGCCC